>JAILBW010000129.1 GCA_024680695.1 Bacteroidaceae bacterium
ACCGCCGGTCGTGGCATCGCCGCTCTTGGTGCTGATAATGGTCGCGGTGCTCAGGATGTTGTTCATCGTAGCGTGGCCGTTTCCGCGGGCATTGTCGTCCTGCGTCTCGCCGAAGATGGAACCTGCGAAGGTGCGGCCCGAGGAGATGGTACCGTCAATCCACAGATTCTTCACGTCGCCGGAGAGGAAGGGGAAGAGGGCAGCCAAGTTGCTGTCGTCGCCCACGATGTTCACCGTAATCTTGTGATTCTGTCCGTCAACCACACCGCTGTACCAGTTGGAGGCATTCAGCCAGTAGCCATACTCGCTGTAGTCGATGTCGTTCATGATGCGGATGTGGGCATACTCGTTGTTCAGTGCCTCGGTGTTGGCAATCCAAAGCATATCCTCGGCAGTGCGAACGAGGTACCAGCCCTGATCGTCGCGCTCTACGAACTCATAGTCATAGTAGCCCGTGAAATCGTGGTTGTGGGTGGTAACGCCTTCGTAGCGGCGGCTTGTGGTGACACCTTTACAGGTAGAGCAGAAGCCAGCCGTCAGAGTGTGCTTGGTCGGTGTGCCGCCAGCGGGAGTGTTGCTGTAGGTAGCACCCTCCACTTCGGTCGTACCGTCGCAGTTCGTATTGGCCGAGCAATATACCTGGCCGCGATCGCCAAAGGGCAGGGGATAGGGATCCTCGCCGATCTTCTGAGTCCAGATGACCTTGCTCTGGTCGGTGTTCAGCAGGTAGCACACCTTACCGCTCTTCACATCGTCTTCAGTCACCTGCGTACCGCCGGATGTGTCGCCGAAAGCCTTTACGTAGTAGAGGCCGTAGCCCTGGCTCACATAGTTGTTGAAGTTACGGGACGTTACGGCACTACCGCTTTCGTCGTTAAACTGGAAGTCGTTAATGTTGAGGCAGTTCTGCATAACCGTCTTGCCCTCGGACCATCCGATGATACCGCCGCACGTCGTGGTGGTGGCAGTGGTAATCGTCATGGCGGACATACAGTCGGCCACCATACTGTTGCGCTGGCTTACGCCGACGATACCTCCGTGGGTGCCGTCGCCCGGAACGCTGCTGTTAACGTTCACCGTGGTGGCGCAGCGGCTGATGACACCGCGGTTCCATCCTGCGATACCGGCAGCAAACTTGAACTCAGTGGTGATGGTACCGGTCGTCATCACTCGCGTGACGCGTCCCAGCAAACCGATGTTCTGGAACAGGGCACCACCATTCATGGTGGGGAACATGTTCAGCTTGACCGTGTGGCCCTGTCCGTCGAAATGACCATTGTACCAGTAGGTCTTTCCGTCGGGCATGTCCATACCAATCATTGTGCTCTCGATACCGTAGTCGATATCGGCTGTCAGCACAGCATTGGCAGTCAACTCACCGCTGTTCACCAGGTCGGCAAAAGCCTTCAGGTCCTCTGCCGTACCGATCTGATAGACACCATCGACCTTGTCGAGTGCCCATGCAGTTGTGCCTGCCAGCAACATCGCAGCTGAGAGACACATCTTCAGTAGTTGTTTACGCATAATTTTAATTTAAAATAGGGTTTAAAAAAGTGTAAATGTGAGTATGTTGAAAGTTTATTTAGGTTTCATGAAAGACTAGTTTTTACGTTTTGTTGGGCAAATATACGTATTTTCCTGCATAAAACCGCATTATTTCGAGAAAAAAAAACTGCTTTCGACCGATTATTCGTTAAACTGTGTTAAATTTGAGGGTAAACTTGTTATATTCGACCACAACATTGAACCAATCGACCACTCGGACTTCGAAAAACCAAGTGCAAAGTGCTTCGATGCCCCCAAGAAGGTGTCGAAGCAAAAAACAAGTCGAGCGGAAGGGAGCAAAGAAAACGACAATTCTCCAGCTACTTTACATGTCAATATTTCGGAAAAGCGTAAAAATAGCCTTCATCGCAGGCGACACCGAAAATAGGCGAAAATGACCGTTTTTGGTGCAAAAAGAAGGGGGTTAACCCACTTCCTAAAACGTAACGGATTGATTTTCAAGATTTCTAAAAATCGCACATTTTGCATCGCGACGAGAATCGCCCGAAAATATCCGATTCTGGCGCAGATTTCTGCCAAAAGAAAGCGTCGCGGGAGCCCGAACAACGCTTTCTTCCGGCCTCTGCAACACGTTGCGCCGACCATTGCAACGCTTTTCGCTCAAAGTAGAAAGGCATTCTGTAAATAAATACTACCTCACATTCGAGCAAATATAGGCGGTTTTTGGTGAGTTTTTTTACCCTCCGCAACTCACCTTGATGCGAAAAAAATGAAAGAAGAAACGCTTTTTTTCGATGAAAAATTCCGTATTTTGATAAAAAAGTATAACTTTGTGCAAAATTTTGAAGGCATAGGCCTCAGTGAACCAAACTTTTGCATCATGGAGAAGATCAGAGTGGCCATCGTAGGATATGGCAATATCGGGCGATACGCCCTGCAAGCCGCCGAAGCGGCACCCGACATGGAAGTTGTTGGCATCGTGCGCCGCAAGGGCGCAGAGAACCGTCCGGCCGAACTGGCCGGCTATGCCGTAGTGAAGGACATCAGCGAGCTGGGCCGCGTAGACGTAGCCATCCTGGCCACACCGACCCGCAGCGTAGAAACCTACGCACTGGACCTCCTCGCGCGCGGAATCAATACGGTGGACAGCTTCGACATCCACAGCCAGATTGTCGGACTGCGCCGCACATTGGACGCTGCCGCACGCAGAAGCGGTGCAGTAGCCATTATCAGCGCCGGCTGGGACCCTGGGTCGGACAGCATCGTGCGCACCCTGATGGAAAGCTTGGCGCCCAAGGGCATCACCTACACGAATTTCGGTCCCGGCCGCAGCATGGGCCACAGCGTAGCCGTAAAGGCCATCGAGGGTGTGCGAGACGCACTGAGTGTGACCATCCCGCTGGGCACCGGCATCCATCGCCGCATGGTCTATGTGGAACTGGAGCCGGGTGCCGACTTTACCACAGTGGAGGCTGCCATCAAGGCCGACCCATACTTCGTTCACGACGAGACCCATGTCACAAAAGTAGCCTCTGTGGACGACCTGAACGACGTAGGCCACGGCGTAAACCTTGTGCGAAAGGGCGTCAGCGGACAAACGCACAATCAGCTCTTCGAGTACAATATGAAAATCAACAATCCCGCGCTGACGGCCCAGGTGCTCGTAAACGTTGCTCGCGCCAGCATGAAGCAGCAGCCTGGCGCCTATACGATGATCGAACTGCCCGTCATCGATATGCTGCCGGGCAACCGCGAAGAGCTCATCGGCCGACTCGTCTGAGACGGACTGCCAACAGCAGGAAATGTGCACAGAAATAGCAAATTACCACATAAACGACAAAAAAACACACAAATGGACGAAACGAGATCTCTCATCGAAACAACTCCGCTCACCGACAGCGATTGTTTCTATCTGATGGACCGCAACAAGGAGCTCTTCACCTATCCTCTGCACAAACATGAGGAGATGGAGCTGAACTTCGTGGAGCACTGCGAAGGTGCCCGTCGAACCGTGGGCGACAGCATCGAGGAACTGGGACAATACGACCTCGTACTGCTGGGCAGCGGGCTGGAACACAACTGGAGCCAATACAACTGCGAGAGCCATGCCATTCACGAGATTACCATCCAATTCTCTCGCGACATGCTCGGCGAACACTTCCTGGCCAAGAACCAGGTAGCCGGCATCCGCGCCATGCTGGACAACGCCAAGCGCGGCATCGCCTTCGACCTGCCTGCCATCATGCGCGTCTATGACAAACTGACGAAGATCACTGAAGCACAGCCCGGATTCTACCGCGTCCTGCGCCTGCTGGAAATCCTCTACGAACTGTCGCTCACCGAGAACTACCACCTGCTGGCATCGAAGTCGTTTGCCAACGTGAAGAATACACCCGAGAATCAGCGAATACGCCGCGTAGAGGAATACATCGATGCGAACTACACTCGCGAAATCCGGCTGAAGACGCTCTCCGACATGGCAGGAATGACCCCTGCAGCCTTCAGCCGCTACTTCCGCACACAGACGGGGCGCACCATCTCCGACTATATCATCGACCTGCGACTGGGCCACGCTGCCCGCGACCTTGTGGATGGTCGCAAGAGCATCGCCGAGATTTGCTACGAATGCGGATTCAACAACATCAGCAACTTCAACCGCATCTTCAAGAAGAAGAAAGGCTGTGCACCCTCTACGTTCCGCGACAACTATCACAAGAGCAAGATTATCATATAGTAGCCAGTGCCACAGCCAATGATGAGACTTATCGCCTCCATGCTGCTCCTGTGGCTTGCTTGCCATGCAGGAGCGTTCGAGATTCGGGAAACCAGTTGTGAACAGATGCCAGAGCCCATCGGCGTGGACTGCCGCCAGCTGCGTTTCTCATGGAAGGTCACCTCGAAGGAGCGCAACTATCGGCAACAGGCCTACCAGATAGAAGTCTCGGAGAGTGCGAACGGCCGAGTGGTGTGGGACTCGGGCCGAATGGAGAGCGAGGAGTCGGTGCTGGTGCCCTACGGAGGCGAGGCACTAAAGCCAGCATCTACCTATATATTTCGCGTGCGCGCGTGGAACACCGAGGGGAAAGTCTCGAAATGGAGTGCGCCCCGACGCTTCATCACCGGCCTGCCGGATAAAGCCGACTGGCAGGGTGCACGCTGGATAGCGATGGAGGAGGACCGCGAGCGGGTGGTACCCGGATATCACGGACTGGGCTCTGCCTCGAATGCCTTGGGCGACAGGGCTGTGGGCGACTACAAGTTGCCGCAGTTCAGGCGCGCATTCACCACGAAAGGCAAGCCGGTTCGAGCCACTGCCTTTGTATGCGGACTGGGACACTTCGACTTCTTTCTGAATGGACAGCGCATCGGCAACCATCTGCTGGACCCCGGATGGACCCTCTACAGCAAGGAGGCACTCTATGTAGGCTTTGACGTGACATCCTACATGGCCAAGGGGGAGAATGTGGCCGCCATTATGCTGGGCAACGGATTCTACAATGTGCCCTACGACAGAGAACGATACTTCAAGCTTCTGACAACCTTCGGTGCCCCGAAAGTGATGGTAATGCTGCGTCTGGAATATCGCGACGGAACGGTGGAGAATATCGTTTCGGATGACACTTGGCGCGTTGCAGAAAGCCCCATCACATTCAGCAGCATTTATGGCGGCGAAGACTATGATGCACGGCGGGAGCGGGCCTTGGAAGGATGGAAGGATAAGGGGTATGTCGAGGACTCGAGGTGGCAGAAAGCTCGCACTGTGGAGTGCGACATCGCACTGAAGCCTCAGTTGTGCCATCCCTTGACGGTGCGCGAGACGCTAAAGGGCACTCGCATCTTCCGAGCAGCAAACGGACATTGGGTGTACGACCTTGGGCAGAACTTCTCGGGCATCCCACGCTTCACCGTGCGCTCCCGAGGCAGTCAGCGCATCATTCTTCGCCCGGCAGAACTGCTCAACCCAGACAGCACCGTGAACCAGTCGGCCTCGGGTGCTCCCTACTACCTGAGCTATACAACGCCCGATGGCGAGACGGTCACTACTTGGCAACCGCAGTTCACCTACTATGGTTTTCGCTACGTACAGGTAGAGGGTGCTGCACCCCTCGGCAAGGGGAATGGCAATGAGCCGGAAATCGAGCAGCTGGAAGGCCTGCACCTTTGCAACGCCGCACCCGAGGTAGGCTCGTTCCGCTGCGACAACGAACTGTTCAATCGCATACATCGCCTCATCGACTGGGCTATTCGCAGCAACATGGTAAGCGTACTTACCGACTGCCCCCATCGCGAAAAGCTGGGATGGCTGGAACAGACCCACCTGATGCAACCCTCAGTGCAATTCCGATACGACGTAGCCTCGCTGTATCACAAGATCTTCGACGACATGGCGACATCGCAGCGAGCCGACGGCTGCATCCCGTCCATCACCCCAGAATATGTGCGCTTTGCCGACGGGTTTGAGGATTCGCCCGAGTGGGGTTCCACCTACATCATTTCGGCCTGGACATATTATCTGACTTACGGCGACCCATCGCTCATCGTCCGCCACTACGAAGGCATGAAGCGCTATGCCGCCTATCTGTACTCTCGCGCCGATAACGGCATCGTGGACTACGGGCTTGGCGACTGGTTCGACATCGGTCCTGCATCGCCTGGCAGGTCGCAACTCACGAGCACCGCTCTCACGGCGACCACTTATCTGTACATAAATCTGCGCATGATGAAACAGATGGCCCATCTCGTGGATCAACCGAGGGACGAGGCACGATTCGCCTTGCAGGCCGCCACGGTGAAGGCTGCCTTCAACAGCCGTTTCATCAATCCCGAGACTCACCTCATCGAGCAGGGCAGCCAGACAGCCTGCGCCCTGCCACTTTTTGCTGACATTCTGAACGAAGAAGAAAAAGCTGCTGCCATGCAGCAGCTGGTTGCCGACATCCGAAAACGCGGCAATGCACTCTCGGCAGGCGACATCGGTTATCGATACGTATTGAAGGAACTGGCCGATGGGGGACATTCGGACGTAATTTTCGACATGAACAGTCGCAGCGATGTCCCCGGATACGGATGGCAGTTGGCTCACGGCGCAACGGCGCTCACTGAATCGTGGCAGGCCTACGGATTCATATCGAACAACCATTTCATGCTAGGCCACCTGATGGAGTGGCTGTATGCCTATCTGGGTGGCATCCGTCAGACCGACACTTCGGTGGGTTACAAGGAGCTGCTCTTCGACCCACAGATGGTGGGCGACGTAAACGAGGCTGAGACAAGCTACGAAACGCCCTATGGGCGCGTTGCCTGCCAATGGAAGCGCGACAAACACAGATTGCAGATGCAGGTAACCATTCCGGAAAACAGCACAGCGCAGGTGGTAATGCCCACAGCTGAGCGCAACCGCATCCACATAGACGGCGAGCCGCTCAGCGACGACCATCCGATCAGCGACAGAACCAATGGACACATCCTACAGTTAGGATCGGGCACCTACACGATTCTCATTGAACCAGCTGCACCCTAAGCGCATCACTTGATTGCATTCTTCCTACTTTACCCGAATCAGCGTCAGGCCGTCGCGCAAGGGAAGGATGACCTTCTCAACCCGCGAGTCGGCTGCCACAAGGTCGTTGAAGGCCAATACACCGCGCGTCTGTGCATCACTCTCGCGGGGATGTCCCTCAGCGGCTCGACCATACCAAAGCGTGTTGTCGGCCACGATGAAGCCACCGGAACGCATGCGAGGAAGCAGCATTTCATAATACTGAACGTACTGACGTTTGTCGGCATCGATAAAGGCCATGTCCCACACTGTGGACATCTGGGGGATGAGCTGCAAGGCATCTCCAATGTGGAGATGGACAAAATGGGCATAAGGACTGCCACCAATCCACTGGCGAAGGAAGTCCTCTTGCTCGTCGAAAAGCTCGAAGGTGTGCAACTCGGCACCTTCGGGCAGCCCCTCGGCCATACAAAGTGCGCTGTAGCCGCTAAACGTGCCCAGCTCGACCAAATGCATGGGCCGAATCATTCGCACCAACATCTTGAGCATACGCCCCTGAAGATGACCGCTGGCCATCTGTCCATAGGGTGTGCAGAGATTGGAAGCGCGCCAAAGGGCATGCAGATAGTTGCCTTCAGCGTCAATGTGGCTCAGGATATAGTCGTCCGTACTCACTCCTGATCGGAAGCCCTGTCTATCAAAGCCTCAATAGCCAGACGATAGCTGTCAAGGCCAAAGCCACCGATAAAGCCGAGGCAGCCCGGGCTGATGATGCTCTTGCGACGGAAATCCTCACGCTGCGAGACGTTGCTGATGTGCACCTCGACGGTTGGCGTCGTAATACTCTTCAGAGCATCCAGAATGGCCACACTGGTGTGCGTATAGGCACCTGCATTCAGCACAATGCCGTCGCGATCGAAGCCAACCTCCTGAATCATGTTGATAATCTCTCCTTCGAGGTTACTCTGGAAATAGTCTATGCGCACTTTCGGGTAGCGTCCGCGCAATTCCTTCAGATAGTCCTCCCACGCCCGCTTGCCGTAAACCTCAGGTTCGCGGACACCCAAAAGATTAAGATTTGGGCCGTTGATAATTTGTATTCTCATAGTTTTTCCGTACATTTGTCGAAGCAAAGTTAGCAAAAAGCAAAAGTAAAACAAAATATGAGCCAAAAAAATTCCGCTAATCTGTCAAATATCGGCGCTGTGGGCCCCAAAATCCTGCGTCGGTACGCACAATATCTGCAATTGGAGCGCTCCTACACGCCAAATACGGTGGATGCTTATATGAAGGATCTGCAAAAACTTCTGAACTACTATTCCGACATGGGCATCGACTTCCGACAGGTAACGCTCGAGGAACTCGACCGCTTCGCCGGCACACTCTACGACATCGGCATCCAGCCCCGTAGCATTGCTCGCATCCTGAGCGGAGTACGCTCGTTTTACCGCTTTCTGCTAATGGAAAAAGAGATAGACGCCGACCCCACCGAGCTGCTCGAGAGTCCCCGCATCGGCAAACATCTGCCCGAAGTGCTCAGTCTCGAGGAAATCGATGCCATCATTGCCGCCACAAGTCCCACCAAACCCGAAGGTACTCGCGACCGAGCCATCATCGAAATGCTGTACAGCTGCGGATTACGCGTAAGCGAGCTGTGTAACCTTCACATGAGCGAGCTGTACCTCGAAGAAGGCTATATCCGAGTGCGAGGCAAAGGACGCAAAGAGCGGCTGGTGCCCATCGGCGAAGAAGCCATTCGCCGTCTGCGTCAATGGTTCGTGGTGCGGCAGGACATTCAGGCCAAGCCGGGCGAGGAGGACTTCGTCTTCATTTCCCCGGTGCGCGGTCGTCGGCTGAGTCGCATCAGCATCTTTGTAAATATCAAGGCATACGCCAAAGCGGCAAGCATCACGAAGGACATCAGCCCACACACTTTCCGTCACAGCTTTGCCACACATCTGCTCGAGGGCGGAGCAAACCTTCGCGCCATTCAAGCCATGCTGGGGCATGAGAGCATTGCCACCACCGAAATCTACATGCACATCGGCCAGCAACACCTCCGCGAGGCCATCCTGAACCATCATCCAAGAAATCTCAGAAAGGGTTAAACTCAACTTTTCACTACTTTCATCACGAATTTTCTCACTTTCCTTTCCGCGTATTCTTTTTTTTCTGTAATTTTGCGCCGCAAATTCGATATACAAACAATAATCTATTATGAAAAAGACACAATTTCTCTTGATGGCAGCTGCTGTAGCCGCATTGCTGTCATCGTGCGGCAAGCTGGGCAATCTGAGCGCCGACAATTTCAAGGTTACACCCAAGCCCCTCGAGGCCGTGGGCGGGCAGGTTCCCGTGACCATCAACGGTACTTTCCCCGAGAAGTACATGAAGAAGAAGGCTGTTGTCACAGTCACTCCTGTGTTGAAGTACGATGGCGGCGAAGCCGTGGGACAGAGCGCCACGTTCCAGGGTGAAAAAGTTGAGGGCAACGCTACCACCGTGAAGTACAAGGTGGGTGGCACCTACACGATGAAGAGCACCTTTGCCTACGAGGATCCCATGATTAAGAGCGACCTCTATGCACGCTTCGATGCCAAGAAGGGCAAGAAGAAGGTCTCCATCCCCGACGTAAAGATTGGTTATGGCGTGATAGCCACCAGCCAGCTCCTGAGCCGCTGCGACATCAACCCCGCCACCGCTCCCGACGCCTACCAGCGCATCATCGAGCAAAAGCAGGAGGCCAACATCAAGTTCCTCATCAACCAGGCCACTCTGCGCAGCAGCGAACTTGGTTCTACCAGCGTGAAGGACCTAAGCAAGATCCTGAAGGAAATCAATGATAATCAGGAAGAGCGCGCACTGAATAGCATCGAGGTGAGCGCCTACGCCAGCCCCGATGGTCGCTACAACCTGAATGAGCGTCTGGCCGAAAAGCGCCAGAACGTCAGCGCCGACTACATGAAGAAAGAGCTCAAGCGACTGAAAATGAATGCCGATATCGACACCAAGTTCACCGCCGAGGACTGGGAGGGCTTCCAGGAACTTATCTCGAAGAGCAACCTGCAGGACAAGGATGTCATCCTGCGTGTCCTCTCCATGTATCAGGATCCCGAAGAGCGCGAGCAGCAAATCAGCAACATGAGCGAGGTCTATACCGACATCAAGGAAGGCGTTCTCCCCGAACTGCGCCGTGCTCGCCTCATCGTGAAGTATGATGTCATCGGCCGCAGCGACGAACAGATTCTGGCACAGTACAAGGCCGACCCCGCCAAGCTCAGCGTCGAGGAACTCCTCTACGGAGCCAACAAGCTCGTCGACACCGAAGCCGAGAAGACACAGTGGTACAACACCATTGCCAAGCAGTACCCCAGTGACTACCGCTCGCTGAACAATCTGGCACAGCAGGCACTCGCCAAGGGCGATGTGGACAAGGCCAAGAGCTTCCTCGAGCAGGCCAAGAAGGTGAGCAGCAGCGCAAGCGAAGTGAACACCAACCTGGGCCTCATCGCACTGAAGAGCGGCGACGTCACCGCAGCCGAGACCTATCTGGCACAGGGTAGTGGTGCCGACACCTTCAAGGAGGTGATGGGCAACCTGAACATCGCCAAGGGCAACTACACCCAGGCCGCTGCCGACCTGGCCAACACTCAGAGCAACAGCGCCGCTCTGGCACAGATTCTCGCCAAAGACTATGCCAAGGCAAAGACCACGCTGGCAAACATCAAGAACGCCGACGCCACCACCGACTATCTGCGCGCCGTGCTGGCTGCTCGCACCAGCGATGCCACCACGCTCACCAACAGCCTCAAGAGCGCCATTTCCAAGGACGCCACACTGGCCGTACGCGCTGCGAAGGACCTCGAGTTTGCCGACTATGCAAACATCATCAAGTCCCTCGTGAAGTAAGCTCGTGAAAAAGGCACCTTATTATATCGTCATACTCCTCGCCCTGCTCAGCTGCAGCAGCCATCCCGGACAGGTTCGCCTGAAGGGTCGCTTTGCGCACCTCGAGCAGGGCGAGTTCTATCTCTACAGCACCGACTACGCACTCGACCGCATCGACACCCTCCGCATCCAGGACGGACGGTTCCAGTACCAACTACCCGTCGCAAAGAATGCCACACTCCACCTCCTCTACCCCAACTACTCCAGCCTCACCCTCTTCGCCTCGTCGGGCGACGACATCCTTATCGAGGGCGATGCCCAAAACCTCAGCGAAGTGCGCGTCAGCGGTTCTTCCGACAACGAACTCTACACCCAGTTTCGTCGCGAAATCCGCGAGAAGAACGACGAGGAGGTGCACCATATTGCCAAGCAATACATTCTGACGCATCCCACACTCCACGTCGCCCGCCACCTCTTCGCCCAATACTTCCTTCAGTCCGACACCCTTCGCAACGATGTCCTCGAGATATTCGACAGCCTTGGCCGCGCCATGCCCGACGACATGGAGCTGAGCCGCCTGTCAGCCACCGTGCGCTCCAATGGCATCCTTGCATCCGGACAACCACTCCCCTCCTTCCAGTGGCCAATGCGCCTCACTACCGGCGACGGCGATAAGCGGGAAACCATCGACACCCTTGTCCGCAGCAGCGACTACCGCGACCGCTACCTCCTCATCGTCTTCTGGGCCGGATGGAAAAACGGCTCCCAGCGTGCCCACTACCTCTCCCGCAAACTGCGGCGGGAAATGCGCGACACCCTCCACATTCTCAGCTACTCGCTCGACTACAGCGGAAAACACCTGCAGTTCTCGGAAACGCGCGACAGCGTCACCTACCCCAACTATTGCGACTACCTCTGCTGGGGCAGTCCCTACGTCCAACAGTGGGGCATCCGACAACTCCCCTACTACATCCTCGTAGCCCCCGACCAGCACATCATTGCCAGCGGCAGCGACTGGCAGAAAGATATTGCCCCGAAAACAAAAAGCTTATGCTTGTAAAGGTATTCAGCGCTTGCGTGCAAGGCCTCCAGGCGATGACCGTCACCATCGAGGTGAATGCCAAACGAGGCCTTCAGTTCCTGCTTGTCGGACTCCCCGACAATGCCGTCAAGGAAAGCTACGGCCGCATTGCAGCCGCCATCGAGAACAGCGGATACAAGTTCCCCAGCCGTGCCTTTACCATCAATCTGGCTCCCGCCGATGTGCGCAAGGAGGGGTCCGGATTCGACCTGCCAATGGCCATCGGCATACTCGCCACGGAGAACCACGTCGAGATTGAGCGGCTCGAACGATACATGATGGTCGGCGAACTGAGCCTCGACGGCTCCGTTATGCCCGTCAAGGGCGCCCTCCCCATTGCCATCAAGGCGCGCGAGATGGGCTACGAAGGCCTCTTCGTCCCCGAACAGAATGCGCGCGAAGCCGCCGTGGTAAACAACCTGCATGTCTTTGGCGTCAATCACATCAATCAGGTGGTGGCCCACCTCAACGGTCTGCACATTGTCGAACCGACGGAGGTGGACACCCGGGCTGAGTTCTATGCCCAACAGACCCACTTTTCTTTCGACTTTGCCGAAGTGAAAGGCCAGACGCAGGTAAAGCGCGCACTCGAGATTGCAGCCGCAGGTGGACACAATCTCATCATGATAGGTCCGCCGGGAAGCGGTAAGAGCATGCTCGCTAAACGTCTGCCCGGCATCCTGCCTCCGCTCACGCTCCGCGAGAGCCTCGAAACCACTCAGGTCCATTCCGTGGCCGGCATCTTGCCCAGCACCTGCTCCCTCATCGCGCAGCGCCCCTTCCGCGCACCCCATCACACCATTTCCCCCGTGGCTCTCGTCGGAGGCGGACAAAACGCACAGCCTGGCGAAATCAGCCTCGCCCACAATGGTGTCCTATTCCTCGACGAACTTCCTGAGTTTCCGCGTGGCGTACTCGAAGTGATGCGCCAGCCGCTCGAGGACAGAACCATAACCATATCGAGAGCCAAGTACAACATCACCTATCCCGCCTCGTTCATGTTCGTCGCCTCGATGAACCCCTGCCCCTGCGGCTACTATGGCGACCCCAATCATCAGTGTGTCTGCACTCCTGGCCAGATACAGCGCTACATGAACAAGATCAGCGGGCCCCTGCTCGACCGCATCGACATCCAATGCGAAATCCAGGCAGTGCCCTTTGCAGCCTTGAGTGAGATGGAACCTGGCGAACCAAGCGAGAAGATACGTGAAAGGGTCATTAAAGCAAGACAAATCCAAGAGGTACGTTTTAAGGATTTCAATGGCATTCATTGCAACGCTCAAATGACTGAACGCATGTTGCATCAATTCGCAGAGCCTGATGCCGCATCATTGGATATGCTACGTATGGCAATGGAAAGATTGAAGTTGTCCGCAAGAGCATATAGCCGAATTTTAAAAGTTGCAAGAACCATTGCCGATTTGGATAATTCAGAGAACGTTCAATCGCAGCACATCGCAGAAGCCATCGGCTATAGGAATCTGGACCGAGGCGACTGGGCAGAAAGAGGAATATAAATTGGGTCGTTTACTATAACATCAAAAAACAAAAAGAAGATGAAAAAGAGAAGTAACATCGTAGCACGCTTGGCCGTCGCAATGGCCGTCGTGCTGGTAGCGGGATGCGGAGACAAGTCCGCAGCCCCAGTGGGAACGCGCACCGACGCACTCGACAATTCGGCTTGGAACGAATCGAAATGGATCTCCGCAGCCAACGCACCTGTCGTTACAGGCTCCATCGGCGGGAAGAACGAACGCGCTGCCGACGGCGCCAGCTGGTTCCTCGCCACAGTGAAGAACGAGAAGAAGGTGGTCTCGGCCCGCTGGATGACAGCCGGACTCGGCGTCTATGAACTATACCTGAACGGCAAGCCCGTCGGCGAGGAGTTCCTGAAGCCTGGCTTCACACACTTTGCCAAGACGAAGCGCTCGTTCACCTACGACGTCACCAAGGCATTCACTTGCAAGGCCGGAGGCGAGAACCAGCTCGCCGCACAGGTGACCCCCGGATGGTGGGCCGACAAGATCATCACCCCCGGCGGACACGACGGAATGATCGGCAAGAAGCCCGCCTTCCGCAGCGTCCTCGAAATCACCTACGCCGACGGCTCGAAGCAACTCTTCGGCACCGACACCGCCCACTGGACGGCCGGCATCGCAGGCCCGGTGACCCACGCCGCCATCTTCGACGGCGAGGAGTACGACGCCCGCACCCCGCTGGGTTTCCTCACCCCCGAGAAACTCTCCACACCCGAGGAGAACACCGAGTTCCAGGGCGAGATACTGCCCTCGCAGAGCGCCGAAATCTACCTGCGCTGCGACCTGGCCCTACAGCCCGTCGAGGCCTACCTGTGGAAGGACGTCGAGGGAGCCTCCGACGAAGCCTTCGGCAAGGTAGTCATCACTAAGCAGTTTGCCCCCGGCGAAGCGCTCACCGTCGGTCCCGACGAGACCCTCGTCGTCGATTTCGGACAAAACTGCGCCGCAGTGCCCGCCTTCGAGTTCAAGGCCGACTCCGGCACCGTGCTCACCTGCCTGCCCGGCGAGCTGCTCAACGACGGCAACGGCGCCAAGAGCCGCGGAATGGACGGCCCCGAGGGTAGCGTCCATCGCCAGAACCTCCGCATCCCCGACAAGGGAATGCGCCTCGTCTACACCTTCGCCGACACGAAGGGCTTCGTCGCCTACCATCCCCGCTGCACCTTCTACGGCTATCGCTACGCCTCCATCACCGCCACCCGTCCCGTCACCATCAAGTCGCTGCAGTCCATCCCCGTCACCTCCATCGCCAAGAACCTCGAGATCGGTACCATCACCACCGGCGACGAGTCGGTGAACAAACTCATCTCCAACACCCTCTGGGGACAGCGCTCCAACTACCTCTCCGTGCCCACCGACTGCCCGCAGCGCAACGAGCGCCTCGGTTGGACCGCCGACACCCAGGTGTTCACCGAGACAGGCACCTTCTTCGCCAACACCGATGCCTTCTTCCACAAGTGGATGCGCGACATGCGCGACACTCAGTCGCCCACCGGCGCCTTCCCCGGCGTGGCACCCATGGCACAATACGGAGCCGGCGATGGCAACGGCAATGGCGACATGATGCGCCTCGGATGGGCCGACGCAGGCATCATCGTACCCTGGACCGTCTGGAAACAGTTCGGCGACCCCACCATCATCGAGGAGAACTGGGACGCCATGAACCGCTTCATGAACCACATCTACGAGACCAAGTACGAACACACCGCCATGACCACCGAGAACGGCAACTACCAGTGGGCCGACTGGCTCAGCTACGAACCCCTCGAGAGCTGTGGCGGCGGCATCCGCGACGAGAAGGGACTCAAGCCCGAGTCCATCGTCTATTGGAACTATCTGAGCGCCTCCTACTGGGCCATCGACGCCGCCATGATGCGCGACATGGCTACGGCCATAGGCCGCGACGCAGCCCCCTACGCACAGATGCATGCCGAGGCCGTTGCCTATCTCCGCGAGAAGTTCCTCAACGCCGACGGCACCTTCCAGCTCGACATCCTGAACACCATGCAGACACCCGCCCTCTTCGCCCTGAAGAACCAGCTCGTCGAGGGTGAGGCCCGCGACGCCATGATCGCCCGCCTGCGCCAGAACTTCCAAGACCACGACGGATGCCTCCAGACAGGCTTCCTCGGCACCAGCATCCTCATGCAGACCCTCACCGACAACGGCCTTCAGGACATCGCCTACGACCTCCTCTTCCAGCGCAAGAACCCCAGCTGGCTCTACTCCGTCGACAACGGCGCCACCACCATCTGGGAACGCTGGAACAGCTACATGGTCGACAAGGGCATGGGTCCGCGCGGCATGAACTCCTTCAACCACTACGCCTACGGCTGTGTCTGCGAGTGGATTTGGGAGACCGTGGCCGGCATCGCAGCCGACACCGCCCAGCCCGGCTTCAAGCACATCATCATGCGCCCCGTGCCCGACAAGCGTCTGGGCCACGTCGAGGCCGAGTACCAGTCCGCCGCCGGACTCATCAAGAGCGCCTGGCGCTACGAGGGCGACCAGTGCACCTGGACCTTCACCATCCCCGAAGGCACCACTGCCACCGTCACCCTGCCCGGACAATCCGAGTCCACCAACTACCAGCCCGGCACCTACACCCTCTCGCTCTAAACTCCCCTCTCCCCCTCTCGGAGAACGCACCTTAACACCCACGCCCGCCGCTCTCAGCCAGAACGGCGGGCGCGTTTTTTTAGGTAGGTTTCTGCATAAAAAAACTGACACTTTCTCTTACCGGCAGAGAGAACTTTTCCCCCATTGCGTGACAATTGGGACAAAGGACAGTCCATTTTTCTGCACCGTGGGCGGATTTCGCGCGGGAGAGGAGATAGTAAATTATTATATTACAATAAGTTAATATAATTATAGTTATA
>JAILBW010000072.1 GCA_024680695.1 Bacteroidaceae bacterium
GAGCGATTAATGAAAGTGTCAACGACGAGTTCAAGAACATCGCACAGATTGAACACTCAAGACACAGGCCAGTCTGCAACTTCGCTACCAACTTGTTGGGAGCTGTTGCTGCCTACTGCTACTTTCCCAAGAAACCATTGATACGGGTGGTCAGAGTGTTTGATAATCAGCTTACTCTGTTCTGAATCGATTTCGTCGAACTCACGTTAATTATTAGAGAACACACCTAAAACCTGTCGCCCGTCAAGAAGGCTTTGGCTGGGGCTGTCCCACTTGTGGGACAGGCTCGTCCCATTCATGGGACAAACTCCCACAACAGCAGGCGTCCGGTTTGTCGAAGAATTTTGCCCGCGGCTCTGCCCCTTGATACCCAGTGCCATTGTCCTTTAACTTCTTTGCCGATACATCCAGCGACGGCTGGTCGATTACGCCCAAAGCGACGGCAGAGAGGTGATGGTATTCTGATTCCAACAACGACAGAGCAAGCTGGCAAGAAAGAAAAAAGCCTCCAACACTTTGCACTTCCCGCGTTAATTCGTATATTTGCATTCGAAAAGCGAAGAACGTCTATGATTGTCTGCATCGCCGAGAAACCCTCCGTAGCACGCGACATCGCCCACGTCCTGGGTGCCAACCAACAGATGGACGGCTACATGGAGGGCAATGGATATCAGGTCACCTGGACCTTCGGCCACCTGTGTGAGCTGAAGGAGCCGCACGACTACACGCCGGTGTGGCGTACGTGGAGCCTGAGTCAGTTGCCCATGATACCCCCCCGCTTCGGCATCAAGCTGAAGGACGACAAGGGCATCGAGAAACAGTTTGCCACCATCGAGCGCCTGATGAGCCAGGCCGACAGCATCATCAACTGCGGCGATGCCGGACAGGAGGGTGAACTCATACAGCGATGGGTGATGCAAAAGGCACAGGCCAAGTGCCCCGTCCAGCGCTTGTGGATTTCGTCGATGACCGACGAGGCCATCCGCGAGGGATTCCAAACGCTGAAGGACCAAAGCGAATACCAGTCGCTCTACATCGCCGGACTGAGCCGCGCGGTGGGCGACTGGCTGCTCGGCATCAACGCCACACGTCTCTACACCATCAAATACGGGCAAAACAGACAGGTGCTGTCTATCGGCCGTGTGCAGACACCCACCCTCGCCCTCATCGTGAACCGCCAGTACGAGATAGACAACTTCAAGCCAGAGCCATACTGGGTGCTGGCCACCATTTACCGTGAGACGACCTTCACCGCCACAAAGGGAAAATTCACCACGAAGGAGGAAGGAGAGCAAGCCTTTGCCACCATCGAGGGCAAACCCTTCACGGTGACTAAAGTGGAGAAGAAGAACGGCAAGGAGCAACCGCCGTCGCTCTACGACCTCACGTCGCTGCAGGTGGACTGCAACAAGAAGTTCTCCTATTCGGCCGAAATGACGCTGAACCTCATCCAAAGCCTCTACGAGAAGAAGTTCACCACCTATCCGCGCGTCGATACCACCTTCCTCCCCGACGATGTCTATCCCAAGTGCCCGCAGACAATGAACGGCCTGTTTCAGACCACATTCGACAGCATTGCACCCTATGCCGAACTCATCCGCCCGCTCGGTGGCAAGCCTTTGCCCAAGACGAAGAAGGTGTTCGACTCGACGAAAGTGACCGACCACCATGCCATCATCCCGACTGGCGTACCGCCCCGAGGACTGACCGACGCGGAGCGGAACGTGTTCGACCTTGTCGCAAAGCGATTTATTGCCGCGTTCTATCCCGACTGCTTGTTTGCCCAGACCATTGTGACAGGACAAGTGGAGGAGGTGGAGTTCAAAGTAACGGGAAAGACCATCTTGGAGCCCGGCTGGCGAACGGTCTATGCCAAGGACCAACAGACAGCAGCTGACGACGAGGAGCAGCAGAAGAAGAAAGAGGAGGAGCGCACGCTACCCGTCTTCACGAAAGGAGAGAGCGGCGACCACAAGCCCACCCTCACCGAGAAGTGGACCACGCCCCCCAAGCCCTACACGGAAGCCACACTGCTCAGGGCGATGGAGACAGCCGGAAAGCTGGTGGACAATGAGGAACTGCGCGCGGTGATGAAGGAGAACGGCATCGGCCGACCCAGTACGCGCGCCGCCATCATCGAGACCCTCTTCCGCCGCCACTACATCAAACGCATCCGCACCAGTATTGCCCCCACCCCGACAGGCATCGAGCTGATAGGGCTGATTCGCGAGGACTTGCTGAAGAGCGCCGAACTGACCGGCATCTGGGAAAAGAAGCTGCGCGACATCGAACGCGACAAGACGAACTACAACCAGATAGCAAAGGACTTCATCGACGGACTGAAGCAGCAGGTGGCAGAGATAGTGAATCAGGTGATGAGCGACACCAGCAGCCGTCGCATCAGCATCGTGGACGAAGAGCCTGAGCGCAATGCAAAACCCAAGGCCGCCACAAAAGGCAAGAGCAGCACAAAGCCTCAAGACGCCACGAAGGCCAAGAGCAGCGCAAAGCCCCAAGACGCCACAAAAGCCAAAAGTCCGCACAACAAGACTGCCACGAAGCCCGGCGAGCCCCATGAGGGAGACGTCTGCCCTCTCTGTGGCGAAGGCCGCATCATCAAGGGAAAGACGGCCTACGGATGCTCACGCTGGAAGGAAGGTTGCACATATCGCGCCCCGTTTGAGGACGGTTCTGGCAATTCGGACACACCTTGAACAATAAATTGCCAAGCATATCGTTATTATAATAAGGTAAAGGTATGCGTAAGTATTCTCACATCATACAGGCACTGCTGGTACTGCTGCTCATGACGGGCTGCGGCGCCGAGAAGAATGTCAAGAAGGGCGACGCCTTCTTTGCCATCGGCGAATACTTCAATGCAGCTGCCGAATACAAGAAAGCCTACGCCCGCACGGCCGTGAAGGACAAGGACAAGCGTGGCGAACGCGCATGGAAGATGGCCGAATGCTACCGCAAGGTGAACTATACGGCCAAGGCTGCCGGCGCATACCAGAATGCCATCCGCTACAAGTATCCCGACTCGCTGGCCATCCTCTACCTGGCACAGGCGCAGCACAAGCAGGGCGACTACAAGAACGCCATCAAGAACTACGACGCCTTCCTCGAACTGGTTCCAAACCATACCCTCGCCCGCAACGGACGCCAAGGCTGCCTGCTGGCTCCCGAGTGGAAGCAGAAGCCCACCCTCTACACCATCCGCAAGGAGCCCATCCTCAACAGCCGCCGGGCTGACTTCTCGCCCGTGCTCTATGGCGACGAGTGGGACCAGCTCTACGTCTCCAGTTCGCGCTCGCAGGCCGTGGGCGACGAGATTAGCGGCATCACAGGCACCAAGAGTACCGACATCTTTGTCTCGAAGAAGGACGACAAGGGGAAGTGGGGACAGCCCGAGACTATCGAGTCGGAACTGAACACCTTCTACGAGGAGGGTGCATGCTGCTTCTCGCCCGACGGAAAGACCATGTACTTCACCCGATGCACCTTCGACGCCGAATATCCCCGCTACGCCGAGATATTCACCAGTTCGCGCACCGACGCCTCGTGGGGCAATCCGCAGCGACTCGAGATATCGAAGGACACACTCTCCAGCTATGCCCACCCGGCCATCACACCCGACGGACTTTGGCTCTACTTCGTGAGCGACATGCCTGGCGGACTGGGCGGCCTCGACATCTGGCGCATTGCCATCACCGACCAGGGACTGGGCGGCGTGGAGAACGTGGGAGCGCCCATCAATACTGAGGGCGACGAGATGTTCCCCACCTTCCGTCCCAACGGCGACCTCTACTTCTCTTCCGACGGCCATCCGGGCATGGGCGGCCTCGACATCTTCTGCGCACAGACCGATTCGACGGGCAACTGGCACGTCGAGAACATGCGCGTCCCGATGAACTCGAGCGGCGACGACTTCGGCATGACCTTCGAGGGACCCTACAACCGCGGCTTCTTCGCCACCAGCCGGGGCGACGGACGAGGCTGGGACCACATCATGTCGTTCGAGTGCCCCGAAGTGGTACTGACCGTCAAGGGCTGGGTCTATGAGAAGGACGGCTACGAACTGCCCGAAGGACTTGTCTATATGGTGGGCAACGACGGTACATACCTGAAACTGAACGTGAAGAGCGACGGTTCGTTCACGCAAGAGATAAAGCCGCACGTCGATTACGTCTTCCTCGGCACCTGCACCGGCTACCTGAACCACAAGGAGGAGCTGCAGGTCGACACCAGTTCCGTGAGCCGCGAATACGTGCTCCAGTTTCCTCTGGCCAGCATCAACAATCCCGTGCTCATCCGCAATGTCTTCTACGAGTTCGACAGCGCCGCGCTCACCGAGTCGAGCACTCAGGCACTGGACAGCCTTGTGGACCTCCTCAACGAGAACCCAAACGTGACCATCGAGCTCTCCAGCCATTGCGACTTCCGCGGCAAGGACGAGTACAACATGCGCCTCAGCCAGCGGCGTGCCGAGAGTGTCGTCAGCTACCTCATCGAGCATGGCATCGCCGAGGACCGCCTCACGGCAATGGGCTACGGCGAGAGTCGCCCCAAGGTGGTCACACGCAAGATAGCCGAGCAGAACGATTTCCTCCACGAGGGCGACACACTCACCGAGGCCTTCATCCTCGCACTCGAGGACGAGGAGCATCAGGAAGTCTGCCATGCCCTCAACCGCCGCACCGAGTTCAAGGTGCTCCGAACCACCTACGGTCTCTTTGAACTGAAGACACCCGAGAAGGCTAAAATCGACGTGGATGCCACCAAAGCTGCAGAGGAACAATCGGAAAGTAAGCCTGCAGAAGGGCAGCCTCAGACCAAGCCTGCGGAGGACCAGACTCAGGCAAAGACAGCGGAGGAACAAACAAAGGGCGATGCAAGCGCCAACACTCCCGAGCGCAAGCAGCCCCAACCGCAGGCTAAGGCAGAGGCACCACAACCAAAAACAGAGAAGAATGATTAGAATGCGCAGTCACCTTTCGAAGCTGGTGTACGGATTGCTTTTCCTCACTGCCGGAATCTGTTCAGCCCAGACGGTTCCCGATTTCGTGATGCCTCAGGCAGAAGAAACCTTTTTGCGCTACATCCACTGGAAGAACGGCGAGGAGACTCTCCTTTTCCCCATCCTAACCGATGTCCATTGCGGATGGGGAAGCGGCAGGAGCGAGACGTACAAGCACTTCGGCTATATGGCCGCCACAGACCGTCTCTTCGGCTACGACTTCATGGCCAACCTTGGCGACATCGGCCTGAACGGGGGCGAAGCACACAACACTACGGAAGCGGCAGACAGGATGGTCGCACAGACGCGACAGCAGATGGGGCTCTTCCCGGGAGTGTGGATTTATACACCGGGCAATCACGACTGGGACGGCGGTGCAGGCCGCCACTTCACCAGCCAGTTCCTCTCCGACGCATTCCAGAAGCCCAGCGAACGCTTCGCCAACGGCAACCTGCATATCGTGGAGGGCAAAGCATACGGCTACTACGACATACCCGGGAAACACATCCGCATCATCTTCCTGAACAGTGAGGGCACGGAAACGCACGGCGAGAACTACTACACCTTCGACAACGCACAGTTGGAATGGCTTATCGGCATACTGAAGCAGACAAGCGAGGGCACCGACATCGTGACGCTCTCCCACTACATGCCCCACCCCATCGGACGATGGATGAGCGTGAAGGATGCCAAGCGCCCCACCTGCGAGGTGCTCTGCCATCTGCTGGCCGACTTCGTCAACCGCCGCAAGGGCGGAGAACTGGGGCTGGAATGGAACTTCAAGCGTAGCAAGGGGCGGTTGGTAGGCCTCATGTGCGGCGACACACATTGCAACCAGCATACAAATGACGACGGAGTGAACTACTACATCACTCAGGGCCTGGGCTTCGTGGACCCAAAGCAGATGCTTCCCGGGCAGACACACGTCGATTTCGACCTGAATGCCTCGCTATGCTTCGATGTGATAGCCATCAAACTGAAAAGCAAGCAGGTGCGCTCCTTCCGTGTAGGCGCCGGAGGCGAAGACAATGATTTGGAGTTCTCCTACTAAGCCACACTACACCCGCGAGCAGGGTCGCCTGTGGCTCCGTACCGAAGTAATTACTGTCTTTAAACAATAGAACTATGAACAGAAGAGACTTCCTGAGGAATTCAGCAGCAGCCGGAATCGTTTCGGCCATTCCCGCCATCCCAGTCAATGCTGCACCAAAAGAGCAAAAAACCTATCAGCCCAAGACATTCCGCTTCAGGTCTGATGGCACCTTCAAGATCCTGCAGTTCACCGACACGCACTACATCGCCGGCGATGCACGCTCGGAACGCGCACGGAAGAACGTCATCGAGATGCTCGACGCCGAGAAGCCCGACCTCGTAATCCACACGGGCGACTCCATCTTCGGCAAGCCCGCCGAGGAGAGCCTGCGCGAGGTCTTTGCCCCCATCTCAGAACGCAAGATTCCCTTTGCGCTGGCCATGGGCAACCACGACGGACAGTTCGGCAAGAATCGCCATGAGGTGTTCGAAATCGTGAAGAGCATTCCATACAACATCAATCAGGGCATCGAAGGCATCTACGGCGACACCAACGACCTCATCCTGCTCTCCGGCTCCGACGGCAAGCCCAAGTGGGCCTTCTACCTCTTCGACTCGGGCGACAGCATCGACGACCCTGACATGAAGGGCTACGACTACATCCACTTCGACCAGATCGACTGGTATCGCCGGCAGAGCACCGCCCTGCGCGAACAGAACGGCGGCACTCCCCTGCCCTCGCTGGCCTTCTTCCACATCCCCCTGCAGGAGTTTACCTACGCCCTGCGCTACGACACTCATCGCGACATGAAGGGCAACATGGGCGAGGACCCCAGCCCGTCGAACGTCAACTCGGGCCTCTTCGTCGCCATGAAGGAGCAGAAGGACGTACAGGCCATCATCTGCGGCCACGACCACGACAACGACTACTCCATGCAGTGGCGCGGCATGTTCTTCATCTACGGCCGTTTCAGCGGATGCGACACGGTGTACAACCATCTGAAGCCCAACGGCGCACGCATCATCGAGCTCAAGGAGGGCGAAGCAGGCTTCCACTCATGGGTGCGCCACTTCGGCGGCGAGATCACCCTCGACCTCCGCTACCCCGACTCGTTCAAGTACAAAAAGTAAATTATTACTGGCCGAGAAAGGGCGCCGAAAGTGCAAGTGGAAGCACATTCCCCGTACAGCAATGATTCTTTAGCATTATTACCGGGCGGGAAAGAAGCGCCGAAGGTGCGACAGAACACAGGCAGGGCAGCGCCCCTGCTACCAGCACACAACAGGAGACACAGCCCTGACGGGGCGGCAGAGATGCAAACATACTGGTACAGAACGAATTGAGCATCCCACCGCCCCCTCGGGGCTTTCTTTTGTCGCATCTTTCTAAAAAAAGGGAGGACAGGGGCGAGGACCGGCGAGACCCGAACGAAGGCCAAGGGAGGCGACGCACGGAACTTCCGCAAGTCTTTTCAAAAACTACCGCAAGTAATGGCCAATGCTTGCGCAAGAGAGGGCCTCCTCTAAATCTCCTCCTAAAGGAGGAGACTTCCCCCCAAGGAGAGAGAATCCGAGTGAGGCCCGTCTTTAACCTTTAACCTTTTCAAAACTTTACCAATCCCTCTCGGCCAAGACGGGGAACTTCTCGCGGAAATGACGGAGGAAGGGTATGTCGATGGTACCCGTAAGCGTCGTTTCAATCCCTGCAGGACACTCCTCAGCCTCGCCGTACGGGCCCACAATGGCAGAGCAACCTTGATAACTGCACGAAGGATCGTTGCCCACTCGGTTCACTCCCACCACATAGCATTGGTTCTCGATGGCTCGGGCTCGCAGCAATGTGCGCCAAGCCAAGTCGCGGGCCGTGGGCCAGTTGGCCACGTAGAGGATGGCATCGTAGTCGTCGGCGTTCCGCGACCAGATGGGGAAACGCAGGTCGTAGCACACCAGCAGGAGGAACCTGACGCCCCGCCAAGCGACCACGACACGTTCGTTGCCCACCGTATAGCAGTGGTTCTCACCCCCATAGGAGAAGAGGTGGTGCTTGTCGTAGTGTCCTGCAAGGCCATCGGGAGTGGCAAAGAAGAAGCGGTTGCGATAGTCGCCTTCGCCCACCCTGACTGCCACGCTGCCTGCCACCGCTGCATCCAGCCTACGCGCCATGTTCAGCATCCAACCCACCGATTCGCCATCGTCCGTCTCAGCCACCTGCGAGGGGTCGGCCACAAAGCCTGTGTTCCACATCTCGGGTAGCACATAGAGGTCGCTCCCAAGCGGTGACGCAAGCATTGCCGCCTCGAAGTGTTGGCGGTTGGCTGCTGCATCCATCCACGCTATATTCTGTTGTAGAATCGTTACCTTCATCCTTCTGCAATACAATTCCCTGCAAAGATAGTGCAAACGAGTGGAATGACAAAAGAAAACAGACGTTTTCTTTGGGCATTTCCGAGTGCAGCCCGCTCGACACCTTCGAAGAAGTGACGCTTCGCCTTTAGTGCGAAGAATCCTTGACCGAAGGTCAGAGTAGTGCAAACGGGGCACCCAAATGGACAGATTGTCCACTTTTGTCGTGACAAAGTGTCCACATCCTGACTTGGCACGCACTTTGTAAATATATGGGGTGAAGGCCGCGAGGAAGCGAGCGGAAAGCCCAACGAGATTGAGCAATCGCGAGCAGAAACAAAGGCCGAAAAAAGAAAATGTTTAACCAATTAAAAATAGGAGGTAGTGATTATGTTACCAGTAATGTTTAAAAACAGTTGGATTCCGACAGTGTTTAACGATTTTCTGAACACAGACTTCATGCCTCGTGCCAACAGTACAGCACCTGCAGTGAATGTCATGGAAGATGAGAATGCCTACACGATGGAGATGGCAGCACCAGGCATCAAGAAGGAGTACTGCCGAGTGAGCATCACGCCCGACGGCGATCTCTGCATTGCCATCGAGAACAAGATGGAACACAAGGAGGAAAACAAGAAGCAGCACTATGTGCGTCGCGAGTTCTCCTACAGCAACTACGAACAGTGCTACACACTGCCCGACGATGTGGAACGCGAGAATATTTCGGCCAAGGTGGAGGACGGCATACTGACCGTCACGCTGCCCAAGCAGACAAAGGAAGAGAAACAAAAGAACACACGGTGCATCGCCGTCTCCTGATGCATCTTCCGCACGGAAATCCGAACAACGAGGGACGCCAGTCTTGCAAGAGGCTGGCGCCCCTTTTTTCTTGTCTTTACGGGCAATCCGCTTTTTCCGCCTATGAATTTGAGGACAAAAGTTTTGGCTTTTCGCTCGCTTATTCGTATCTTTGCTTCGTAATTGCAACAAAAGAACTAAAAAAAGACATAGATTATGAGAAAGTTGTTATTCGAGCGATGCGCAGTATCCGCAGCGACAATCGTCGTACTGATGGCCGCAAACGCATGCAGTCGTGCAAAACAAGTCTCTGAAGACCAAGTCCTTGACAAGGACGGATGGAACGAGAATGTGTATCAGGCACTGAACACGCTGATAGCTGAAAACGCAGACAAGGGGAACTATGCAGTATTCGACTTCGACAAGACGACCATCACGCACGACATTTCAAACGCCGTGATGATCTACCAGATTGAGAACCTGCGATTCGACGATGCCGTGCGCAGCGATTTCCTCAACGGCATATCGGAGGTGGACGAGCAACTGAAGGACCTCGACATCTCGTCTGCCGAGATGGGACAGGCGCTGAAAAAGGAATACGAGGAAATGAAGGCAATGCTCGACGCAGGACAAAGCATGGACGAGGTGAGGCAGACGGAGACCTACCTGGATTATCGCGCACGCTTTATCTCATTCCTCGAGGCGCTGGACCAGACGTTCCCCAAGGAAGTATTGTATGCGTGGATGCCGGGACTGCTGAACGGATTCACAGAGGAGGAGGCGAAAGACGTCATCAGCGATGCGATTGACGACCAGATGGGAGAGGACAAGCTGTGCGTCGAGGAATGGCGGTCGCCCGACGGCCGATGGGGCGGCACGGTGGAGAAAGGCATCTTCCTGCCGCAGGAGACGCGCGACCTGTATCGCACACTGGCTGCGAACGACATCGACGCCTACGTTTGCTCAGCCTCGCTGGAACTGATCGTGGAGGGGCTGGCCTGCGACTCGCTGCGCGGACTGGGCCTGCCGCCCGAGCGGGTGTTCGGCTTGCGCTTCGTCGAGGCCGACACCGTCTGCACCGAATACGACCCCACCTACCAGCAACCGATGTTCACGGGAAAAGTGGATTGCATAAAGGCATACATCGCTCCCTACTACGACGGCCGCGACCCCATCCTAGTGGGTGGCGACAGCAACGGCGACGTGGCCATGCTGACGGCATTCCCCGACATGCAACGCGGACTGATAGTCGATGTGGGACGTAGCAAGGAGAGCCCCATCGGGCAACTGGCCGAAGAGGCACGCAAAGAGGACAACGGCGGTCGCTACCTGCTGCAACCGACCTTCGCAAAGATACAAGGAAAGACCGAAAGCGGAGGAATATAAAATACGGAGATGAAACGCATTTCACTATTTCTCAGAGCAGCAGCAATGGCAATCGTTGCCTGCTGCGGCACCATCAAGGCAATGGCTGCCACCGAGGTGCATGTAGAGCAGGCGGGAACCCTCTCGTCGCTGGTAACAAGCGTTGGCAAGGAACTGAAAGTCACCGGTTCGATCAACGGCACAGACGTGAAGTTCCTGCGCGAGCAGATGACCACGGGAACGCTCGCCACACTCGACATCTCGGAGGTGAAGATAGTGGCAGGCGGCGAAGCCTACTACGAGAACTACAAGACGTCGGCCGACGTCATCGGCGAATACATGTTTGTGAGGTGCAACAAACTGCGAACCATCGCATTGCCCACCTCCGTGCACGCCATTCTGGAACGCGCCTTCCAATATACGTCGCTGACAAAGGCTGACATCCCCGGCAACGTGACACGGCTGGGATATGGCGCATTCTCGGACTGCAGCGCACTATCGACCGTCATCATCGGCAGCCATGTGAAGCAAATCGAGCAGGGCTGTTTCTACAACTCGTCGGTATCGATGGCCTACGTGAAACCTACGACACCGCCCGCCCTCGGGCCATACATCTTCACCGCACGCCCGACGATACGCGTCTATTCGGATGTGCTGAACGACTACAAGGATTCCGACTGGGCACAGTACGGCAGCATCATGGGCAAACTGGAAAACGTCTATCCGAAGGAGGACGATGGGAGCGGCGCCGTAAACTCGCTGAGGGAAACCTTCTTCGAGGATGCGGCCTGCACGACGCTGAAGGCCGAATACCAAGCCATGACCGACGAAGCACTGACCACAGCAATGACCGGGGCCGGGATGCCCGACTTCATGATACCCATCGCTCTGAAGCTGAAAAAACAGCAATGGGCAGCCTACGAGCAGGACTTCCGCATTCACAGCTACAATGCCTACAGCGACGCCAGCTACTGGAACAACCTGCTCAAGAGCACCGGCGGTTCGTACATGGGCAACCCCACCGGCATCTACTCGGAAAGCACCGACCCGCTCTACATCTTCGTGGACGACGACATACCGGCCGATGCCACACTCTACATCGCAGGCTGCGAAGGGAACAACGTGCTGACGAGCGCCAAGGTAGGCACGAAGCTGACAAAGGGATGCAACATCGTGACGGGACAGAAGGATGCACTCTACTACATCCTCTACACCGCCGACACGAAGTCGATGGCCAAGACGCTCGACCAGTGGCCTCCCATCAAGATTCACATCGAGGGCGGCACGGTGAACGGCTACTACGACGTCGCACGCCATAGCGACCGCGACTACCAGGCCCTGCTGAAGGCAGCCACCCACAAGTGCTTCACCATCCGCGGCGGACAGTCACTC
The DNA here is from genome assembly GCA_024680695.1 of Bacteroidaceae bacterium. Taxonomy (GTDB): domain Bacteria; phylum Bacteroidota; class Bacteroidia; order Bacteroidales; family Bacteroidaceae; genus Physcousia. The sequence continues at coordinate 11,948 of JAILBW010000072.1, forward strand.
TTCAACTTCGATACCGCCACCTACAAGTCGGTGTGGCCAAAGAGCATCGACAAGAGCATCTGCTGGTTCGACAGCCTGACCGTATGGGAGAAGGAGCTGATGGGCTTCTGCGAGTCCGTGGCTTCGGGCCGTCGCGCCGTGGCTCCCTTCCACCTAACGGGCGGCGAGGCCATCTTCCCCCTCTACTACAACAATCCGAACTTCGCCATCCAGGGCGTGGAGGCCGATGCCGGATGGGCCAACTCGTCGGCCTACCGCACCTCCTACAACTCGGAAGGCTGCATCTCGTCCGCGTTCTGCGTAACCCGCGCCGACCTCGACGACTGGTGTGCCGCCCACGAATGCGGGCACAACAATCAGGGAGTCATCAGCCTGGAGGGAGGCACCGAGGTGTCGAACAACCTCTTCTCGAACGTCATCCGCTACCTGGACGGACTGGTCACCTCGGAGGGGTCGCCACTCTCCGTCGTGATGCAGGAGCACGCACGCCACGAACCGTTCTACACCCGCAGCCTGGACAGCCAGATGCGAATGTACTATCAACTCTACCTCTACTTCCATCAGGCCGGGAAGAACACTTCGTTCTATCCCGAGCTGTTCCGCGAACTGCGCCGCGACCCGCTGGGGACCCGCTATTCCGACACGAAGAACACCTGCCTGAAGTTCGTGCGCAAAGTGTGTGCGCTGGCACAGGAGGACCTGACCGACTTCTTCACGGCCTGGGGATTCTTCGAGCCAGTAAAGAACCTCACGGTGAACGACTACGGCCCACACACCATGACGGTGACGCAGACCGACATCAACCGCACGATGGCTGAAATCGCAAGGTACCCGAAGAACCGCACCCTCCTCTTCATCGAGGACCGTGTAGACTATGTACTGACACGAGGATTCCTGACCACGGCGGGAGAGAAGCGTCGCAACTCGGACCGCGTAGGCAAGTGCGGCAACCTGGGCCAGTTCACCACCTATCGTCCCGGCAAGTGCGAGCCGTCGAGCTACACCTACCTGCAGGTGGACTCGCTCTACGCCATGTCCGGCTCGGGCGGCGTGGGCTTCCTGGTGCTCGACGCAAACGGGAAGATGATTACGGCCTCGAATGCCCTGACCTTCTCGGTACCCACCAGCGCAGGCGACGACTTCACCATCTACAGCGTGGATGCCGACGGCACGCTGCACGAAACGACGAAGGCCGGCGATGGATTCCAGATGGTAAACATGCCTCAGGGCGGTGCCCTCGCCGACTCGCTCTCGGCCCAGGTGCTGAAAGCCAAGGTGAGCGGCAGAATCAACGGTACGGATATCAAGTACATACGTCAGCTTATCAACGAGGGCAACCTCATGTCGCTCGACCTCAGCGATGCCCGCGTCATATCGGGCGGAGTGGCCTACTACGAGAGCTATCGAACCAGCGCGAATGCCATCAGCAGTCACGCCTTCTACCAATGTACCAACCTCATCCACATCGACCTGCCCTCGACCGTCACGTCGATTGCCGACCACGCCTTCACGAAGTCTGGCATCCGCGAATTGCGCGTCCCGGACTACGTTACTTCGATCGGACTGGAGTCGTTCGGCGACTGCGGCCAGCTTGGCATCGTAGTGCTCGGTTCCCGGCTCAAGAGCATCGCACAGGGCGTCTTCTACAACTCGTCGGTCCACGACGTCTATGTCAAGGCTACGACGCCACCCACCCTCGGCCCGTACATCTTCACCAGCAAACCCGTGATACATGTCTATGCCAAGTCGCTGTCGGCTTACCAGAAGTCCAGCTGGGCACAATATGGCACGTTGGTGGGCGACCTCGAAGAGCATGAGGACATCATCAACGGCATCGAGACGGTCCACAACTCGCCATTCTCCATGCAGCACGACGATGCGATGTACGACCTGCAAGGCCGTAGGATTTCGCCTCAAGAGTTGAGAAACCTGCCGAAGGGCGTCTATATCCGCGGCGGCAAGAAGTTCATTGGTCAAGGTGGGTTCTGAAAATTAGCTTTGAACTATGCTTAGACAAAGATAATCCACCTGAATTCTATTAATTTATTGTAACACCCGAGAGAACTATGAGAAGAAACATCCTAATGAGGCTGTCCGGCATACTGCTGGTTGCCATATTGTGCGCCGCCTGTACGGAAAAGAAGTTGGTGGTGGGCATCGCCGAGGTGAGGAGCGGAGGCAACGTGAACGTGGGACGCAGCTACGCCGAAGCACTCATCCGCGGAGGCCATGTGCCCGTAATCATTCCCGACATCGAGGACGAAGAGCGGCTGAAAGAAGCCCTGAAGCGGGTGGACATGCTGATTCTGCCCGGAGGCGAGGATGTGTCGCCCGCACGCTATGGTGAGGAACCCTCGCCGCAACTGGGCGAAGTGAACGAGTCGCGCGACGCATTCGAGTTCCGCATCCTGCAGGAAGCCGTCAGCCAGCGCAAGCCCATACTGGGCATCTGTCGTGGCATGCAGATGCTGAACGTCTTCCTGGGCGGTACGCTCTATCAGGACTTGCCCAGCGAATATCCCGACACGAGCCTGCACCACCGCGCCGGAGGTAACGCACAGAATCCCGCCCACCGCATCGTGGTCGAGAAGTCGTCGCGCCTGTATGGCATCATGGGGCAGGACACGATGGGCGTGAACAGCTTCCATCATCAGGCCGTGAAGCGTCCCGGCCGCGGCTTACGCATCAGCGCCCGAGCCACGGATGGCGTCGTGGAGGCCTTCGAGTGTGACAGCCTGCCCATCGCCGGCGTGCAGTTCCATCCCGAAAAGATGGCTGCGGACGGCGACGAGGTTTGGACGACCTTGTTCCGCCACATAAAGAGATTCTGCAAACAATAATAAACTGAGCCGACCAAACCTAAGACAATGAAAAAAATTCTTTTACTCATTCTGCCGATAGCCGCCACGCTGTCGCTGACATGCTGCGGAGGCAAGGGGCAAGGGACGGCCGAAGACCGCTTCGAACTCCAGTTGGACACCCTGCCCGAGGATTCGCTCGACCTCCAGTATGCCACCGAGTTGCTGCCCGCAGGGAGCGTGGCACCCGACATGACGCTACCCGCGCTGAGTGGTAACACATTACATCTGAGCGACCTGCGCGGACGATGGGTCGTACTAGACTTCTGGGCTTCGTGGTGTCCCGACTGCCGGGCCGACATCCCCACGATACTGCGCCTCTACGAGACATACTCCACCCAGGGGATTGCCTTCGTGGGCGTATCCTTCGACGACGATGCAGAGGCGTGGAAGGCGGCTGTGGAGAAATACGCACTCCCCTACCCTCAGGTGAGCGAGCTGCGGCGCATGCGTGATTCGGAAACAGCCAAAGCCTTCGGCATCCGCTGGATTCCGTCGCTCTACCTGATTGACCCCGAAGGGCGTGTCGCGCTGGGCACCGTACTGTCGAGCCGCATGGAGAGAGCCCTGAAGCAACTGAGCATTACAAACAAGCAATGAGAAAAAGCTATTACAAACAAGCGATGAGAAAAAGCTATTACAAACAAGCAATGAGAAAAGCCTTTTGGTTATGCCTGCTCGTGATGAGTACAGCGGCTCATGCGACAAGCGATTCCATCAACATCGGCATACGGCCCGACGGCACACAGGTTACCGTCAGGAAGCATTTCTTCGGCAAACGGATTGAGCGTTTCGACCTCGTGCCAGGGAAGCCACAACTCTGCGTGAAATTTGTGGAGACACAACCACCATTGTCCCAAGACCTGGGGCTCTACGACGTATTGAGACAGCGAATGATATGGATGATGGAGATGGACTTCAACGAGGATTCCTATCTGTGCACGGCTCAGGGAATCGTGGTGCAAAGCGGCAAGGAAACCTCGCTGCTGGACGACGAGGGCAATATGGCGTGGCAGATAAAGAAGTTCATCCCCATCCATGCTGATACGCGCAGCAATATCGTGATGGGGTATCCGAAGGCAAACTCCAATAAACTGATTGGCATCAATTTGCGCGACGGGCAGGAAGTTTGGACGGGCACATTGCCGCAGAATAGTGGATGGGGCGAGGTAATGTCCACCGATGACGATAGACTGCTCATCGTGGCCGGACAACTGTGCCTGCTGCAACCCCACAGCGGCATGATGAAGACACTCGACATCAACAACGGCAACATGTTGGGCATACAGGGAGGCGGTGCAGCAGCAGCGGTAGCGGTGGGAGGCACCATCCTGGGCACAGCCATGCTGTTCCTGACGGGAACTGGTTTTGTAACCATTCCTCAAGCCACAAAGAAGAATGCGCACGGGCGACTCAACTCGAATCTTCTGGTTGAGGACAACTGCATTTACTTTGCCGACAGGTCGAACCTGTGGCGGCTGAACCGACAACTGGAGGTGGTGTGGAAACAGAAACTGCCGAAGCGTGCATCAATGTCGCACCTATCTGTCGCAGGTGACACGCTGGTCTTCGAAAATCTGGGCACAGGAATGACAGAGACACAGAAGCTCGTGCACGACTCCAAACCTTACCGCGCACTTTTCAGTTGCCAGACGGGCGAGGAATTGCTGATGGAAAAGCTAAAGGCCAGCAGCAACGACGAGGATGAGGACGTACCAGTTGCGTGTTTTGTGCTGAACGACGACGAGAAGAGCTTCACGCCAAAGACACTTCTGCTGAACGATCTGGGGAAGCAGGAGAAGGCGAGGATTTTTCTCATCGACAGGGAATTGCCATACGGATTGCTCTCCGTCCGAAATGGTTATAATTATTGGATTGTGGAGGACGACGGCACGCCTCGGCTGAAGCTGACGCAACCACTAATGCAGACGGAGGTGATAGGGAACACACTCATCGGGCTGAATTTCGCAAACGTAATCTTCCAGCTCGATCTTGCCGACCTGTAGCCACCCTTCGCATAGGTTTTTGTTCTCAATCGCAGCGAGTTATCCGTCTAACCCGTCAATTCCGTATGCAAAGAAAAAGGCTGAGCTCCATTATTATTCTTTCTTCACTCTTCCCCCTCCCCAGCCAGCGTGAACGTCTGGGCATGGGTGGAACGGATGCGCCATTCCTGCGGATAGAGGTTGTTGGCTCGGCTGCCCAGATTCTTCACGAAGCCCAACGGGAGGCCGCGGAACGTGACGAGGACGTAGCCGCGGGGAGCATCGACTTGAATTGTCTCGCGCCGCAGGTAGGCCAGCGCCGTGTCATAGTCGAGCGCTGCCTCGGGGAAGCTGCCGCGAACGTAGGCCTGGCTCATGGCGAGCGCATGGGAGGGCTGCCAGTCGTGTCCCTTCATCGTAGCCACCTGCACGCCTTGCATGAGGATGTGGAGCGAGCTGAGAGTGTCTGCACACAAAGAGGCGTGGGCGCCGGGAAGCGCGATGCACACATCGCCATCGGCAATGAACTCGAACTGCCCCGCGAGCCAATCGCGAAGACTTGCTGTAGTTTTGCTCCGCGCTTGCTGTAGTTTTTTATTTTGCTTGCTGTAGTTTTGCGCCGCACTTGCCTCAGTATTTTTCTTTCTCAAGACAGCCATGAATTGTCCCTCGCCACGCACCTCGCCAGGCAAGAAATGGTATGTCCCGACTACTCCCCACGACGCATCCACGGAGATAGGCAACACCTCGGCATCGAGCGAGGAGGCAATCCACTCGACATTGTCCTCATTCTCCATGTGGTTGAAGGTGCAAGTGCTGTAAACCAGCAGTCCGCCGGGCTTCAGCGACGGCCACACGTCGGCGATGATGCCACGTTGCCGTTCCTGACACATACGGACATTCTGCATGCTCCACTCCGCGACGGCCTCCTCATCCTTACGGAACATTCCCTCGCCCGAGCAGGGAACATCGGCCACGATGAGGTCGAACGTATGGCGAAGTGGCGCGAAGTCAGCAGGATAGTTCTGAGTGACGACCGTAGCGGGGTGGCCCCACTTAGTCATATTCTCGGCAAGAATCTGTGCCCGCTTGGGTATAGGCTCATTACTCACGAGCAACGAACCCTCGGGCAAGAGGGAGCGAAGGAGCGTGCTCTTTCCACCCGGGGCCGCACAAAGGTCGAGTGCCACGCAGGGTGCCGACACATATTGGCTAACTGCCTGAGCCAGAAACATCGACGACGCATCCTGCACGTAATAGGCTCCGGCATGGAGCAAGGGGTCGAAGGTGAACGGAGGCCGCTCGGAGAGATAATAGCCATCGGGGCACCAGGGCACAGGCGTAAGCGCAGGACGCCACGACAGCTTGGCCGGATTGAGCCGTAGCGACACCACGGGAGAGCTGAGACTGAGTGCCTGAAGGAGCGACTCGGCACGGGCTTCGCCCCATTGCCGGCGCATCAGGTCGAGGAAGTCGTCGGGCAAAAGCATCGTCTCAGACACTCACGTCGGCCTTGATATGCGGCCAAGGGTCGTAGCCCTCGAGCCGGAAGTCTTCGTACTGGAACAAGAAGATGTCGTGCACGTCGGGATTGATAATCATGCGCGGCAAGGGACGCGGCTCGCGAGTGAGCTGGAGGCGGGCCTGATCGAGATGATTCAGATAGAGATGCGTGTCGCCGGTCGTATGAATGAAATCGCCAGGACACAATCCGCACACCTGCGCCATCATCATGCAGAGCAATGCATAGGAGGCAATGTTGAAGGGAACGCCGAGGAACGTGTCGGCACTTCGTTGATAGAGCTGCAGGGAGAGACGCCCGTCGGCCACGTAGAACTGGAAGAGGCAATGGCAGGGAGGGAGCGCCATCTGCTCCACCTCAGCTGGATTCCAGGCAGATACCATCATGCGGCGTGAGTCGGGATGGTGCTTTATGAGTTCCACGACCTGAGAAATCTGGTCGATAGAGCCGCCGCGATTGTCGGGCCACGAACGCCATTGATGCCCATAAACGGGACCGAGGTCGCCCGTCTCGGGGTCGGCCCACTCATCCCAAATGCTCACACCATGTTCCTGCAGATAGCGCACGTTGGTGTCGCCGCGAAGGAACCACAGCAGTTCGTAGATGATGGACTTCAGGTGGAGTTTCTTCGTGGTGAGCAAGGGAAAGCCTTGTGAAAGGTCGAAGCGCATCTGATGGCCGAAGACGCTGAGCGTGCCGGTACCCGTACGGTCGGTCTTCTTCGTGCCCTCCGTAAGGATGCGTTGCAAAAGTTCCTGATATTGTTTCATTCTAGTAATGTCGTGATAATGGATTAATTAACTATCGGCCTGAGTCCTGATTCGGCGTATCCTCACTCTCCGGGGAAGGACTGGGAACGGGCTTTCGGACGTAATCGACGAAGCGGAAAGGATGGGCATGCCGCTCGTCGGCCTCGTGACGTTCCGAGAAAGCGACCTCCCACTCGTCAGCAGAGAACGTAGGGAAAAAAGCATCGGCCTGGGAGGGAGTATCGTCGATCTCGGTCAAGCAAAGGCGGTCGGCTACGGGAAGCGCCTGTGCATAGAGGCTGGCTCCGCCGATAATGAAGACCTCGTCGTCGGCAGCCGTAGCACGAAGGGCATCGTCGAGAGTGGGAAAGACCTCGGCACCCTCGAAGACGCGGTTGCTGCGGGAGAGTACGATGTTGCGCCGATTAGGCAGGGCCCCCTTGGGCAGAGACTCGAAGGTACGCCGCCCCATGACGATGGTGTGCCCCGTGGTCAGCGACTTGAAGCGGCGCAGGTCGTCGGGCAGCCAGTAGATGAGCTTATTGTGAAAGCCAATGGCTCCGTCACGCGCCACCGCGGCAATAATGGAAATCATTCTTCAGAACAGTTTTGGGGTACAGGCAACTGACGCTTGATGGCCTCGCGGAACGAGATAATCGTATCGCTACGTTGGAGCCCAAGTGGTTGCAACTTGTCGTGGATGATGCTGAGCAAGTGGTGGTTGTTGTGCGCATAAATCTTAATGAAGATGTCGAAGCCACCCGTGGTATAGTGGCACTCCACCACCTCGGGAATCTGCCGGAGGGCCTCCAGCACATGGTCAAACTGAGAGGGGTCCTTCAGGTAAAGCTTCACGAATGCGCACGTTTCGTAGCCGATCGCTTCGGGATCGAGCACAAACTGCGAGCCCTTGATGATGCCTTGCTGCATGAGCCTCTGGACACGTTGGTGTATGGCTGCACCCGAAACGTTACATGCACGGGCAACCTCAAGAAAAGGCACACGCGCGTTGTCCGAAATCATTGCCAGAATCTTCAGGTCCAATGAGTCGATGTGTGTGTTTGTCATAACATAACGATGGTTTTACGCATACAAATTTACATAAAAATCGCTATATATAAGCCAGTCGGATGAAGAAATTTCATTTTTCCTTAGAGGAAAGGAACAAAGAAGCGAACAAAAAGCAGAAAAATGCTTTGGCTTATTCTTTAGGTGTGGATTGTTCGGCTCGAACAGATTGTACCAGTTGCGCGTTTAGGAGTTAGCAATTGCCGAGCCTGTTCTTCGCCGTAAAGCCCACTTTCCCACTCTATCAGAGAAAGTCCGAAAGATGGAATTACCTCCCAACTCTATTAGAGATAGTCCGGAAGGTGGGATTGACTCCCAACTCTATTAGAAAAAGTTCGAAAGGTGGGGTTGCCTCCCTCTCCTGACAAACTGAGTGCCTTTACCAAGTGCAACAGGCGAGCGAAGGCAACAAAAAGAGGTGGCTCGCGACATGCAAACCACCTCCTTTATTAAAGCCAAGGGGAGAATCCCTTTAATTGCGATGCGTAGCTGAGTAGTTGAGGCGCAGAGCCCATGACTTTCGCAGCACCTCCTTGATATCGGTAATGATACCCATTTGCGTGTGCTGGTCAGCCTTAATGGACATGATCTGCTCAGCCTGGTTGGTCATTCCCTGACGCTCGGCGGCTACGAAATCCATCACCTCGCGAGGTTCGGCATAGCGGTCGTTGAGCTGAATACGGGTTCCGCTACCCATCTGGGCACGCAACTGGTCGGTGGGAGGACCCACGTAGATGTACGATACGACTGATTTCTTCTCCAGCTTCTCGAGCTCGGTACCCTGCGGTACCGTGAACTTCACCTTCAGGGTGACCTCACGCATCGTGGTCACCATCATGAAGAAGAAGAGGATCGTAAATATCAAGTCGGGCAGAGACGAAGTGTTCATCTCTGGCATCTCGCGCTTTGTCTTCTTCTTAAACATAGTTAGGATCCTCCATACTTTTTAGGTTCTGCTTCGGAGATGTTCTGGGGATAGTAGGCACGAATGGCGGCCTTCTCTTCATCCTTCAGATACTGGTACTCGCGACCGAATTTCTGCTTGGAAAGCTCGTTGCGCAGTTCGTTATACGCAGCCACCAGCTCGTTCTGCACCTGGAAGTAGGTGTCGTAGGGCGTGCCACGGTCGGTCTGAACGGACACGACATGCTTGTCCGTCACGAAGCATTGTCCCAGCAGGTCGATGTTCTTCACATGCTTCTCGGGCAGTTTGCTCGAGTTCTGCTCGTTCTTCACGAATGCCTTCACACGATTACGCAGGACTTTGGTTTTCAATGCGCTGATATCCACAGTACCTCCGCCCTCGGCTTCGTCCTGAATCCAGAGTTCGCCGGCTGCGTTCATGCGCACATAGAGAATATTGCGGGCTTTGATATCCATTATCTGGTCCTCCTGATTCTCTTCGGGCGGACGGGGCAGGCGTCGAGCCAGACCCATGTCCGTATCCATAGAGGTCGTAATCAGGAAGAAGATAAGCAGGATGAAAGAGATGTCCGCAGTCGAACTGGAGTTCAACCCTGGTACTTTCTTTTTCTTCTTTGCCATAACTTCTAACGTTTTATAAGTTCGGACTTACTCTCTCCTTATACTTATTACTTGCTTGCGCTCTTGGTGAGGACGCCCGTCATACTGACACCTACAGCGAGGGCAGCTGCGACGAACATAATACCGATAGCCACGCAGAAGGCATCCACGACGGTTACCCAAGGTGCGGTAGTTACGGTACCGTCAGTTGCCGTAAAGTCCGTCTCGCCCATTCCGAGGACGAAACCGATAACGAAGGCAGCAATGAGGAGCAAAATAGTGCATAAGGCGATCTTGCCTCCGGGCACACCTGTCGTAGCCGCAGCATCCACTCCCTTGCTGTTCTGCACGCCTGTGATGACGCTCCAGATTGTCAGCAACGCAGTAGCAACTGCCATAACATACATCAGCCACATGATGACATCCGTCAGCTTAGGCTCGTTGTATGTCCCTACGGGATTATCATAGCCAACCGTCAAGAACAAGGCGAAACAGACTAAGATAATTCCGACGCAGATGTACAGCGCCATTTTGGAAACTTTCTCAACTTTCATATTTCTCTCGTTTTTGGTTTTTGACCGGTTATTATTCTTACTTCTTGCACTTGTCAGACTTCACACACATAACCAGCAGGTCCTGTGCAGCCTCTTCCATGTTACTGGTCAGCGCCTCAACCTTCGACAGGATGTAGTTGTAGAACACCTGCAGGATCAGGGCAACGATGATACCGAAGATGGTGGTGATAAGGGCAACCTTCATACCGCCAGCCACAACGGTCGGGCTGATATCGCCTGCACGCTGGATGTCATCGAAGGCCATCACCATACCGATCACAGTACCCAAGAATCCCAGAGAGGGAGCCATGGCGATGAAGAGGGTGATCCAAGAGCAGTTCTCCTCGAGATAGGAACCCTGCACCTCAGCCTCCATGTTGATGGTACGCTCGATTGTGCCGATGTCGTTACGGTCTGCGCTGTCGAGGCACTCCAAAGCCTTCCGGCTGACCTGTGCCACGGGGCCACGTGTGCCCTTAGCCTTTTCGATTGCGTCAGCCACCTTGCCCTTAGCTACCAAGTCGGCGAGCTCGGCCGTGAACTTGCGGGTGTTGATCTGAGCGAGGCTCAGGTAAACAACGCGCTCGATGCAGAATGCCAGACCCAGCACGAGGGCGATGGCTACGAGGGACATAAAGCCGGCACCACCCTCGATATACTTTGTCTTCAGAGTCTTGAAGATACCTTCGTTCTCTTCCTCCACGATGGGAGCTGGTTCGAAGGTTTCCGCCTCGGCCAAAGTGTCCATGTCTGCGGAGTCAGCCTCCTCGACTGCAGTCACATCAACGGCTTCAGTCTCTTCCTGTGCCACTGCAGATGTTGTTGCCCAGAAAGAGCAAGCAGCAACCATCGCAACAATTGCAAATAACTTTTTCATTGTTTGTAGTTTTTAGATTGGTTAATTGTTATTTATGTTATTTCTTTTATTCTTGTATGGAGGGAATCTTCTCGCTCCGTTCTTTCGTCTTTCGGCTCGAAGCTTTGAATCCGCCTCTTTCTTCTGCGGAGAGACGGGGATTCGGCACTCCGTCTTTCGACTCAAAGCTTTGAATCCGCCTCTTTCTCCTGCGGAGAGACGGGGATTCGAACCCCGGAACCGCTTTTGACGGTTACACGCTTTCCAGGCGTGCCTCTTCAGCCACTCGAGCATCTCTCCAGTCACAATAATCCCCCAAAAGGGGGCCTCTTGGCACTTTTCGGTTACAAAAATACCTTTTTTTTTGCAGAGTGCCATAACTTTGGCAAAAAACTTTCGCAATAATGCGTGTTTTTTCATATTCTCCGCGTTATTCAGGCCCGAAGACGACCGAAAATGCGCAGAACTGCGTCGTCCGTGCATGTTTCTACCTCCTCGGGCGACACATTATATATATTCGCGAGCGCGTCGCGCGCGTGTATGATATAAGCACTCTCGTTTCGATGTCCGCGATGGGGCGTTGGTGTCAAATAGGGCGAATCCGTTTCGAGTACGATTCGGCTCAAGGGAACATGAGACAAGACGTCGGGCAAGGTGGACTTGCGGAAGGTGACGAGTCCGCCAATGCCGAGCACGAAGTCGGGGAAGCTGAGCAACTCCTCGGCCTCATCCAAAGTGCCGCCGAAGCAATGGAAGATGCCGGCAAGCGGTTCTCCACGATATTCGCGTAGGATGTCCACCATTTCACGATGGGCGGCACGACAATGAATCACAAGAGGCAAACGATAGTTCAGAGCCCACTCTACCTGACGACGGAATGCCTGAATCTGCTCGTCGCGAAAGGTGGCGTCCCAGTAGAAGTCGAGCCCGACCTCGCCTACCGCGATATAAAGGTGGCCGGATGCCTGAAGCAACTGTTCCATTTCGTTGAGCACTTCGGCATAGTCGGCTGCCACATCCTCGGGATGAAGTCCCATCATGGGAAAGAGGTAGCCGGGATGGGCCTGACATAGTTCGACCATGGGGCGTACGGAGTCTCGATTGATGTTCGGCAACAGGATGCGCGTCAGGCCGGCCGCTTTTGCGCGCGCTATGACGGCATCGATGTCTTCGGCAAACTCCGGCCCGTAGATATGGCTATGAGTATCGGTCATGTACAAGAGTTCAAGAGTTCAAGAGTTCAAGAGCCTCTCCCCAGCCTGACTCCGTCGCTTCTTCCCTCCGTCGCTTCGTTCCCCAATCGTTTGAACGCATAACGCGCGATTGCCCCAACGCTCAAACACTTACTCGCGTTGCTCCTAAAGGAGAGGGAGCTGGATGCTGAGGAGATTTAGAGGAGGCTGGCAGGAGGAGACTTAGAGGAGGCTGGCAGGAGGGGTCAGGATTGCCGGTTCATCAAACTGCGGGCGTACCGTAGGAGTACGTCTTTGCGAGCAACGGGTAGGGCGACGCTCGCCAGTTCCTTCTCGGCTTGATTGTAGTATTCGTTCATCTTCTCGCGCGCCAATGGGGCCACGCCGATCTCGTCGTACAGGTCGGTGACGGCACGTATCTTCTCCTCAGGCTTGTAGTCCGTAGCGTCGAGCCATTGCTTCAGGCAGTTATGCTGCGACGAGGTGGCCCTTGCCAAAGCGTTTATAAGCATGAAAGTCTTCTTGTTGCACAGGATGTCACCCCCCGGACGCTTTCCGAATGTGGCAAAGTCGCCATAGACATCCAGATAGTCATCCTGAAGCTGAAAGGCGAGGCCGAGCTGCTCGCCAAAGCGGTAGAGGGCATCTTGGTCGGCTGCGGGGGCGTCGGCCTGAATGGCTCCGAGCTTGAGGGCGCAGGCCAGCAGGACGGACGTCTTGTGATGGATCATCGCGATGTACTCATCCTCCGTGACGTCGTTGCGAGTTTCGAACTCCATGTCGTACTGTTGTC
>JAILBW010000157.1 GCA_024680695.1 Bacteroidaceae bacterium
GTGGCGTACAATCCCAACTTTACGGCGGCATCGTGGGGAATAACGTAGGTACCTGCCAGGACTGCCTCGCCGTAGGTGCCCACGTCGCTGTCGTCCAATTATATAACGGCGCGATAGCTGGATACCGCGAGAAAAACGCCACCATGTGGAACAACTACTATTACGACTGCACCGTAGGCACCGCCACCAAAAACATCGGTGTCACCGTCTTAGACTGGAGCAACGCCACCACCGACACCGACGGTGCCCGCGGCCTCTACGCCCTCGCCCTGCCCGACGGCATCGCTGCCGTCCGCACCGCCACCGCCACCCTGCCCGGCACCGGCAACGCCACCTACGCCGACGGCGCAGACATCGCCGGCAACGCCTACTATGTCAGCGGCGCCACCGTCACCATCAGCGGAGCGCCCAGCGGCACCTCCGGCGGCATCAGCTACGCCACCGACTACATCGTCAGCTACAACGACGGCGAGGACCACACCGACCGCTACCCCGCCGATGCCCAAGGCAACGCCACCTTCACGATGCCCGCCGCCGCTGCCATCGTCAGCTGTGAGACCACCCCCAGCCTGGATGGCCGCACCCTCTACAAGGACGACAAGTGGAACACCCTGTGCCTGCCCTTCTCGCTGACAACCGCGCAGATTGCAGCCAGCCCGCTGGCAGGTTGCACGCTGATGGCGCTGGATGGCGCTCAGTCGGACCTCACCAATGGCACCCTGACGCTGACCTTCACCGAAGCCACCAGCATCACCGCCGGCACACCTTATATTATTAAGTGGGCTGCAGGTGGCAACATCGTGGCTCCCGCCTTCACCGGCGTTACCATCGACCAGACGATGCGCAACGTAGCAACCCGCGACGGTAAGGTGACCTTCAAGGGCACCGACGACTATCTGCGCTTCGACGCTGAGAACAAGAACATCCTCTTCCTCGGCGGCGACGACAAGCTGTACTACCCGCAGAACGGAGCCAGCATCGGTGCCTGCTGCGCATACTTCGAGGTGGCCGACGGTTCGAGCGTCAAGGCCTTCAAGCTGAACATCGGCGGCGACGAGACATCCATCGAAAATGTGCAATGGTCAATGGGCCGCTCGGCTTCCCTCTACGACCTCAACGGCCGCAAGCTGCAAGGCAAGCCCAGCCAGAAGGGTATCTATATCAAGGATGGCAAGAAGGTGGTAGTGGAATAGCCTCTCGGAGGATTAAGGATAATGAAATGGATTGACAATCGGACGGAAGCAAATGCCGGAGCAGGACGATGCGCGAGTGTGACCAGAACGCTGGCGTTGGTTGTGCTTGCCGTCGCCCTGTGTGTGTCATGCTACAAGATTACCTTCGTGGAGCAGGCCCACAGCGTTGTGAGGGGCGAGTCGTTCGCAGGCAAGCTGGTGGTGAAGTCCACCGGCAATACGACGGGTGGCACCTACCATATCTATGGACTCTTCGGGATAAGGGTACCGGTGGGATGGCAGGTGGACGGCAAGATGGTGATGACGCAGGTGGTGAAGCCCACGACCGACACGGGCGACCCCAATTACAACCACGACATCCAGCGCACGCTGGTGAGAAACGTGGCCTACACGAATCTGCTCAACCGCGACTATCCGCGAGAGGGCTATACCTGGCTGGGGTTCGCCACTACATCCGACTTCAAGACCCTGCTCAGCGGCGAGGACCCCGACAAGCGGGTGGACAGCATCTATGTGAGCTATCAGATTACGACCTCGGGCGACCATACGGGCACCTACTACCTGGACTATGTGGCCGGACAGATCGATCACGGGAAACTCAGCAGCCTTGCCACGGAGGACCGCGACTGGACGACTCGCGTAGCCACCTTTTCCGGCGACCACATCAGCAACGTCTTCCTGACCGATACAAGCATTCGGGTCACGAACCCCGACGGCACGATGGACGAGGAGGAACCCGAGGAATGGCGGGCACCCGAGGAGTGGAACCTGGAGGAGATGCCGAACGCCTCCCCGTCGGGCACGACCCGAGCCTTCAAGGACTTGAAATACAATAAGCTCTTCACCCGCACAAGAGGCTGGAACGGCGGCGACGGAGTGCTCACCGTGGGGCTGCCCAACGGCGATGTGTTCTGGACGTTCAACGACAGCTTCTACGGAGTGGTCAATGCAAAGACCAGGGCAAGAGGCAGTTGCAGTTTCCCGCGAAACAGCATCATGGTGCAGAAGGCAAGAGACGGAGTGCCGGGCGAAACGGATCAGGACCTCGTATGGCTGGCCGATTACGTGAACTGGCGGTCGCCGTCGCGAGAAAGGTATTTCCATGCCCGCACCCATCTCCGTCACCCGGAGGGGGAGAAGACGGCGCAGGAGATTGCGGCCGGCGACATCGACCAGGGAAAGGTCTACTGGTCGGGCGACGGCACTGTCTGCAACGGCAAGCTCCAGATGATATGGATCGGCGTGGAGTCGGCCGAACTGAAAAACCTTGACGGGGCGCTGGCGACATACAGCCTCGAAGGCAATGAACCTGCAGGCTACTATGTGTCTTCGATCCCCGACTATCTGCCCAAGGAAGGCGACTATCTGTACCGTGAGAGCCATACGCCCGGGAAGTTCGTGGGCGAATGTGCCTACGGCTCAACGCTGTGCGAGGGAGAAGACGGGCACACCTATCTCTATGCCGTAGAGGACAATGGCACCGTGGTGGCAAGGTCCGAGACGCACGACCTCTACAGCAAGTGGCAGTACTATGTCAAGGATGCGGGCGGCAAATGGCATTGGCAGGACGAATACCCCACAGCGGACGAGCGCAAGCGTTCCGGCATCATGGCTTCGGAGGGCTACGCCGTCATGCTGCCCTGGGTGTTCAAACATGGCGACTGGTACTTCATGACCTCGCAGGCACCCGTGTTCTCCACCGACGTCTTCATCTATCGCGCCAAAACTCCGTACGGCCCGTTCGGCGAGCGCAGACTGCTCTTCCGCCTGCCCGACCATCTGGACAAGCTGGGGCCGCAGAACTACCATTGGCTCTACATGGTCAACCTGCATCCGGCCTTGTCGAGGGAGGGAGAACTGGTGTTCTCGACGAACAGCGACCCCGACGACTTCTGGAAGAACTTCAACGATACGGGGTCGGCCGACTACTACCGTCCCTACTTCTACCGCGTATTCGACTGGCAGCGGGCCTACGACGACCTCAGGGCCGATGGCGTAGCGCCGACAGCCGCTGCACCTATCGTGCGAGAGGGCGCTACCTACAACCTGCAGGGGCAGCGGGTAAGCCATCCGCAGCGTGGTGTCTATATCCGGCAGGGCCGCAAGGTGCTGGTGAAATAGACTCCAGCCTTTGACCTTCGTCGGAGAATTCCCATTCGGAAATACTCAAATGAATTTGGTATTTCGCTCGCTTATTTGTACCTTTGCAGGCGAAAAATGTAAGGAGCTTGTTTTTATGGATTGGTTGCTCTCTCTCTTTACTTCGACCGACAGCGTGGCGCACATCCTTTTCCTGTATGCTGCAGTGATTTCGGTGGGCATCGGGCTGGGTCGCCTCAAGTTGCGCGGCATCTCGCTGGGCGTCACGTTTGTGCTCTTTGTAGGCATTGTGGCCGGGCACTTCGGCTTTACCGGTACGATGAGCGTACTCAACTTTGTGCAGGACCTCGGCCTCATACTTTTTGTCTATTGCATCGGCCTGCAGGTGGGGCCGGGATTCTTCGAGAGCCTGAAGGCTGGCGGCATCCGCATGAACCTCTTGGCGATCGGTGTCATTGTGCTGAATATCATCTGCTGCATAGCGCTCTTCTATATTGTCTTCTACGACGGCGGGATGTCGACAAAGGACAACTCCACCAACCTGGCCATGATGGTCGGGGTGCTCTGCGGTGCGGTGACGAATACACCGGGGCTGGGTGCAGCCACTGAGGCTTGCAGCCAGGTGTTCGGCAATGGTGCGCCAGCCATTGCCAGCGGCTATGCCTGTGCCTATCCGCTTGGCGTGTTGGGTGTTATGCTGGCCATGCTGATTATCCGCTACCTCTGCCGCATCAGCCTTCGCCGCGAACAGGAGCAGATCGAGCATGAACAGGCGGCAAATCCCCATGCCGTGCCCCACCGCATGACGCTGAAGGTGGTGAACCCCTCGCTGTCGGGCAAGACGATTCTGCAGATTCGGCAGTTTCTGGGGCGCGACTTTGTGTGCAGCCGCATCCTGCAGAGTGGCCATGTAAGCATCCCCAACCGCGATACCGTCATCCACCCCGACGACAAGCTCTACATCACCTGTGCCGAGGACGATGCCGAGGCCATCGGGGCATTCATCGGTCCGGAGGAGCACGTCGAGTGGAACGAACAGGATGTACCCTTTGCCAGCAAGGAAATCCTTGTCACACAGCCTCGTATGAACGGAAAGACGTTCGGCTCGCTCCACTTCAGCAGCGTGTATGGAGTGAATGTGACCCGCATTCGGCGCGGAGGGCTGAACCTCTTTGCCGACCGACAGCTGCGCATGCAGGTGGGCGACAAACTTGTCGTCGTCGGGCCCGAGGATGCTGTGGACCGCGTAGCTGCCATGATGGGCAATTCGGTGAAGAGCCTCGACATCCCGAATCTGGCCGCCATCTTCGTGGGCATTCTGGTGGGCATCGTCTTCGGTGCATTGCCCATCGCTCTGCCTGGCGTTCCGACGCCCGTGAGGCTCGGCTTGGCAGGCGGACCGCTCATCGTGGCCATTCTGGTGGGGCGCTTTGGTTACAAAGCCCATCTGGTGGCCTACACCACGACGAGTGCCAACCTGATGCTGCGCGAAGTGGGCCTCGCACTCTTCCTGGCCAGCGTGGGCATCAAGGCAGGTGCCACCTTTGCCGAAACGATACTGACGGATAACGGGCTGACCTATGTGTGGTGCGGCTTCCTCATTACGTTCATTCCTGTCCTCGTAATGGGGCTTGTGGCCCGCTTGCGCTATCGGCTCAATTATTTCACACTGGTGGGACTGCTGGCCGGCAGCACTACGAATGCGCCTTCCCTTGCCTTCGTCAACCAGTCGGCCGACAATGATGCCGCGTCGGTGGGCTACAGTACGGTCTATCCCCTGACGATGTTCCTGCGCATCCTTACAGCGCAGCTCATCATCCTGTTCCTCTGTGCCGTCTGAGGCGGTGAGTCTGTACAGGTCGCAGGGGGGGCTGACCCAGCCTGCGTTCCTGTCGCACCTTCGAAGTGTTTCAACGGAAGGCAATACAAGTTTTTCAGCCGAATGCTTCCTCGTTTCGCCAAGAAGTCGTAAATTTGTGGCAGAAAAAAGCGAGAAACGGATGAATACCAAGCGAACAACCATGCTGTCCCTCATGTTTTCCTGCCTGCTGACGGCATTGGCGGGAGTGCCTCAGGGCTATTATTCCACGACGCGCGGCCTTAGCGGCGCTCAGCTGAAGGAAGCCATGCGCAATGTGGTGGGCGAGGCCAAGGTGCTCTCCTACGGCGGCGGTGCCAGTTCCACTTGGAGCGGATTCTACCAGACCGACCGCATGGAGAACAATCAGGTGCGCGACCGGTACAGCTACGAGGTGTTCTATTTCTCCTCGTCGGCATCGGCCAGTAGTGCCAGTGCACCGAGCGGGATGAACATCGAGCACTCCTTCCCCAAGAGCTGGTGGGGCGGCAATACGAATCAGGCCTACAAAGATCTATACAACCTGATGCCTTGCGAGTCAAAGATCAACTCCTCGAAGAGCAACTATGCGATGGGGAGTGTGACGTCGGATACGGGCGGCAACGGATGTACGAAAGTGGGGGTGGGAAATACCTCGGACGGGCAGACGACCCGACTGTGGGAACCGGCCGACGAGTGGAAGGGCGACTTTGCCCGCAACTACTTCTATATGGTGACGGTCTATAGCGACCTTACGTGGACCAGCAACGGACTTGACATGCTGGACAACAATACGTGGCCCACACTCCAGACGTGGGCCTACAAGCTCCTGCTCAAGTGGAGCCGCGAAGATCCGGTCGACGAAATCGAGGCAGAGCGCAACGAAGCCGTCTATCGCATACAGGGCAACCGCAACCCCTACATCGACTTCCCGAACCTGGCCGAATATGTGTGGGGCGACAGTATTGGCTATGCCTTTCCGGCAGATGGCAATGCAATAGACGTCGTGGAACACGATGTGGAACTGCTGCGCGAGCCGTTCCTGGCCGACCTCGGCGTCTTCTCCTGCGTCACTCGTTCCGGAGCGCCCAGCGATATGTGGGCGGCCAGCAGTTCCTACGGCGCGGTGGCGAATGCGTACAGTAAGGGCAAGACGGCCGACGACTGGCTACTCTCGCCGCCCATCGACCTTGCAGGCATGAAGAATGTGCGCCTCAGCTTCGAGCATGCTGCTGGATACCACGGCAGCAACGATGTGCGGGATATGTTCGAGCTCCTGGTGAGTACGGATTGCGACGGTGTGCCCGAAAGAGCCAATTGGGAGGCATTGGATGTCGAGTTTCCCGCCGCCCCCGTCTCGGGCAATTTCACCAAGTTCCTTGCCGTGAAGGACTTCGACCTGACGAACTACGCCGGCCAGACGATACGCCTGGCATTCCGCTATCGAGCCACCGAGTCGAAGTGCTGGGCCTGGGAGGTGAAGTACCTGACGCTGATGGCTACGCAAGATGTCACCGGCATCCTTGCTCCGTCTGTGGCTGATGTCGAGATGGAGAATGCCACCTTCTATACGCTCGACGGTGCCTGCCTCGGTCAAGAAAAGCCGACCCATCGGGGCATTTACATTCAACGTCGGGGTGGGAGAGCCATTAAGGTCTATGTGAGATAGGGGAGGACGGTATGCGATACTTCATCACTCTCGCCTACGACGGCACTGCCTATCACGGATGGCAAGTGCAACCCAACGGAATCAGCGTGCAGGAGCGGCTCGAGGGTGCGCTCTCCACCCTGCTGCGCCAGCCGGTTCAGGTGGTAGGTGCAGGCCGCACCGATGCCGGTGTGCATGCCCGATGCATGGTGGCACACTTTGACTGGCCAAGCACCTCCGCCCCATGTCCGGGAGAGGAGGCTTCTCCACTTGGCAAAGAGGAGAATGGGATGTTCAGTAACTTGACCTACAAGTTGAACAAGTTGCTGCCGAGGGACATTACCATATATAATATTGTTCGCGTGCGCGAGGATGCCCATGCGCGCTTCAGTGCCGTAAGCCGTACGTATCATTATTATGTACATCTGCGCAAGGACCCGTTCCTGCGTCAGTACAGCTGGCAGCTCTATGGCTCGCTCGACTTTGCGCGGATGAACGAGGCTGCGGCGGTGCTTTGCGAGTACGACGACTTCACGAGCTTCAGCAAGGTGAACACAGACGTGAAGACAAACCTCTGCCACATCACCGAGGCGCGCTGGGAAATGCTCGACGACGAAAACCGATGGCGCTTCACGATAACGGCCAACCGCTTCCTGCGTAACATGGTGCGCGCCATTGTGGGTACACTGGTTGAGGTGGGGCGCGGACGCTTGTCGGTGGACGATTTCCGTCGGGTGATTGAGCGGCGCGACCGTTGCTCGGCAGGCGAGAGTGTGCCGGCCCACGGATTGTTCTTGGTGAATGTGGAATACGACGAAGGGATATGTGGCTGACCTGTGCGTTTCTCTCGGCCCTTTTGCTGGGTTTCTACGATGCGAGCAAGAAGTTTGCCCTGCGACGCTATTCCGTCATCCCGGTCCTCTTCCTGAATACGTTGCTGTGCAGCCTCATCTTCCTTGTCCCCGTATTGCTGTCGCGGATGGAAGTGATTCAGCCGGACAGTTCGTTCTTCGTCCCCTCGACGACATGGTCGGTGCAGCGCTATGTGCTGCTCAAGAGCCTGATTGTGCTCTCCAGCTGGATGTGCGGCTACTATGGGATGAAGCATCTTCCGCTGACCATCGTGGGTCCCATCAATGCCACTCGCCCTGTGATAGTGCTCCTTGGGGCACTGCTCATTTTCGGTGAGCGCCTCAACGGCTGGCAGTGGCTGGGTGTGCTTCTCGCCATCGTGAGTTTCTATATGCTCAGCCGCAGCGGGAGACAGGAGGGCATCGACTTCCGGCACAATCGCTGGATACTCTGCGTGTTGGCCGCTGCGGTGCTTGGCGCCTTGTCCGGCTTGTACGACAAATACCTGATGGCTTCGCCTGCACAGGGTGGAGTAGGGCTCAATCGCATGGTGGTGCAGAGCTACTACAACTTCTACCAATGCCTGATGATGGGCGTAATTCTAATTGCAAGACCGTCCCCCAGTCCGACAAGGGAGAGAGGGGGAGAGGGTGCTGCGGCTCTCGCAATCCTTTTCGTCAGCCTCTTCCTGTCGTCAGCCGACTTCGTCTATTTCTACGCCCTGTCGCTTGACGGCGCACTGGTGAGCGTGGTCAGCATGGTGCGGCGCGGCAGTGTGGTGGTGAGTTTCCTGCTCGGAGCCGCCCTCTTCCACGAGAAGAACCTTCGCAGCAAGACGCTCGACCTGGCATTGCTGCTCTTGAGTCTGCTATTCCTATGGATTGGGACAAATCAATGATTCACAAATAATAATTACGATAACGATATGAAGCGCCTTGTCTTCTTTCTCTTCCTCGCAGTGTCATTCTCCGTGCTCCGTGCTCAGACGCGGATGCGCGATATCTTTGCTTCTTCGCCCGACAGCGTCTTCCCGATGCTGACACGAAACAATCGCTTGGATTGCATCGACTTCATCGAGAACAAAATGCCGGCGCGGGTGAAGAACCGGCTTGACGATGTGGTGGAACTGCTGTCGCTCACCGACAGCTACCTCTGCCTCCGCACCTCGCAGCGCAGCCAGGTAGAAATGCGTCTGCTCTCCGACTCGCTGTTCTGTCTCGTCAATACGTACGAAGGCCCAGCCCCAGACAGTCACATCCGTTTCTTCAATCTGAAGTGGCAGCCTGTGGCGGTGGACCTGCCGAAACTTTGCGTGAAGGATTTCTGGGCGAAAAGTGGGCAACGAGGACTGGCTGAATCTCAATCCGCCTCCTCTCTGGGTGATGGTAGTGCCCTGTCCGAGGGGGGGATACCTGATTCGTTGGTACAAGAGGCTGACTTTGTGATACGTAGCCTCTCCGACCTGATGCTTGTCCGCATTGCACCATCGCCCGAGGAACCCGTCATCATCTTCTCCCTGCAGACCAGCGAGCTGACGGAAAAAGAACGGGAATTGGCACAGCGTTTCGTGCAGCCCCTCAAGTTCCGATGGAACGGCGAGGCATTTGTCCGCCAAGCCGAGTAGAGCGTAGGGCAGAGGTCGCTGGCGGTGCTAAGGGCAAAGATGAGTTGCAGCGGAATGGAACCGAAAATCCGCTGACCCGGAATTGGGCGCGAATTCGAAATGTGAAAAAAGAAGAGGTCCCGCAAATCGATTGACTTGCAGGACCCTTTCTTAGGCGCTTCAGGATGGGCTTGAACCAACGACCCCATGATTAACAGTCATGTGCTCTAACCAACTGAGCTACTGAAGCAAGTGCATCTGACTCGTTATTCCTTGCGCTTCAGGATGGGCTTGAACCAACGACCCCATGATTAACAGTCATGTGCTCTAACCAACTGAGCTACTGAAGCAGGCTTTCACACCCTTTTTTGGGTGTTTTTTGTCAAATGCGCTGCAAAAGTAGTTGTTTTTTGGGAATTATGCAATATCTTTGCAAAAAAAATGAAGAAGATGGACAAAATAATTGGTCTTGGCAACGCTCTTGTGGACGTTTTGGTGCAAATTCCGGACGATTCGCTGCTTGTCTCCCTGGATTTGCCGAGGGGTGGCATGCAGTTGGTCGAAGGGGAGCGAGCAGCACAGATTGCAGCAGCTCTTGCGCCACTCAATCCCCGCAAGGCTACAGGTGGCAGTGCAGGTAACGCCATGCTGGCACTCGCCGGATTGGGTGCCACGCCAGGTTTCATCGGATGTGTGGGACGCGACCTCTTAGGGCAGTTCTATGCTGAGAACGGAAAGTCTGTCGGCATCGAGACACAGCTCATCACTGCCGACGGACCGACGGGTGTGGCCTACACACTGGTGTCCCCCGACGGCGAACGCACCTTCGGCACTTCGTTGGGTGTGGCGGCCACGATGACAGGCGACGACCTGGATGCCTCGATGCTTCGCGGCTACGGATTACTGCACGTTGAGGGCTATCTCGTGCAGAACCACGCACTTATCGAGACTGCACTTCGCATGGCTCACGACGAAGGCCTGCGGGTGAGCCTCGACCTTGCCAGCGCCAATGTGGTGCGCGCCGATCTGTCCTTCTTCCGCCATCTTGTGAAAGACTATGTCGATATTGTCTTTGCCAACGAGGAAGAGAGCATCGCATTCACCGACGCGACTTCGCCCGAGGCAGCGCTGGACGTACTGGCCGCACAATGCGATGTGGCGGTGGTAAAGCTCGGTGCGCGCGGGTCGATGGCACGGTGTGGAGAGCAGTTTGCTCAAGCGACCGCCTGTCCAGTAGTAGTAGTGGACACCACAGCGGCCGGCGACTTCTTTGCCGGAGGCTTCCTTTATGCACTCACCCATTCGGGCACGTTGAAACAAGGCTTACGTTGCGGAGCTGCCATGAGCGAACAAGTGATACAGGTGGTGGGTACTCGTCTCTCGGACTCAACGTGGCAGATGTTACGCAAACAGATTAAAGAAATATTGTCGAAATGAAACACAACTTAATGGCATTGCTGGCCCTGTGCCTGCCGCTTACCAGTACGGCACAGCAAGGGGAACGCCCCAACTCGGCCATCAGCCGCAATCTTGAGATTTTCAACGATATCTACAAGCAGCTCGACCTCTTCTATGTCGATTCGCTCAATGCCGATACAGTCATCGGATGGGGCATCCGCTCGATGCTGCAGCAGGTGGATCCCTTCACCGACTACTACCCCGAAGACGACGAGGAACTGCGCCAGATGGCCACAGGCAAATATGCAGGCATCGGCAGTATAGTGCGCTTCCACAAGAAAGAGGACCGGGTGGTCATCTCTGAGCCTTACGAAGGTTCGCCGAGCATGAAGGCTGGCGTAAGGGCGGGCGATGTCATCCTGAGCATCGACGGAAAGGATGTCAAGGGAATGCCCACTCCGAAGGTGAGTTCGATGCTGCGCGGCGAGGCAGGTACCACCTTTGAACTGCGCGTGAAGCGCATGGGCGTAGATGCGCCCGTCACGATGCGCATTACGCGCGAGACCATCCAAATGCCCCAAGTGCCCTACTACGGGATGGTGGCTCCGGGCGTCGGGTTCATCTATCTGACAGGCTTCACCGACGGAGCCTGCCGCGAAGTGCGCCAAGCATTGCTCGACCTGAAGAAGCAGGGCGCCGAGCGCCTCATCCTCGACCTGCGCGACAATCCGGGCGGCGCACTCAACGAGGCCGTCGATATTGTGAACCTCTTCGTGCCGAAGGGGCGCAAGGTGATGTTTACCAAAGGCAAACTGGCCAGCGTGAACCGCGACTACTATACGGCCAGCGAGCCTGTGGACACGCTGATGCCTCTCGTCGTACTGGCCGACGGCGGCTCTGCATCCTCGTCGGAGATTGTCTGTGGCAGTCTTCAGGACATGGACCGTGCCGTCATCGTCGGTTCTCGCACCTACGGCAAAGGCCTCGTGCAGGCCATCCGCGAGGTGCCCTATCACGGCAATCTCAAGCTGACCACCAGCCGCTATTACATCCCCAGCGGGCGATGCATTCAAGCTTACGACTACCGCCACCTGAACCCCGACGGCTCGGTGGGCACAGTGCCCGACAGCCTGACGCACGTTTTCCATACAGCCAACGGCCGCGAAGTGCGCGACGGCGGCGGCATCAAGCCCGACATCGAGGTGAAGCCCGACAGCTTTCCCTCGATGATCTACGACCTCGTGGGCAGCGACGAGTTCTTCGACTATGCCACTCTCTATGCCTCGCAGCATGCCACGATTGCCCCGGCCGGCGAGTTCTCGATGAGCGACGACGACTACGCACAGTTTGTCGATTACATTTGCCAAAGCGGCTTCACCTACAACCGTCGCAGCGACGAGGTATTGCGGATGCTGAAGAACGTGGCACGCCGCGAAGGCTATTACGAAACGGCCCAGGCTGAGTTTGCCGCACTCGAGGCTCGCTTCGCAAACGACCTCGGTGCCGACCTGCGGCGCTTCCGCCACGACATCGAGCCCTACCTCTGCGACGAGATTGTCCATCGATATTATTACGAAGCAGGCGGAGTGAAGCAACAGCTCGTGGGCGACCCCAGCATGAAGCAAGCCCTCGAACTGCTGCAGGCACCGGAACGATACGCTGCCATCCTAAAGGGAAGCCAACCATAAACCATTATGAATGAGAAGATATGAGACGTCGAAACATTCGCCGCGCCAACCAGCAGTTCATGCTGGGTATTGCAGCAATGGCCATCGTAGTGCTGATGGTCGTCGCCCTTTTCTGGTACTGGTGCCTGGGATAGCCCGACATTCGGCACTGCCAGAGAAGAAATACTTCATGGAGAGCTTTCTGTCGCGAGACTTAATGGTTTGTTTTAAGGCGGGTTCTAAAAGATAGCTTTGAACTGCTCTGAGCTTGTCGAAGGAGCCACTTCGCTTGTCGAAGAACTTCCGAAACTTGGGAAATATTTCTTCTATTTCTTTTGTATTTCGCGCGACTTTTTGTAACTTTGCATGCAGAATAGCGTACAACTAACTAAAATTAATCAACAACAATGGCTTTTTTAACTGATGACAAACTGGTAATCGTCGGAGCCGGCGGCGCAATCGGCTCGACAATGGTGCAGTTGGCACTGACCATGAAGCTCACGCCCAACGTGTGCCTTTATGATGTGTATGCCCCCGGCATGGAGGGTGTGATGGAAGAGATGTTCCACTGCGGATACGACGGAGTGAACCTGACCGCTACGACCGACGTAGCCGAGGCGTTCAAGGACGCAAAGTACATCATCTCGAGCGGCGGCGCTCCCCGCAAGGCTGGCATGACGCGCGAGGACCTGTTGGCCGGCAACTGCAAGATTGCTGAGGAGTTGGGCCAGAACATCAAGAAGTATTGCCCCGACGTAAAGCACGTTACGGTTATCTTCAACCCCGCCGACCTGACGGGTCTCGTAACCCTGCTCTACAGCGGACTGAAGCCCGGACAGGTGACCACTCTGGCAGCGCTCGACTCTACGCGCCTGCAGTCGGCACTCGCCAAGAAGTTCGGCGTGAAGCAGTATGAAGTAACCGGTTGCGCTACCTATGGTGGGCACGGCGAGCAGATGGCCGTATTCGGCAGCGCCGTGAAGGTGAAGGGCACTCCCCTGCACGATCTCATCGGCACTCCCGCCTGCACAAAGGAGGAGTGGGAACAGCTGAAGGTGGACGTAACGAAGGGCGGCGCCAAGATTATCGAACTGCGCGGACGCTCCTCGTGGCAGAGTCCTGCATTCTGCTCGGTCGAGATGATTCGCTCGGTCATGGGCGGCGAGAAGTTCCGCTGGCCTGCCGGCACTTACGTATCGAACGAGAAGTACAACCACATCATGATGGCTATGGACACCACGCTCGACACCAACGGCTGCACCTACAAGATGCCCGTCGGCAATGCCGAGGAGATGGCCAAGCTCGATGCCAGCTATGAGCATCTGTGCAAGATGCGCGACGAGCTGGTGACGCTGAACATCGTGCCGCCTATCAGCGAGTGGAGCAAGATCAACCCGAACCTGTAAGTCGTCCCTCAGCGACTTTCAATTCCTGCAAAGGGCACGTCTGGATGTTGTTTCCAGACGTGCCCTTTTTTGCTTGCGCAAGTTTTGGCTCATACTTGCGCAGGTAATCGTTCATACTTGCGCAAGTAAATGCTCCCGCTTGCGCAAGTAATCGATCATGCTTGCGCAAGTAATCGTTCCCGCTTGCGCAAGCAGAAGGCGATGCATGCTGTTGTCAGAATCGGAACTTGAGCGAACAGCCGTTGCCGTCGCTGCCGGAGAGACGCGCAATGTAGGTGCCTGGTGCGAGCAATGCCACGCTGACATGAAGGCGTTCGCCTTCGAAACGGAGCGGAGTGCGCATGACGAGCGTACCGTCCATCGCGTAGATTTGCAGCAGAGCATCGGCGCAGTCCTCGCTGTGAGCCACAAGTTGCCCCCGGTGCATGCTGAGGTGCATCGCGCCATCGCGCGCCGCAGCCATCAGGTCTTCGATGACATTGCCGTCACCGTCGGGAAGCGGTAAGGGAGTCCAGCGGGTGCTGAGCATCGTCATCGTGTTGGGCTGCTCGATGGTCGGACGCGACATTCGGTAGAGGTTAGGGGTGCCATCGGGGAAGCGACCCACACTCTCCACGCCCGCATGCGCGCAATAGATTAAGGTATCGGCCCACGATTCGTCAGCGGCTGTGAGCACCACGGCGCACTGGTCGGCATTGCTGAGCTTGAACGGAGCGTGGAGCTGCGACAGGCTTGCCTCGCGGTCGCACCAGATGATGCGTCGCCCGTGGGCCGGGATGATGGTGCCGACACCAGACGTGCCGCCCGAGATAGCGTATTTCGTAGGTTGCGACGGTTCGTCGCTGAGGTACATACCGGCGAGGTCAAGGTCTGCGTCGGTGGTATTGTAGAGTTCCACCCAGTCGGCCTTCTTGAAGTATTCGTTCACGTAGATGCTGTTGGCTGCGCTCACCTCGTTGATGACGACAGGCGCAGGGCGCGCATGCTCGGGAAGCGGGACGAAGCAGGCCACGAGGTTGAGGCTGGTGCCGTCGGGCAGTGCCAGTTCGGGACTGGTGGAGAGTGTGTCGTTGTCGAGCGCGGTGGGGCGGCGGATGCGCAGTGCGGCGTCCCAATATATGTCGCTGCTCGTCTTGTTGTTGTTGTGGACTTCGACAGCCAGTACATTCTTCCCCTGCTGGAAGAGGGCGGAGGGGAGCACGACGGAGCCCACATCGGGGTTGTTGGCCGAGTGAGTCGTGCTGAAGGTGCTGAAATAGACGGCGCCAGAGGGCATGTTGGTGCGAAAGGCTTCGGTGCCGTTCACGTAGAGAACCATGCCGTCGTCGAGGCTATAGGAGAACTGTATCTCACACTCCTCGGTGGGTGCCTCGCTGAGGTCGAAGGTCTTGCGGAAGTAGTAGGTGGAGCGTTTGTCGCTGCTGTCGGGACCATAGTCGAGGAGGGTGCGGAAGGCAGCATTGTTCTTGTCGTAGCCCAGTGGCGCGGCTCCCTCACTCCAGTTGGTGTCGTTGTAGGTCGGACGCTTCCAGGTAGGAGTGCCGTCGAGGCTTCCGCGGTCGTAGTACCTCCATTCGCTGCCTTCGGCGAAGACGGTTTCGGTGGTGGTCCCGACGTGTCCCTCGAGCAGTCGCCATGCGGTGAAAGCATAGCCGGCCGGTGCCTCGGCACGCAAGACGACGGGCGGGAACAGCTGGCCGTCAAGGTCGCCGGTTGGCACGATTTGGCCGTTCACGAAGATCTGTGCCCTCGGTGTGTCGCTGCCGAGGCGGACATTGATGGGCGTGGTGCTTGTCAGGCCGAATGCCGCATAGTTGCGTAGTGCCGCGAACATCGGTGCCTGCCGTCCTTGATAGTTCGTAATCATGGTGTTGCCTGTGCTCCAGGGCGACTGGTTGCGATCGTAGCCGTTGTCGGGCACTTGCTGTATCTCGTCCTTCTGGTTGCAGAGTTCGGTGATGATGGCTTCGCAGCGACTGGGTTCGAAAACCGAACCGCCAACGATACAGAAGGCATCGATGAAGTGGCGGCAGAAGGTGGGATTCTTCAGCAGGTTCAGGAAAATGGTGACTATCTCGACCTCGCCCTTGATGCGGGGAATGGACTCGTTGAACTCGTTGTAGAGCGGATTCCACGTCCACGTCTTCTTGCTGGCAAAGCTGGTGAAGGGGGTGCTCAGTCCGAAAGCGTGGTCAATGTCGTAGAGGATGAAGCGGAAGCGGCCGTCCTCCTGCAAGGGGCGCCATCCCTTGAGGTTGTTCTTGGGCCAATCGTCGTTGCCCATGAAAAACTCCACCGCCATGTAGTTGCATATCTCGTCAACGTCGATCAGTTTCTCTATCTCGGCATAGCTGGCGTCGTTGGCCGCCGTCTGGGCCAGCTCGTAGAGGCGTTCCCATGCAGCTCGGTCGCCGCACTTCTGCACGTAGCCCGAGTCGCCGTCCATCTCGAAGAAGTCTATCTCATCGTCGTCGTAGCCGTAGTTGGAAAAGACGTAGTTCTTGTTGTTCGGCTCGCGCAGGTTGATAGTGCCGCGATAGAGGCCGTTGAGGAAATGCACCACAGGCTCGTAGCTCTGCGCATCGACGTTGAGGCCGCTGCGAATTACAATCTCCTGTACCGCTGCATCGCGCAGGCGGCAGTTGTAGTCGTTGCCGGCACTGCGGAAGACGATTTGCTTGTGGCGCAGGTAGGGTTTGTGGTGGAAGAACTGGTAGGAGAGGCGGTTGTTGCCTTCGTAGATCTTCTCGGCGTTCACCTTCCATCCGTAGGGGGTGTAGGCGCGGCTGTAGGCACCGTTGCGCTTCATTCCGGCCTCCTGATTGACAACCTGTTTGCCCTGCGCGTCGAAGTACTCGAAGTTCATTGGGCGGTCCCAGTCCATATTCCAGTTGCAGGGAGTGCTCTGCCCCAGCCCCGCCCTGCCGTTCACTCCGCGGGTGAAGATGCCCAGCTCGGCGCTGTAGAGGTGGTCGGGATCGGTAGTGACGGCCACGCCGGCCAGCGGTATGTCGAAGTTCTCGATGATGTAGGTGTGGGTAACTACAGGGCTGGGCAGCATGCCGTCCATGTAAAGACGCAGTCGCACGCAGCTCGTCTTCGTGAAGGAAAAGCGGCCTGCGCGCGTCGTCGAGCCGTTCGTCAGCGTGGGTGTGCTGCCGTCGGTGGTGTAGCGCAGGGTGCCACCCTCGGGAATCGACACCGTCATGAACACTCGTCCCTTGTACACCCCGCCCGGGATATTCACGACGGGTGCTGGGGCACGCTCGGTGCAGAACGTCTGTGTGCCATTCGATGCGGCGGGAGTAGGCGTCCCCGTAGTGCCCCACTCGTCGGCACCATCCTCTCGTCGGGCGTAGCTGGTGCGCGGAACGGGCGCGGGATAGTCGATGCGCTGCAGCAGCTGACCGTAGGGATCGCTCAGGAGGAAGGTGCCGCCCGAGGTGCTCAGCTTCAGGCCAAGTTGGCGCAGGCAGTACTTGTCGTGATGCTCGAACCAAAGGTTTACGAAGCCGTGCGCCTTCAACGGGTGGGACTGCGTGACGTGAACCTTCATGGGATTGTCCGGCTCGTCGCTCACCCAGCAGCCCTTCAGGTCGTAGTCCTTGTCCGAGAGGTTGAGCACCTCGACCCACGGCCCGTAGTTCCAGCTGGGATCCACGAACGCATCGATGTTCTCCACCTGAATCTCGTTCAGGCAGATGTCTTTCCGATCGGCAGCTGTAGGCGCTTGCTGGGCTGCTGTCTGCACTACGGACAAGCACAATGCAAGTAGGGCGCTGAAGTGTACAGCGTGTAGTTTCATATAGTTCTTTGCTAGTTTAATATAGTTCTTTGCATTCTCCACGACTACAAAGTTAGATGTTTTTTTACAAACAGATGCCTATTAAGGAAAAAAAAGTGTGTGCTGCTTTGTCCTTTGCCCTACAAACACTAATTTTGCACTTGCAAAAATGGTTTGACAGTATGCAAAAAGGAGTATTTCTCATTCTCATGGCGATGGCGACATTGCCGTCCTTTTCGGCAAAAAGAGGACTTTCGCGCAAGGAGTGCGTAGAGGTACAGGAACAGGTAATTAACTCATGGATGGCACGAGAGCGCGAGGCGGGAAATGCGATACTGGCATTGCCCGATTCGGCGCGCGCCGTCAGTTCGTCGCTGGCCACAATGCCTTTC
>JAILBW010000168.1 GCA_024680695.1 Bacteroidaceae bacterium
CATGAACATGATGGGGATGGCGGGTGCCAGCAGCACCGAGTAGCCCATGAATGCGCGGCTGCCGTTCGTCACATAGGGATTCTGATCTGCGGGGAATCCGTCCCAGCCGTTGTCGTGACAAGATACCTCCATAGATGCCAGGAATGCGCCCATTTTCTCTGGGGTGCGCCTTGCCGTCTCGCGGGGAAAGTCGTGGGAATAATACGTACCGATGTCCCACACGAAGTTGTTCCCGCAAATCCCTTTCGCGCTACGGTCTCCAGGCACAGTCAGCCGGTTGAACGTCTGATAGCTGTCTGCCGCCCCTTCCACGTAGCGGTCGTGGCCTTCCTGAATGACCACAATCTCGTGGCCGGCGTTCAGGGCGTTGCGTCGGATCTGTTTCCATAGGTCGGGGCGAAACATGTCGACATCCAGACGAAAGCCGTCCACACCGTCCTCGACGGCATAGTCTGTCCACGTCTTCACCCACCATTCGTCCAGTGCCCGATGCCCGCCGTGCCAGTCATAGTCCGTCATGCCCCAGCTTCCGCCACGAAACCAGTCGGGGTGTTCCTCGACAAGCGGACTATAGCCCATCACGCCGTGAGTGATTACGTCCAGCAGTACGCGGATACCATTCCTGTGGGCACATTTGATCATGTCGCGAAACTCCCTTCGTGTCCCGAGGCTGGGGTCCAGACTGTCGGGTCGTACGCAGGCATACTGCGTCCAGATGTTGTAGAAGTGGTGGGCATCACTCCAGCTGTGGCCTGTCAGCCAAATGGTGTTGATGCCCAATCGCTTCAGGTAAGGCATTCGCTTTGCAATGCTGCGGAATGTGCCCTGTTCGGGCTGCCGGGGCGAGTTGAAACTCTTTGTGGCAATCTCGTAGATGATCATGTCGCGCGCCCAGTCAGGGAAGCGGATGTTCGTCGTGTCGGCATGCCAGACCTCCTCGGGAGGGGCAATGTACTCCGGGCGGGCGCTTATCCGGTGCCCGGTCGGGAACGGAATGGGGTAGGGATCGCTGCCGATGTCCTGCGTCCAAGTGCCGTCGGTGCGTCCCTGATTCAGCATGAAGCCCACGTTTCCGTTGGCCAGCAGCCGATCGTCGACCTGCATTCTGCTCAGGTGGCTGTCGCAACCTGCCGACGGCCTGACGTAATTGTTTGTTGCCCTCACACATTTGGGGTTGCGGCCCAGCATGAACGAGTCGTCATCGGTCGGGCTCAATGCCAAGCGTCCGATGGAGAGGCAATTGTCGATGACCGTCAGATCGGCACACCAGCCCACCAGTCCGCCGCAGCATGTCGTTTCGCTTCCCCGTATCTCTCCGTCGAAGAGACAGTCCCTGATGACGCAATATCCGCCAGTACAGGAACAAATGCCCGCCTGAGCCGCATCGCCCTGAAAGGCTGTGAGGATGCTAACCGAGGATATACACCTAAGGAATGTGGCGTCCACAGCCCATCCGCAGATGCCGCCCACGGTGCGCTCCGCTGTCTGTACTGTGCCCGCGAGGCGTAGGTTCATTATCGTTCCGCCTTTTACGTGGCCGAACAGGCCCGAATAGGCCGTTGCAGCCAAGCGTCGGATGGTCACTGTATGGTTCTGGCCGTCGAAGGTTCCGGAATAGCCTTTCGCTCTGGTGCCTATCACTGGCAGTTCCTCGTTGCTGGCATCGATGTCGGCTGTCAGGCAGGCATCTATCTCGCTGTGGCCTCCGTTCACCAGTGTGGCAAACTCGGCCAGTTCCTTTGTCGTGCCAATCTGATACACACCAGTAGTTTGTCCGATGGCGTCCATGTGGATTCCCAGCAGCAACGGCAGCAATGTCGTGATGAGACGTCTTCCCATTTGTCTGTGTCCTTTCGAAAGAGCGCCCCCCCTTCTTCCTCGCAAAGAAGTAAGAAAGGGGGACGCCCCATTATTCTTTTACTTCACCAGCACCTTTCTGCCCTGGATGATGTAGATGCCTCTAGACAATCCGCCTTTGGCAACTCGTCTTCCGCTCAGGTCATAGATGGTGTCATCGCCTTGCATCCTGTACCCAGCGTCTTGCACTTCCTCTATTCCCGAAGCGTTTCCGTATGTGCCATCCTCATTCTTTATCACCACACTATGAGTGGAGAAGGGCAGGGGGCAGGCATCCTCACTGAGGTTCTGATACCAATTAATTTCCGATTGGTCGCCGTTCAGCAGATAGCATGCTTCGCCGCTGGCAAGCTGCTCCTCGGTGACTTGGACGACGTTGCCTGAGACTTCACCCTGCGGTCTGAGGTAGAAGACGTTCGAGCATACCGCATTTTGGGGGTTACGTGCGATGACAGCACCCATATTCAGTCCGCATCGGATGTCGCCAGCCTGCAGACAGTTGGTCAGATAGGTGGGATTCATACACCATCCGACCATTCCACCACAGGCAAACGCACCGCTCTCTGCAATGGTGCCGTCGAACAGGCAGTTGATGACCTGACTATGCTGTCCCTGGAAGTCGTCGGTCACGGAAACGATACCTGCGTAGGCGGCATCTCCATTGAAGGTAGAGAGTATCTCGACGGAGCTGATGCAGTTGCGGATGGTGGTGCCGAACATTTCTCCGCAGATGCCACCGGCAATGTTGAAGCCCGTCGAAATGGTTCCCGCTACGCGTAGGTTTTGGATGGTGGCGCCCGCTGCGAAGGTGAACAGGCCGGTGATGGCGCTGCGTGCAGTGAGGGCGTACCGAACTGTATGGCAGCCTCCGTCGAATGTGCCTGCATAGCGGTATTGCTCAGTACCTATCATAGGGAAGTCCACGTCGGTGAGGTCTATGTCGGCCGTCAGCTGTGCGTTGAGGGCTGTCTCTCCTTCATTAACTTTATGCGTGAACCACATCAGTTGGGCGATGTCGCCAATCTGATAGAAACCGTCCACCAGATCGATCTTGAAGTTGGGGTCAGTCGTTCCGCAGACGATGCAGGTGCCGCCTTCGAATTGGTGGGAGGGTAGCGGAATGACGTCGTTTGTGAACCGAACGTTGCCCAGTACCTTTCCGTCGCACCGCACCTCACCCTCGGCATAGACTTGTTTCTGGGTGGGGAAGGGGATTGGCATAAGGTCTTCGCCGAGTGTCTGCGTCCAGCGAACAGACTCTTGCGAACCATTGAGCAGGAAGCATACCTCGCCGCTTGCCAACTGCTCGGCAGTGATGCGGACACTGCCTTCGTTGGTGCCTGGGGTGGGATTCAGATAATAGACGTTGGTACAGCGTACTTCGCGCTGATTGCGCGAGATGTTCCAAGTGTCGCCTGCATTGCTTGCCACCTCGATGATGCCTGCCTGCAGGCAGTCGATGAAGAATGTGGTGCCGTCGAGCCATCCCACCATTCCGCCGCAATTGATAGTTTCCTCGCCGGTGATGCTTCCGTTGAAGAGGCAGTCCTTGAAGGTCGTGAGCCGGCCTGCATAGCCGCAGAGGCCTCCCTGCCCCGAATCGCCGACGAAATTGGAGATGATGTGTACCGAACTGATGCAGTTCTCTATGGTGCTGTTCATGGCCTGACCCGCAATGCCGCCCGTCAGGATGAAGTTGGTCTCGATGTCGCCAGCCGTGCGCAGGTTGCGCACAGTGGCGCCCTCCAGTGCACCGAAGAATCCGTAGAAGGCCTGTGAAGCCACTTGGTTGAGCGTCACGGTGTGGTACCGACCGTCGAATGTGCCGGTATAGGGCTTCGTCTGGTTGCCAATCATTGGGAACTCTGTGCCGCTGAGGTCGATGTCGGCCGTCAGGCAGGCATTCTGTGCGGGATTGACAGTGTTTGCATAGACGGCGAAGAGGGTGAGCTCCTTTGCCGTTGCAATTTGGCTCGTTTCCTCCGGACTGAAGTGCATGAACGAGAGGGCGGAGAGATAGTCCTTTCGGCAATCGTCATGTCCGAAGGTTCCCTCGGCGTAGCCCATGGTGATGAAGTCGATAAGATTACTGATTTCGTCCAGCTCGTCGGTGGAAAGGAAGGGCATGACGTAGTAGCTGAAGTCGTTCAGTGCCACGGACTGGTCCATCAGCGCCACATAGTCGCGCTTACTTTCGTACACCTGCCGGAAGAGTTCCGAGAAGCGTTGTATCAAGGCGTACTTCGCAGCGGGCTGGGTGGCAGTGGCGACATCGGCGACGGTTGCAGCCAGTGCGTCCTTCAGCGTCTGGGCAAAGTTGGGATAGACCTTGTAGTCACTGCCCTCGCTGAACTGGTAGCTGGAGAGTATGGTGTTGGCCCTTGCCGTCTGGGATGCCAGCACGAAGTCGAGCCCGTCGTCGGCTTCGTCCATCGTGCCGCGATAGATGATTTGCACGTTGCCGAACCCGAACCATTCGGGTTGGTTGCCTGTGCCCGGCTGGCGGATGCCGACGGTGAGCGAACCGTCGGTGACGTTGGCCAGAATGGCGTTCTGATAGCGTCCGGCCTGGAAAGCAACGCTGGCGCCTTCCCAAGCCCAGGGACAGTAGCCAAGCAGTGCGCCCGTTTCGTCCTCGATGACAGCGTCGGTGG
>JAILBW010000171.1 GCA_024680695.1 Bacteroidaceae bacterium
TGCCTTGGGCACACTGTATGCGCCCCATCCGTCGATGCCGATTACGACTACATGTTTTGCTCTCCACTTCTTTGCTTGGCTTTGCTGGCAGGCTATCGTCAGAAGGGCTGCGAGTAAGATAAATGCTCTTTTCATTATTCCTTTGTTTATCATTTAGTTTGCGTGTTTCTTGCGCTTCATCGGTGCCCAGCTGTCAGAATGCATGGCGAACCGTCTGCCCAGCCCGCACTTTATACGTCTTGCTCTTCCGGTTGCCGTCGGTGATGGTGATGCGGATTTTCCCTGCGGGAATTCGTTCGGCACGGATGTCGAAGCAGGTGCCGAAAGCGCGGATGCGGCGCAGGGCCATCTGGTTCCATGCGGCAGGCATCTGTGGCGTGAGGTCAAAGGAATGGAAACCCGTGGGACGGATGCCGAAAAGTCCCTCGGTGATGATGCGGGCGTAGAGTCCGCTCTCGGCCGAGAGGTGGCGCTGGCTGCCCTCGGGCCACGCCTCGATGGCGTAGGGAACATGCTCGCCCAGCAGGCGGGTGTTCGAGTAGAAGTGCAGGAACTCGGTGGCCTTGTCGGGCTCGCCCGCTGCATACACTCCGCGCAGGGCATACAGCGTCGAGCGGTCCCAGAAGGTTTGGCTGCCGGCCTGCGTCAGCATGCCGTTCTCGGTCCACAGGCGCGGAGAGAAGAGCGCCTCGATGGTTCCCTTTGCACGCTCGGTGATGCCCATGCACAGAGGAATGCATATCCAGGAGCGCAGCACATCGTTGCCCTCGTAGTATCTGTATGTCTCGAAGCCCTCGACGCTGGCGCCGAAATAGGCCTCCATTGCGCGGCGCAGGTCGGCTGCCTGGCGGCGATACGTATCGGCCTCGCGGGCGGGAACCTTCATCTCGCGGCACAGGTGGGCTGCCGAGAGCAGGGCATCGTAGTAGAGCGACGAGGTGCACAGATTGGCTCGCCCTGCAGGAAAGCGTCCCTCCAGTTCGTCGTGGTCGGAGGCTACGACACCCTCGGGCAGCAGCTGGCGGCGGCAGTACTCCAGACACCAGCGGACCAGCGGCCACAGCTGTTCGGCCTGCTGCCGCGAAGCGCGGGCCAGAAGGTAGCGTGCGGCGCCGTAGGCAATCATGGCTGCATCGCCGCGATCGCCCGCCCCGTTCCAGATGTCGGTGCCCTCGGCGATGATGCTGCTGGGGATGGGTTTCCAGCCTTCGTTCATGTAGCGGGCAAAGTGGCGGAAACTGTTGAGTGCCGATTGACAGCCGTATTCGTACCCCTCGAAGGGGAAGAAGGGATTGACGTATTCGGCCTGGTCGTTGGCCCAGATAGCGGCATAGTAACTCTCGCCGCCCGGTCCGTGCATGGGGCCGCCTGCCGTCTGGTAGATGCTCTCCGAGGCTCGCAGTTTTGCGAAGTCGAACATGCGGTTGACGACCTCGTCGGGCGTCTCGAGGACGAGGTTCTGTCGGAGGTTATCGGCGAGGGCTCGGCGATTGCCACGCTCGCTCTCTTCGTCGAGGGGCCACTCCTTCTCGCCCTTCGCTTTACTATACGCCTGTATGCAGGCCGCGAATTCGATGTGCTCGCCGGGCTTCAGCAGGGTGCTCCTCTCTGGCGCCTCGGTCTTGCACAGCAGCGTGTAGCTTCCGTTTACGCCCTGCTCGGCCGGAGTGTCATAGACTGTGCGCACCGCCGGAATCTCTACGAGGACATCCCGTTTGCCTTCGTTTCGGAGGCAGTAGTGCTCCACCAGCATGGGCAAAGCGGGCGAGGGGAACAAGGTGCGGGTGAGGCGCAGTCCCGTTTCGGGCAGCAGGCTTTCGATGGTCATCTGTCCGTGGTTCAGCGCGATGTATTCCACCCGTTCCCCCTTCGTGCGACGGCCCTGCACCAGAATGTCGCTGGCGGCATCCCACTCGAACCGGCGCATCAGGCTGGCATGAGTGTTGTTTGGGATGGTGCGCAGCATGGGCCACACCATGCTCTTGTTCAGCATGAGGCTTCCGTCGGCCTTCACGCCATAGCGTATCACCACGCTTACTCGGCGTCCGCTCATCTCGATATGGTCTTCGTGCGGCAGCCGTTCGTCCACCTGCCAGCGTATTCCGCCGTCGTCGGTCAGTGTCCATCGGTTCTCGGCCCGCGAAAGGGGCGACACGGCGAGGAGTACGGCTATCAGTCCCATCAGGGCCTTCGGATGCGGAAGAAAAATTGGATGTTTCATTGGTAAATGGTATGTTTCCTGCGATTTCAAGCCTTTCGATATGCGAAGATACCATCTTTCTGCGAAACATCAAAGCAATTTGTCCGTAAAATTACCGCAGAGGGGGAGTGAGGTGAAATAATGAATCCGCTAATGCTCTTGGCCGGCATTTCATCGCCCTGAAAAACTTATTTCTCCTGCATCAGCAAGCAGACGCAGATACTACAGCAAGCAAGGACGGATACTACAGCAAGCAGGAGGAGATGCGACAGCAAGCAGGAGGAGATGCGACAGCAAGCAGGAGCCGATGCGACAGCAAGCATATTTCTCCGCTTGCTTACCCACTTTTTTTTGCATTTGACTATCGTCGAGCCTGCTTCCACTCGGGAAAGTTCATGCAAGCATGACTTTCCTCTCGCTTACTCGCAGCCGTTGCATTTTGCAAATAGCTTCCGAGTACTCTCTTGTCGGTCGGCGAGGGACTCAGTTTGAAGCCTTGCGCTGAACGAACTGCGCCATCTGTTGAAGGTCGTCGTCGAAGAAGTCGTGGCAGAGTCGCTCGAAGAGTGTGTCGAGGTATTGCTGGCGGCTGATGCGCGGCGTGAAATAGAGCAGACCGCCCGTCTTGACGGTCTTCACAAAGCCTTTGCGAGTGAGAATCCTCAGGAAGGTGGCTATGGTGGTGTATGCGGGGCGTGGTTCTTCGTAGAGCGGCAGGATGTCGTTTACGAAGCCTCCGCCATCGGGCAGTTGCCAGAGTCGCTGCATGACTTGGCTCTCGGCGGGAGTGAGGAGGGGGAGGGGATGGTTCAAGAGTTCAAGAGTTCAAAGCCTCACCCCCGACCCCTCTCCTGAAAGAGAGGGGAGAGCTGAGGGCGTTAATGTTCAATGGTCAATGTTCAAAAGTTCAAGGGTTCTTCGCACTAAAAGCGAAGCGGCAGAGCCGAGCGCAAAGGTTCAAGGACTCGCCGCCAGTGCTTGCCGACGGAGGGCAAAGGGGCTTGGGGGAGAGGCTTACTCAACGATAGATGTGCAGGGATTGCGGAGTCCGGTGGCTTTCTTCAGGTAAGCTTTGGCGGTGCCGAACTTCAGGAAGAGGTCGAGGCGGACGGGCATGTGGTTGTCGTCGTCGCTGATGTAGAAGGTGATGATTTCCTTTTCCTTCTTCTTCTCGTATTCGACGAACGAGAAGATGAGGCAGCGGTAGGTGACGCCGGTGCTCTTCATCTTGAAGTTCTTGCGTCCGCGATAGACGAGGGTGACATCATCGACGCTGCGTCCGTCGGCCATCGGGAATACGAGTTTCTGGCCGAGGGCGAAGTCGCTGGCCTTGTAGGAGCGGGCGCGCAGCATCATCGAGAGCATGTCGTAGATGCAGTCGCGGCGGTCGGTGGTGGTGTGGCTGGTTTCTCCCCTGCGGTTCAGATACTGCTGGCGCAGGTGGACGGTGCCGGAGGGGTAGGTGTACCAGACCTGATCGACGTAGTACTTGCCGCCCTCGTTGGCTGCCTTCTTGTAGTAGAGGGGGACAAGGTCGTGGCTGACGACGCTCTGCAGAGTGTCGCGCATGACGAAGTGCTTGTCCACCAGCCCGCTGGTGCTGGTGACCAGTCGGCTCTGGTATGCCTCGCTGCCGTCGGTGGCTTGGGTGGCGGTGGTGGTGAGGCTTGCCCGTCCGGCGTGCATCCAGACGAACTTCCAGTTGAAATAGAGCTCATAGTCGAGGCGTTCGCCACTCTGAAAGGCGGTGTTCTCGACGGCGCATTGTGCGTGGGCAATGGTGCAGGCCAGCAGGAGCAGGGCCAGCAGGAAGGGACGTTTATTGTTCATAGCTCAAGAGTTCAAATGTTCAAGAGTTCAAAGGTTTAGCGGTTCTTCAATACTCGTTTTCAACGAGCAGAAGCGGCAGAGCCGAGCGAACGTTTAGCAAGTTCGCTGCCAGCGCAAATGGTCAATGGTCAATGGTCAATGGTCTGGGAACTTACCTCCTATTGTTATTACTTCTGTTACCTCTTCCTTGTCTTTCCTTTCGTCTCTCCTCCTCGCGTTCCTTGTTCTTCGACTTGACGGTCTTCTCCTTGTCGGGCTTCTGCTTGGTGATGTTCTGGGGCTTCTGCTTTGTGCGCTCAATGTGGCGTACGTCCCAGTCCTGTTCCATGTCCCATTGGGCTTTCAGGGCGATGGGCTTTGGGAAGTAGAACACCTCCTCGGGCTGCAGCTGCTCGGCGTAGTTGCCGGTGTCCCACTTTCCGTTGTCGTTGCGGTCGATGAAGCATCGCACATAGTATTCGGTGGGACGGAGGTAGTAGAAGTCGGCGTGCCCTTCGTTGTCGGCGCGCAGTTCAGCCACAGGCTTGTCCGAGCGGTCGATGAGCTGCACGATGACAGCTGTGTCGGGCAGCAGGCAGTGGACGAAGATGGCGCCGTACTCCTCCATCGTGCGCACCTTGAAGTCGTTCTTCATGCCCTTTGCCACGTTGTGGAATACGTTCGTGAAGGCTGCGCTGTCGGCCTCGAAGCGGTATTGCTGTCCGGGCTCCCATTCGGCGTAGAGGGTGTAGGTGCGTTGGTCCTGCGGCAGGAAGAGGAAGGGTGCGGGGATGTAGTCGGTGTCCTGTTTGACGTAGAAGCGGATGCGGGTGGTGTCGACGTCGAGGTATGGCTCCTTCGACGTGAAGCGAATGTTCTGGTTGGGATCGATGGTGCCGCTGGGCTTGACGCCGATGTCCATGTAGGTCTTCTCGTGGGGATTCTCCTCGTAGGGGAGTGGTTCCTTGGCTTTCTTCTGCTTTTTCTCTCGCTCCTTGTTCCATTCGTCGATTTTCTTCTGCTGCTCCTTGCGTATCTTGGCGTAGGTAGTCTTCGGCGTTAGGTTGAGTGTGTCGGAGAGGGGGACCAACTGCCCGAGGGTGTCGGTGTCGAGGTAGGTGAGGACGAAGGTGAGTGTATCCTGCTGGTGAGTGAATGTGGTGTCAGTGACCCAGTAGGTTATCGTGTCGTTCTTCGGCGATGGCTCGGCAATCAGGCAACTCTCGTCGAAGTTCAGTCCTTCGATCTTGGGCAGCGAGTCGGCGGGCGAGGTGAAGAAGAGCCGGAAGTAGTCGGGCTCGAGGCGTTCGGTCTTGAGCAGGTGGTGTTCCTGTCCCTCTTCGAGGAAGGCGAGGAGGGTGACATCGTCGGGGAAGTAGTGTGTGTAGGGAACGACGCGTATCGAGTCGAAGTGGGTAGAGTCGCGCCAGATGGTGTCCATCCGCACGTCGGGGCGGCAACTGGTCTCGATGATGGTGGTGTCGAAGGCTATCATCTCGCTCTTCTGGCTGAAGACCATGTCGCCGTCGACGTCCTTCAGGGCGAAGACGCGGTATCGGCCCGGCTTCACACCCTTGATGCAGAAGCGTCCGGAGCCGTTGGTACGCGAGATGCGCCGGAAGGGCTTGCTGACGAAGAGGGAGTCGTGGAACGTCGAGTCGGCAGGGTAGAGTCCGACCATTATGCCCTTGATGGGTTCCAAGTCCCCGGCGTTGAGCACGGTGCCGGCCACCTCCATCGTGTCGATGGCGTCGCCGGTGCTGAACGAGTAGGTGTAGAATCCCATCGGGTTCCCCTCGTTGTTGTCCTCGATGGCGTCTCCGAAGTCGATGGTGTAGGTAGTGTTGGCCTGCAGGGTATCGTAGAGTGTGATCTTGATGCGTTTGCCGTCGGCGCGCACGTTGGCCGACTCCGTCTGTGGCGGCGATACGATGACTTTTTCGCTTGCATTCTCGAGCTTGATATATTCGTCGAAGAGGATGCTCATCTTCTTGGCCGCAATCTTCGTGGAGCCGTCGGCGGGGTAGCTGGCTACAACGCGAGGCGGCGTCTCGTCGTATTCGCCTCCGTCGGGGTTGCCGATGCTGGCGCAGGCGGCTATCATCCCCAGACATGCCATCCAGTATGGTATGTGGCTGCGCTTCATTCCTTGGGGCTGTGGTTCATGGCCAGAATCTGGTCGATGTATTCGCGCGTATTGCACAGGCGGGGCACCTTGTGCTGTCCGCCCAGTTTGCCGTGCTCGCGGAGCCAGTCGAGAAAGAGTCCCTGACGGGCAACGATGAGTTCGAGGGGCTGCAGGGTGATGTCCTTGTAGCGCTTGGCCTCGTAGTCGGAGTTGATTTGTTGCAGGCTGTGGTCGAGGATGCTGGCGAAGGCGTCAATGTCGCGGGGCATCGCGCTGAACTCGATAAGCCATTGGTGGCGGCACTTGCCCTTGCTGTCCATGAAGACGGGGGCAGCGGTGTATTCCAGCACCTGTGCGCCTGTCTGTCGGCAGGCCTCGGCCAGTCCGCGTTCGGCGTTGTCCACGATGAGTTCCTCGCCAAAGGCGTTGATGAAGAACTTGGTGCGCCCTGTGATGATGAACTTGTATGGGTTGCGGCTCGTGAAGCAGATGGTGTCGCCAATCACATAGCGCCACAGCCCGCTGCTGGTCGTAATCACCATCGCGTAGTTTTGCCCGGTCTGCACCTCCCAGAGGGGGAGCACCCTAGGGCGTTCTGTGCCGAACTCGTCCATGGGGATGAATTCGTAGAAGATGCCGTAGTCCACCATGAGACTCAAGGCTGGGTCGGCGGGGTCGTCCTGTATGCCGAAGAAGCCCTCCGAGGCGTTGTAAGTCTCCATGTAGTGCATCTTCGAGCTGGTGATAAGGTCGTGGTACTGTGAGCGATAGGGGGTGAAGGCTACTCCGCCGTGGAAGAAGACTTCGAGATTGGGCCATACCTCCTCGAGATGGCTGGCACCTGAGATTTCCATGACGCGATTCAGCACGGAGAGCATCCATGAGGGGACGCCGCTGATGCTGGTCACGTCTTTGTGCAGGGCTTCGCGGGCAATGCGGTCGCGCTTCGTCTCGAAGTCGGCCAGCAGGGCGGTCCCCTTGCGTGGGACGCGGATGAGGTTGATGAGGGGATTGATGTTCTCGATGAGAATGGCGCTGAGGTCGCCCACAAGGCTGTGTGGCAGGTTGTAGTTCGGTGCGTGGCTGCCGCCCAGGATGAGTGCCTTGCCGTCGAACAGTCGGCTCTGCGGATTGTTGCGCAGATACCAGACCACCGAGTCAGTGCCGCCGGCGTAGTGCGTATCGTGGAGCCCGTCGCGGCTTACTGGGATAAACTTGCTCTTGTCGTTGGTGGTGCCGCTCGATTTGGCATACCACCTCACCTTTCCCGGCCACAATACGTCGCGCTCGCCCTGTCGCATGCGGTCGATGTAGCCCTTCAGTTCCTCGTAGGTGTTCAGCGGTGTCTGTTGTGCGAATTGCACATAGTCCTTCACCTTGCTGTATCGGCATACGCGCCCCCACTCGGTGGACGCGGCCTTGCCTACGAGCTTTGCCAGCACTCTGCGCTGCAGCCTCTCGGCTTCCTGTGCGTAGCGTTCCAGCTCATGCTCCCTGTGTTTCAGGAGTGGTCGTATGATGCGTGTCAGGCTCATTCTTTTCTGTTCGTTTATTGCTTCTGCCCTTTGTCTTGACAAGGTGGCTATACGGCCCCTTCCCGTTCTTCAGGTTGTGCAGTGCGTTCTTGCTGGCATTCTGCTGGCTCTCCTTCTTCGAGTAGCCTTTGCCTTGCCCCATCTCGTTTCCGTCCACCATCACCTTGCTGCGGAAGAAGGGGGCACCTTTCTTGTCGCGCTCTTCTTCGACGAGGACGAAGTTCAGGACGAGGTGGTTTTTCTGGCAGAACTCGAGCAGCATGCTCTTGAAGTTCGTCTCCTTGTAGGCAATCTTGTCCAGGTTGATTAGCTTCCCCAGAACGCGCGTCTCGATGAAGCGGGTGCAGTAGTCATAGCCTCTGTCCAGATAGATGGCTCCCACCAGCGCCTCGAATGCGTTGCCGGCCAGATAGCTGTTGTGGCCGTTGCCGTGTGTGTGGCTCAGTATCAGTTTGTGCAATCCCAGCTGTTGTGCGACTTGGCCCAGTGTCTCTCGTTTTACGACCTTGCTCCGCGTATTGGTGAGGAAACCCTCGCGGCTGCGGGTGTAGCGTTGGAATACGATGCTTCCCACCACGGCGCCCAGGATGGCATCGCCCAGAAATTCGAGGCGTTCGTTGTTGTGCAGGTAGGCAGAGCCGTCGTTCGTCGAGGCCGAGATGTGCTGGATGGCCTCCTTGTATGGGCGGATGTCTCTGGGATAGAATCCCATGATGGAATAAAAAGAGCGATAAAGCTCCTTTTCCTTTCGGAAAGGTAACTTTATCGCGTCTATAAGGTTGCTCTTCACGTTCACGACGCTTGAGAGACTATTCGGCGTACTTCTTGAATATTACGCAGGCATTGTGTCCGCCAAAGCCGAATGTGTTGCTCAGCGCTGCGCGCACTGTGCGGTGTTGTGCCTGCCCGAATGTGAAGTTGAGTCGATAGTCGATTTCGGGGTCTTTGTCTTCCTCGTCGTGGTTTATCGTGGGAGGTACCACATCGTTCTGCACCGAAAGCACGCTGACCATGGCCTCGATGGCTCCGGCTGCACCGAGCAGGTGGCCGGTCATCGACTTCGTGCTGCTGATGTTCAGCTTGTAGGCATGGTCGCCAAAAACGTCGATGATGGCTTTCACCTCCGAGATGTCTCCTACGGGTGTCGATGTGCCGTGCACATTGATGTAGTCGATATCCTCAGGCTTCATGCCTGCATCGTCGAGTGCATTCTGCATCACGAGCTTTGCTCCGAGACCTTCGGGATGCGATGCCGTGATGTGGTGTGCATCGGCACTCATGCCTGCGCCCACCATTTCGGCATAGATCTTGGCGCCGCGCGCCTTGGCATGCTCCAGTTCCTCGAGTACGAGGCTCGCTGCTCCCTCGCCCATGACGAATCCGTCGCGGCTGGCGCTGAAGGGGCGGCTTGCCTTTTCGGGCTCGTCGTTGCGAGTGCTCAGGGCATGCATGGCAGTGAAGCCACCCACGCCCGAGGGGAAGATGGCAGCCTCGGCACCGCCGCTCACTATCACGTTGGCTTTGCCCAGACGTATCAGGTTGAAGGCATCGGCCAGGGCATTGCTGCTGCTGGCGCAAGCGCTCGACGTGATATAGTTGGGGCCGTGGAAGCCGTATTTGATGCTGATGTGTCCGGCACAGATGTCAGCGATCATCTTCGGTACGAAGAAGGGACTGAACTTCGGACCCAGCGTGGCGCCGGTCCTTGCCCAGTTCTCCACTTCTTCCTC
Source organism: Bacteroidaceae bacterium (assembly GCA_024680695.1). Classification (GTDB taxonomy): domain Bacteria; phylum Bacteroidota; class Bacteroidia; order Bacteroidales; family Bacteroidaceae; genus Physcousia. The sequence goes on from JAILBW010000171.1 coordinate 9,403, forward strand.
GAAGGTATGCATGCCGCCGATTCCCACGCCGAAGACCACTCCAATGCGGTTCTTGTCCACCGTCTCCAGATCCATGCCGCTGTCGTTCACTGCCTGTGTGGCGGCAGCGACGGCATACTGGCAGTAGAGGTCCATCTTGCGAGCCTCCTTGCGGTCGATGTATTCTGCGACGTTGAAGTCCTTCACCTCGCAGGCGAACTGTGCCTTGAAGTTCTGTGCATCAAAGTGTGTAATAGGGCCTGCGCCACTTACTCCGTCCAGCATCTTCTGCCAAGTCTCCTCGACCGAATTTCCCAGCGGGCTGATGGCACCCAGTCCGGTTACGACAACTCTCTTTAATTCCATTATGGTCTAATTCATAATTATTAATTCCTAATTCACAATTATGGCCAGCCAAAACCTTTACCTCGCTTCCGAGGCGCGAAGGCAGAGCCTTAACTCTGAATTATGAATTATGAATTGTGAATTGCTTCTTTACTTGTTTTCCTCAATAAACGCGATGGCGTCGGCCACGGTCGAAATCTTTTCTGCCTTGTCGTCGGGGATGGTGATTTCAAAAGCCTTCTCAAACTCCATAATCAACTCTACGGTATCCAGAGAGTCTGCACCCAAGTCGTTGGTGAAACTTGCTTCGGGGGTTACATCGGCCTCGTCAACGCCCAACTTCTCTACGATAATCTCTTTTACTTTAGCTTCAATTTCAGACATAATACTTTGTGTTTAATTGATTAAAAAATTGTTCTCCTTACGATTTCGAGGTGCAAAGTAACGACATTTATCTCATATATGCAAACAAACTCCGCACAAAAGCGTGCATTTTTGCACAGAGGGTGCGTTCTTGTGCAATATTTTGTCGTTTCTTCCGCATCTCAATGCACAATTCACCGCTTTATGCATCCCTTTCTCCCTTCTCTCATCCCTCTCTTCCTACCTTTTTTAATACGCGCGCGCGAGGCTGCCTTGTGCAAGTCATGCCGACAAATAATTTGTGCCCGATAATACACTTTTCGGGAAAGCCCTTTGAAAAGACCGAGGAAAAATGCTAATTTTGCATTCGCAACGCAATATGTTCAAGGGTAATACTGCAAGTTTTTAATGTGCAATGGCAAAAGTGCAACGTCTTTTCATCCTTCTCACTACGTTCCTGCTGATGCAGGCGGGACGATTGTGCGCCGACGGAGAGCCGGATGGGTGGCGCTTCGGAGGCTGGGAGTTCGTCGAGGTCAATTACGACTTTGGCCGGAGTCCCCTCTTCGCGAGTTTCTATTTCGAGCATGACAACCTCCAGTACCGCCGTTTTGACTGCTGGTACACCCGCACAATCTTCGGTTCGTCCATCCTGCCGTGGCTGAAGGCCGATGTCGCCTACGACT
>JAILBW010000186.1 GCA_024680695.1 Bacteroidaceae bacterium
CGAAGCCGTCGGCCAGTTGCGCAAGGAAGTGCGCGGAGTGGTCGTCTATGACCCTCTCGTAGCCTCGACGAGCAATGTGGCTTCGGCTGTGGCCGGCATCGAGCAACTGATTGCTGTCCGCTACGATCCTCGACCCACTTCGCTCTACAGCCGCCTGTGCCTCTCCGGACCGCGACTGCCGGTGAAGCGTTGGCTCGTAAACCCCGACGGCTCGCCGCTCTTTTCGGGCCAAGGACTCATCCCCGGCACTCAGCGCCCCTCGTCGGGCTCCGTCAAGTGCGACCCCTACCTGTGGTTCATCGAGCACTACATGAAGACCGGACGCTGCCCTGCCGACTATGCGGGCTACTATCCCGACCAGTTCTGGCGAACGAAGCCTGCGCGGGTCAATCCCAACCACCATCAGCTGACGAACCACGATTTCTTCGTCGCCCGCCGCGGCTTCTTCTTCGATCTCTCTCCCTGGGGCGACGAACCTGCCACTGACGACACCCTCCAGCCTTCCGGCACCGATTATCGTACTCTGTGCGAACTCCTTTCCACAGCCGACAGCCTTGGCCGCGGCCGCCGGATGTGCTACATCGGAGGCTTCCCCGCCTGGGCCTTCAAGTACACGAAGCGCGTAGGCGGACATCATGAAGATGTGGCGACGGAATGGCAATTCTCCGAACTCATCAGCCACTACAATGCCTTCAAGGATGCCGATGCGATAGGCTTTGGTGCGCTGGCCAACGCCTCCTTCTGGCAACACTTCCCCACACAGCGCCGCTATCCGCAGCCTCGCGTCACACTCGACGACCTGCGCCGTCGTGGATTCCTCGACAGTCAGGGTCGGGTCGATACGAGCCGCAACTACTTCGTCATCTACACCGGCGACTACGATGCCTCGTCGTGGGTGAGCCAGATGATGCCCCTGCTGTGGGAGTCACCGGTGCGGGGCACACTGCCGATGATGTGGTGCGTCAGCCCGGTACTCGGCCAGCGAGTGCCTCATGTCCTGCACTACCTGCGCCGCACCGCCTCCCCGGCCGACTACTTTGCCGCAGCCGACAACGGCGCCGGCTACATGATGCCCGGCACTGCCGAATGGCAGGATAGCGTCGAGGGTTCCGGACGCCACATCGCCACCTGGGCGCGCCACTGCCGCCGCCATTATCGGAAGTGGGGACTTCGCGCCACCGGCTTCATCATCGACGGCAATGGTCCGGCCATGAAGCAGCGGGCACTCGATGCCTACGCCAAGTTCAGTCCCGAGGGCATTGTGCCGCAGAAATGCCCGTTGGCCTCGCTGCATCGAGGCATGCCTGTACTGCGGTCCGACTGGGACCTCGTTTCCTCCAATCCACGCGAGGCGGCACAAGTGCTTGTCGATCGGCTTGCCGAACGTCCGCTCCCGTTCCATTGGTTCCGTTGCATCCTGAAGTCGCCCGAATGGCACAGCCAGGTGGTGGCCGAGGCTCAGCGGCTCGAGCCCTCGCTCACCCTCCTCGATGCCCCTACGTTCTTCCTGCTGCTGCGTTGCTGGTTGGAGGAGCAGACGACGGAAAACGTTGCCCGATAAGCATAAACACGGTGCAAAGTGTGTCATTTCTGCAAATAATTCTGTATCTTTGCGCCCAAAATCAGACGAATTATGAGAAAACGCTTTATGCTGTGGCTGACAGTGCTTATGGTCTGCAGCTGCGCAGAGAAAAAAGTACAGCCCGAGAAGGCGCCAATTCGCGTTGCGACGGAAATCGTCTCGGCCGATGCCTCCCGCAGCCACCTCGCCTATGTGGGCATTGTGGAGGAATGTGAAGCCACGGCCGTGAGCTTTACGAGTATGGGCGTAGTGAAACGAGTGTTGGTCGGCGAGGGACAGACCGTGAGCAAGGGACAGCTTCTGGCCCAGATGGACAGTGCTCAGGCTCACAATATGTTGCTTGCAGCCTCGGCGCAGGCGGCGCAGGCCAACGACGCATTGGCTCGCTATCGGATGCTGCACGAAGCCGGCTCTCTGCCCGAGATACAATGGGTGGAGGTGCAGAGCAAGGTGTCGCAGGCCCAGGCGCAGCTCGAGATTGCCCAAAAGAATCTGCAGGACTGCCGGCTCATTGCTCCGGTGAGCGGCATTGTCGGAAAGGTCATGGTGAAGGCTGGCGAGACGGCTCTGCCCTCTCAGGCGGTGGTGAGCATTCTCGACATCTCAACGGTGAAGGTGAAGGTTGCTGTGCCCGAAGCCGAAATCGGCACTATCGACAGACAGACTCCCTCCACGATACAGGTCGATGCCATCGGGGCTTGCTTCGAAGGCGGCCGGATAGAGAAGGGCATTGTGGCCGATGCGCTCACACACACCTACGACATCCGCGTCCATGTCGCCAATCAGGAACGGCGACTGTTGCCGGGAATGGTGGCCTCCGTACTTTTCGCGCCGACCGATTCCCTGCCCACTGCGCTGACGGTGCCTCTGACAGCCGTTCAGAAGAAGGCCGACGGCACCCTCTTTGTCTGGGTCGTAGCTGATGACAATACGGCGCATCGCACACCCGTCTCAGTTGGTGAAACGACGGGCAACCGTGTGACTGTCAGCGGACTCGATGCAGTGCAGCGTATCGTCACCGAGGGGTATCAGAAACTGAGCGAAGGTACGAAGGTGGTGTTTTGACCATAGGAGGCGCAAGGGGCAAGGGTTCTTCGCACTAAAGGCGAAGCGGCAGAGCCGAGCGCAAGGGTTCAAGAGTCTTGTAAAGGTTTAAAATTAAAGGTTAAAGACCTCGCCGCCAATGCTCCCCTCCCTATGGGAGAGGGGCTGGGGGAGAGGCTTATTTAAGGATTTATGAAGAATATGAATTGGCTCCTTTGGCCACTGGAGCATTACTCGATAACGTTGCTCATTGTGGGCATCCTGTTCGTAATGGGCATTTTCGGTATGTGGGATATGCCGAAGGACGAATTTCCACAGGCCACCATTCGTCAGGGAGTGGTGGTGGCTGTCTATCCGGGCGCCACTTCCGAGGAGGTGGAGCAACAAGTTGCTCGCCCGCTCGAGCGCTACCTCTTCACTTTCCGCGAAGTGCGCCGCGAGAAGACCACTACCACCTCGCAGAACGGGATGTGCATCGTCATGGTGGAACTGAAGGACGAGGTGAACAACAAGGATGAGGTGTGGAGCAAGATCAAGCATGGCCTGAATCTCTTCAAGCAACAGCTGCCCCGCGGCGTACTGGCCCTTGTGGCCAACGATGACTTCGGCAACACATCGGCGTTGCTCATCGCGGTGGAGAGCCCCGAGCGCAGCTATCGCGAACTGCGCGGCTATGCCGACCAGCTGGGCGACCGCCTGCGCCGCATCCCGTCGGTGGCCAATGTGCGGCTGTTCGGCGACCAGAGGGAACAGATCTCGCTCTACGTCAACCGTCAGCGTCTGCAGGCCTACGGCATCGGCGAGCAAGCACTCTTTGCCCATCTGCAGTCGCAGGGGCTCACGACAATGAGCGGCAGTATCAATACAGCTACCCAGCAGACCCCTATCCACATCGAGGCCACACAGAATTCGGAACAGGAGATTGCCAGCCAGATCATCTTCTCCGACCCCGCAAGCGGCAAGGTGGTGCGCGTCAGAGACGTGGCTCGGGTGGTGCGCGAATACGACACCAGCGACGGCTACATTGAGCAGGACGGCCACCGCTGCATCCTGCTCTCGCTCGAGATGACGCCCGGCAACAATATCGTGCAGTATGGCAAGGATGTCGACAAGGTGCTCGACGCCTTTCGCTCTGCGGAACTGCCCGACGATGTGACGCTCACTCGAATCGTCGATCAGCCCAAGGTCGTCTCGTCGAGCGTTACCGATTTCCTGCGCGACCTGCTCATCTCGATGGTTGTCATCATTCTTGTCATGATGGTGCTGTTCCCCATGCGCTCAGCCATTGTGGCGGCTGTCACCATTCCGCTGAGCACCTTCATCTCCGTCGCCATTATGTATATGGCTGGCATCGAACTGAACATCGTCACGCTGGCCGCCCTCATCGTGGTTCTGGGCATGGTGGTCGACAACTCTATCGTCGTCATCGACGGCTATCTGGAGTATTTAGGCAAGGGCATCCCCCCCAAGCAGGCGGCCATCGACTCTGCGCGGCAGTACTTCATGCCGATGATGTTGGCCACCCTCTGCATCAGTGTCATCTTCTTCCCGCTCCTGATTACCATGAAGGGAGCCTTTCGCGATGCCATCCTGCATTTCCCTTGGACCGTCACCATCAACCTCCTTGTCTCGCTCTTCCTTGCCGTGACCGTCATCCCCTTCATGGAGGTGTTGATTATCAGGCCCGACAAGGTGACAACAGGCGGAAACGCCATCACCCATTGTGTGCAGAGAATTTACGACAAGGTGCTCGATGCCACCTTCCGCCATCCGTGGCTCACCATCTTCGGCGGCCTCGGCGTGATACTGCTGTCGAGCCTCATAGTGCTGACACTGAAGATACGCCAGTTCCCCTTCGCCGACCGCGACCAGTTTGCCGTCGAGGTGTTCCTGCCAGACGGCAAGGGGCTGTCGGATGCGCGCACGATAGCCGATAGTGTGCGCCATGTCATCGAGCAGGATGCCCGAGTCGAGTGCATCACCAGCTTCCTGGGTTGCTCCTCGCCGCGCTTCATGGTCTGCTACGCTCCGCAGATGGCTGGGCGCAATTTTGCCCAACTCATTGTCAACACCTCTTCGCACGAAGCCACGCTCGCCCTGCTTTCGCACTATCAACCACTGCTGAGCGAGGCCTTCCCCGATGCCTACGTCCGGTTCAAGCGGCTCGACTATCTCATGGTGCCCGAACTGGAATACCGCTTCTACGGCGAAGACCTCGATTCGCTGCACATCGTTGCCGAGCGGCTGATGGAACGCATGCGGCCGATGCCCGAACTGGAGTGGGTGCATACCGACTTCCTGCAGCCCTATCCGCTCATCAATGTGACCCTCGACCCAGTGGCCGCTGCCCAGCTGGGCGTTACGCGCTCCACGGCCTCGCTGGCCCTCAACGCCGCTACCGGCAACCTGCGCGTAGGGCAGCTCTGGGCTGGCGATTATGAAATGCCCATCGTCGTGAAGGACACCGCCGCCACAGACTTCTCCGACATCGCTAACCTGGGCATCTCGACACCCGCCTCGTTGGCGGCCACGGAACTCTCGGGCAACACGACAGTGCCTCTTCGCCAGATAGCCTCCGTGCAGCCTTGGTGGACGGAGAGCCGCATCATGCATCGCGGCGGCGAACGCTGTATCACCGTCACCGCCCAGTTTGCCCAAGGCGTCTATGCTGCGCCCGTCGAGCAGCGGGTGGCCGAGATCATGAAGGAGGAGATTGCGCTGCCTCGGGGCGTCCGTGCCGAGGTCGGTGGCGAGATTGAGTACAACAAGGAGTCCATCCCCCAGATATTCGGCGGCATTGCCATCTCCATCGTCATCGTTTTCTTCTTCCTGCTTTTCAACTTCAAGCGTTTCGGCATCACCTTCGTCTGCATCGCCGCACTTGGCCTCATGATTCCCGGTGCCCTCATCGGTCTCGGACTGATGAACCGCACCTTAGGCCTCACCTCCGTCATGGGTGTCATCACCCTGATGGGAATGATAATGCGCAACGAGATACTCATCTTCGAGCATGCCAACAACCTCGTCCTCTCCGGCGTGCCGATACGCCAGGCGGCCTACGAAGCCGGCAAACGCCGCATGGTCCCCATCTTCCTGACCACTGCCACGACGGCCGTCGGCGTTGTGCCGATGATCATTGCCCAGAGCTCGTTCTGGATGCCCGTCGGCGTTACCATCTTTGCCGGTGGCATCGGTTCGCTCATCATGGTCGTCACCATGCTCCCTGTTGTCTATTGGAAACTCAACGCAAGCAAAACCATTGACCATTGACCATTTGAACCATTGAACATTTCCGCTAATGAAAACGACAATAACCGCCTTCGCCCTCCTGATTTTCAGCAGCCTTGCTGCCACGGCCCAGACCTACACACTCGAGCAACTCCGCGACTCTGCGCTCCGCAACAACATGGCCATTCGCTCGGCGCGCTATCGCATCGAGGCAGCCCGTCAACAGCGCAAGGAAGCCTTCACGAAGTACTTCCCCAACGTGAGCGGCATGGGGCTTTGGTTCAATGCCAACCGCGGAATGGCGAAGACCGTCATCGACCCCTCGGAGGTGATGTCGCCCGAACTCGGCGCCAGCCTGGCACAGACGCTTCCTCCCGAGGCACTCGTCTCGCTCTCCACTCCCATGAGCATGTCGATGATGAAGAACGGCACCATGGGGTCGCTCGTCGCCATGCAGCCGGTCTTTGCCGGCGGCCAGATAGCCAATGGCAACCGTCTGGCGAAAGTGGGGGAGGAGGTGAGCCTCCTGCAGATGCAGCTCTCCGAGAACGAGGTGGAGCAGAAGGTCGAGGAATACTACTGGCAGCTGGTCTCGCTGACCGAGAAGATGCGCACCATCGAGGCCGTCGACACGATGCTCGGCAGCGTCGAGCGGGATGTAAAGGTGGCCGTCGAGGCGGGCGTGACCATGCGCAACGACCTATTACAGGTGCAGTTGCGACGCAACGATATTGTCGGTCAGCGCCTCAAGGTATCGAATGGCATCTTCATCGTCAAGCAACTTCTCGGACAGTATGCCGGCCTCGCGCAGCCAGCCTCGGACGAGAAATACGCGTTCGACATCGTCCAGCCCGACATCAGTCGGGACGAACAGCCGCTTTCTCTCCCTCTCGAAGCAGGGGCCGACGTGGGAACCACCCCCGAATACCAACTGCTGGGCAAGCAGGTCGAGGCGGCTGACCTGCAGAAGCAGCTGGCCGTCGGAAAGCAGATGCCCAGTGTGGCCGTCGGCGCAGGCTACACCTATCATAACTTTTTGGAGAACGACCGCACGTTCGGCATGGTCTTTGCCACGGTGAGCCTCCCGATTAGCGACTGGTGGGGCGGCTCCCATGCCATCCGCCGCCGCAAGATAGAGCTCCGGCAGGCCGAGGAGGAGCAGCGCGACAATGCCGAGTTGCTGCGGATTCGCATGCTGAATGCCTGGAATGCCGTCGAGGAAGCCCGCCAGCAACTCACCCTCTCACGCGAGGGGGTCGCACAGGCCGAGGAGAACCTTCGCCTCTATCGCGACTACTATCGTGCCGGTACTGCGCGCATCGCCGAACTCCTCGAGGCCCAGCTCCTCTATCAGCAGACCCTCGACCGCCACACCGATGCCTTCGCTGCCTACCAGCTGCGTCTGCTCGAATACCGCCATGCAGGGGGAAACGTCGTGTCGAAACATTGACCTTTTTTCATTGACCGTTCTTCAACACTCGCTTTGCGAGCAGAAGCGGCAGAGCCGAGCGGACCATTAGCGCTAACCGCTAACCCCTAACCGCTTCTTTCTTTCATATTCCAGGATAAAGCGCTTGGCCTTTCTGTGCCCAATTTCTATCAGTTTCTCCGACTTGTCGAAGTCGAAGGTGCCGTAACGGCTCATCTGTATGTCAATCAGTATGTCAGGCTTCATCAGCTGTGCCATTAGCAGCGAGTTTTGCCGAATCATCAGCGAACTGGTGCGCGCCAGCATCGTGTAGTGGTTGAACTCCAAGTTCTCCGGCAACAGTCGGTGCAGCAGTTGTCGTCCCAGCGAACCGTCGTGCCGTCGTCGCTCGGCCAGTTGCCGATGTTCCCGCGACTGCGCCTCATAGTCCTGCCCGCTGACGTCCACCCCCACCAGGATGTCCCCCGCGTGGCGTTTTACGCGGTTCAGCGGGATGGGATTCGTCACCCCTCCGTCGATGAGGATCATCCCGTCGCGGCGCACCGGCTCGTAGAAGCTGGGCAGCGAAATACTGGCTCGTATGGCCTCGAAGAGGCTTCCCCTGCGAAACACCACTTCGCGTCCCGCCTGCCAGTCGGTGGCTATGGCGCAGTAAGGGATGGGCAAGTCCTCGATGGCTGTGTCCGGCACAAACTCCATGATGGCTTCGATGATGCGGGTGCCCTTTGCTACATGCCCGATACCCAGCGAGAAGTCCGTCAGTTCCAGCATCCTTCGCCTGTCTATCGTCTTCATCCACTCGCGAAACTCATGCAGCTTTCCCGTGGCATACACTCCGCCGACGAGTGCCCCCATCGAGCAGCCTGCCAGCGAGCGGATGCGATAGCCGCGCTCCTCCATTTCCTCTATTGCGCCGATGTGGGCCAGTCCGCGTGCCCCACCGCTCGACAGCACCAATGCAACCTCCTTCTTCATCTTTTTCTCTGTTTTGGACAACAAAAGTACGAAAAAAAAGTGAACGATGTGCTATGTCGTGGCGATTTTCCGAGCGGAGGCAGGCTCGAGCGAAGGTTAAATGCAAAATGAGTTTTTGAGTTTTTGAGTTTTTGAGTTTTTGAGTTTGTGAGTTTGGGAGTTTTTTGAGTTTAAACCCCGAAGGGGTGGCAGACCACAGGCAGGGGTGATAACCCCTGCACAACAGTAGGACCCATAATTAGCGCCGAAGGTGCGACAGAGGAATACAATGCACAAAATTCTATTTGCAAAATGCAAAATGCAAAAAGTGTGCTGTCGCCGAGTTTCTTGCTTGCCGTCGCAATGGCCCCTGCTTGCTGTCGTAAAGTCACCTGCTTGCTGCCGCAGAGGCCCCTGCTTGCTGTCGCAAAGAGGCATATTTGTAATCGAAAAACGCATTTTTCACATGTTTTGGCAGACGATAAGGCCCGTTTGGCAGGTTTTTTTGCTCGTTTGGCAGGTAAAAAACACACATAATTGCATGCAATGGAACATGCGTTGGATTTATTCGTGTAAAGTATTTTCAAATAAGGAACGGGCGGAAGCGTGTAAAATGTCGTAAAATTTTATTTATGAATAATTCGTGATGATTTGTGGTTATTAGTGTTGAGAGAGAAAAAGAACACGAATGTCCATGAATGCCCACGAATGATTCACAAATATATTCTTTCAGTTTCGTAGCGTTTTGCGTTGAATCAGTCCCGACGGGACGGCAGACCAAAGGCAGGGGAGTCGCGTTTCACGACGCCCTTTTCTCATGGGGGAGTTGATGTTGCGGTCGTGGGGTGGAGTATTTTGCGATACAATCGCCGATCTCCCTTCGGGAGGTGCACAGTCCACCGAAAGGGAGAAACGCGCTCAGAAGGGCTGTAAGGCGTGTCTTAGGGCACATTTAAGCCAGAGGCTTAATTTCCGCCTTGGAGGTGCCACAGTCCGCTGAAAGGGAGAAACGCGCTCAGAAGGGCTGTAAGGCCTGTTTTAGGGCACATTTAAGCCGTAGGCTTAATTTCCGCCTCGGAGGCATCATAGTCCACCGAAGGAGAGAAACGCGCTCAGAGGGGCTGTAAGGCGTGTTTTAGGGTACATTTAAGCCATAGGCTTAAGGCGGTCCATGATTTATGCTAATATAAAGGCTTTTTCTCTGTCGTACACTCAACCACGGATTTTGCATTTTGCAAACAAAAAATGAAAGACCCCTGACGCAATATATATAGATAATATTAATAGTATAATTATTATCTATATATTATTCACCACCACTCTCATTTTTTTCAAATGCAAAATGCAAAATGCAAAATAACGG
>JAILBW010000215.1 GCA_024680695.1 Bacteroidaceae bacterium
CGTTTTTCTAAGTCTCACGACCCTTTGGCCGATTCTGAGCGAGCCATTGGCAATTACGACACGTTGCGGAGGCCAAAACTACACGTTGTTCGGCTCTCCGCGACGTGTCATTCCGACCTCCGCCACACTTTGTGCGAAAACAGACAAAACTACGTGTAAGGATTTATCGGACTCATCAAGCCATTTCCAAGACGTCTCGGAGTCGTCAAAATCATCCACTCCTCTCCCCTACTTCCCTCGCAAACGGGGAGTGGGCCACGAAAAGTTCATCCTTTGCCACCTTGACGAACTTACAATAGTAGAAAGGGGAACAGGTAAGCCGAACGATGTCTTTACAAAAGCCTAATGACAGACCAAACAATCCTCTATCGCTTTGATAAACTTGCGGGCTTGCTCCATACCACTAATAACATCCTGCTCGTCTACTTCATAAAAGCAATTGTAGTCGCTCTTCTCTCGCAGCGTCTGCAGATTGTTATAGAAACGGCCATACTCCATCGGTAACTTGCCCGTCTTTATATAATGTTGACTGAAAATTACGTGGGAGCTTTTGTGGCGCTTAACTTGAAGTCCGTCATTAACAAACAGCGCATTAACGGCATGAAGAACGGAATAATAGATGCGGTTTGCGGCACCATTTCATTTGCCTGCCTGACGCATGACTTCGATCTCCTCGAAGGTATCGTGCGCCCGTTCCATCTCTTTTCGAACGACAAGAATCCTATCCTCGTCACTGAGACTCATAGCAGCACTTGTTTGTCGTGTTCTACATTCTTATAGAATGGGGTAAAACTATAATGATGCCATTCTTTTTGGGAATACACCTGCGGATTGATCTCTTCGCCCATCTCCCAACCGGCCTCCCGAAACGGATAAGCCACACCATAGTCGTCTAAGGAGATCTTTGGCTTGTCGAGCAAGATGAGCAAATCCCAATCCGAATCTTCGCGGGCATCGCCGCGGGCACGAGAGCCATAGAGATAGAGCTTGCTGTGCTCTGGAAGAATCTCCATAGCAACGCGCTTGATTCTGTCAATTACATTTGCAGGACTCATACACTATGACTCACCTTTATACATTCATGCTGCAAAGTTTGCGATTAATCTTACAAGCACAAAGGAAATCGCAAAAAAAACATCAGGCACTACACTCCCTCTACCGCACACCGCCGCCAAAGCCGCCGCCGGAGAATCCGCCACCGCCTCCCCACGACGAACGACCGCCACCGCCCGAGGCGCGGGCTTCGCGCTCGGCCTTGCTCATAGCGGCGCGGGCTGTGCTGCGATGCATCGTGGAACGGATGAGCGGAAGTGTGGTGTCGTTGGCCATCTGGCTGGCCACCTGGTCCATGTTGAAGTACTCGGGATTGATCTTCTTCATGTCGCGAATCACCTGGTCGGCAATGCCGAAGAGAGTGGCGAAAATCATGTAGTCGCGCCACAGACCGATCTCGCCTACATTGCGTTCGTCGAGCAGAGTGAACTCCTTCAGGAACTTGCGCAGCCCGAAGACCTGGCGCACCTCGTCGAGCTGGTCGCGGTATTCGTAGATGCGCGTCTTGGTGTGGAGCGTCTGAATGAACGAATCGGCGTACGACTGGTTGTGCTTGCTCTGCATCCACGAACGCAGTTCGTTGGCTTCGAGCACTGTGTCGGAGCCTGCAGCATCGCGGAATATCTTGAACACCATCTGCAGCAGCCTGGGGTACTGCTTGTCGTCGGGCAGGGAGTGAATGACGAAATGCTGTACCGTCTTACCCTTCCTGTTCATGGCCGACTCGATGCTGATTACACCATCGTTGATGAGACGCAGGATGCAGGCTGAAAGCAGGTTGTTGTAGTCGGCAGCACCATAGCGGTAGGCATTCAGTATGTTGTTCACCTGCTGCAAGTTGCCTCCGCAGGGAATATCGCGATACCAGAGCAGGTCCTTCATCACCTTGCGCCGCTGCCTCCATACATAATAGAAGTAGCAAACAACAAGCAGGAGGGGGACAACGAAGACGGCAATCACAAAGAATACGAGCGCAATCAGGTCGTCCCGGTCCAAGTCGGTGGTGTAGTCGCTGTCCTCTATCGCTCGCTGGTAAACTTCCTCGAACGAAGTATCGGAGACAATCGACGGCTGGAACATGCCTTTCGCAAAGCATGCCATCACTATCATGGCACTGTTGCGGGAGAAGGCTTCGCTCGATTCGGCCACGATGCTGTCGTCAACGAGCTGGATGTCGCCATAATAGCGAAAAGCCCAGACGCCCACGCTGTCGGCATGGAAATGGACGGAGTCGGGCGGCACGATGACAAGCCGGACATGTTCGGGGCTGGGTTGCAAGCCCTCGGCCACGAACATATAGTTGAATCCGTCGGCATCCGAATATCCGCGCAGGAGGCTGCTGACGGTGTAGCGGGTGGTGTAGGTGCGGCTGCCGCTCTTGCCCAGTCCCCAGCAGAGTTCGTAGCCGTCGCGCTTGGTAACGATGCCGCAGCGGCCCTCCTTCCAGTCGCGACTGCGATTGATGTCCCACGCTTCCTGCAACTCAAACTGCCGCCCAGTATCATCCATGACGCTGAAGTCGCTCAGCCGACTGTCGCCCAGGTTGCCGATGACGATATAGCACTCCGTACCCTCCGAGTCGATGGACATCCGTCGCGTCTCGGTAATCAGTGCATCTCCGTTGGGCTGCAGTGCAACGCGAATGTCGAGGTCATGCAGCTGCGGGCCGCCGTAGGCAGACAATGCCGAGGCAAGCAGCACTGACCACAACAATACTTTACTTCTTAAACGCATCGTCAAGGTCGGGATAGTTCTTCTTCTCCTCATTATCCACTTTCAGGTATGCCTTCTCGGCAAAATTAAGCATCGAGGCCACGATGCTCGATGGCCACTGCCGCACCATGCGGTTCATCTTCGTAGCAGTGTCGTTGTAAACCATTCGGGACATTCGGACATTCTCCTCGTACTGCTTCATGCCTCCCATTGCCTCCTGATACAGGTTGGCGGCCTTCAGTTCCGGGTATGCCTCGCCGATGGCTATCAAGCGGCCCACCACCTGACTAAGTGCCGAAGTCTGTTCGTTCACAGCCTCGGGCGTATTCACTTGTTCGCCACGACGTTGCTTGATAACCTCGACAAGGGTCTCCGACTCATGCTTGGCATACTGTGCCGCAGTCTTGGCAAGGGCCAATACGGCATCCCAACGCGAATTGAGCTGCACCTCGATTTGGCTCAGTGCATTCTTGCAAAGCTCGTCCAGGCTGACCAATGAACGCTGTGTCGAAATAATGTAACCGATGACTACGACGGCTACGACAATAAGGATAATTGCTGTCATAACTCTTTCTTTTAATGGTTTGCGACTGCGAAATTACGAAGAAACACGGAAAGGGCAAAATATAATGCACAAAAATCTGCCGACTCGACCGACTGTAGCGAGAAAATAGCCAAACTCTGCGCCCGACAATCAAATAAAAACGGCCAAGAATGCGGGTTATAAGGAAATAATGTGTAACTTTGGACAGGAAATGAAACAGAAATGCCTATGAGCACCATAAAGAATGGACAGATTGTTGGGAAATACACCATCCAGAACTTGATAAAGAAGAACGCATACACAGAAACGTACCGGGCCGAGGACGAAGACCACAACGCCTTCTTCTTCAAATTGTTTATCATCAAACAGATGCCTGAGAAGTTGATAAACACCGCGACGGGAATGGTCTATGAGATTGAGTACTGCCGGGAGATGAAGCATCGCAATATTATCAGCTATGTGGATAGCGGCACCTACAAGGCCGAGGAGGGGACTTGCCAGTATTATCTCACAAACTACTTCAGCGGCGAACTCCTTGCCGAACGCATTCAGCGCAAGGGGTGCATAATGCCCGACGAGTCGCTGGCCATCTTTCGTGAGGTGCTGAGCGGACTGCAGTTCATGCATGCACTGAGTCCATCTCTCTCCCACAACGACCTCACACCGAGAAACATCATGCTGTCGGCCGCCACGGGTGGAACACCGGAAATCATCGACCTGGGCCACGTTTCGCCACCATGCAACGGAAAGACGTCCTTCGACACGTCTGACCTCGACATCTACTATTCGGCCAACGAAACCTTTATCGGCACGTATGATGCTCAGAGCGATATCTTTGCGGCAACCGCCATCCTTTACACAATGCTCACTGGCAAAAAACCTTGGGAAATAGAGTTTGCAGATGGGATGAAGCGCAGCCGTAAGATAATGCTGATGAAAGATTTTCGCAAGGAACATCCCGTAGATATCGAATCGCTCGGTGTGGACGAACGCATCAAGGTGGTATTGATGAAAGGACTGGCCCTGCATTACAATGAACGATACCGTAACGTGGAGCAGATTCTGCACGACCTGGACGATGATGCCACGCCGCAGCGACCTGAAGATAAAAAAGATGAAAAGGAGGCCTCTGATTCGCGCGGCGAATATCGTCGCAGTAGAGAGGATAGTCCCAACAAGATGGATTTCGATATCAAACGCGGTACGGGGAATGGATTCAACGACATTGCTGGAATGAAGGAACTGAAAGCATACCTTACGCAACGCGTCATCTTTGTCATAAAGGACCGCGAACGCGCTGAGAAATACCGTCTAACACCGCCTAACGGAATGCTCCTCTACGGTCCTCCAGGATGTGGCAAGACTTTTGTAGCCGAGAAATTCGCCGAAGAGACAGGCTTCAACTTCGTGCTGGTGAAATCATCTGACCTCGCCAGTTCATATCTCCACGGCTCACAGGAAAAAATCGCACAGCTCTTCAAACAGGCTGAGGAAAAAGCACCTGTAGTCCTCTGTTTCGACGAATTCGATGCACTGGTGCCCGACCGAAGCAATCCAGGCAGCCAATATGTGACAAGCGAGGTCAATGAGTTCCTGTCCCAGCTGAACAACTGCGCACAACGCGGCATCTTTGTGGTAGCCACATCAAACCGTCCGGACAAGATAGACCCCGCCGTGCTGCGTACTGGACGTATCGACAAACAGGTCTATGTTCCGCTGCCCGATAAAGATGCGCGTCGCGAGATGTTCCTGCTGCACCTTCAGGACCGTCCATGTACCGACATCGATGCTGAACGTCTGGCTGAACTTTCTGACGGATACATTGCCAGTGACATCGCCTATGTAGTAAATGATGCGGCAATGACCGCCGCATTCACCGACCAACCAATCACCGAGGAAATACTCGAGACGGCTGTTGCCAACACGCATCCCTCACTACGAAAGGAAACTCTGAAAACCTTCGAGGACATCCGCTGCCGAATGGAAGGCATAGAACGTCGTAATAATATACGCCCAATCGGATTCACAACATACTAGCACATAACTCTACATCTAATAATAACACCCCCAAAAACTCAAACACTTATGAAAACCACAGAAATGGTAATGGACTTTCTGAAGAAAGAAGGCTTTTGCCCCAAAGTAGATGAAGACAACGGAAACATCGTCTTCAAGTATCAGATGTGTACCTTCCTCTTCATCAACAACGACGAGGACGAAGAATTCTTCCAACTCGCATTCCCAGGCATATACGATGTAACCGAAGAGAATCGCGACATCGCACTTGAAGCTGCCAATAAGGTGAACAGCAGCATAAAAGTGGCCAAGGTTATCGTTCCCGGTGAAAATGTTTGGGTGCTTTTCGAGGTCATCTTGGATCAGAGCCCCGAAGTGGGAAACATCATCGAACGCGGCCTCAGCATATTGCAAGCCGCACGCAAAACTTTCTACGATGAGTTGCAATAAAGAATGCATTTACTGTAGCCATTCTTAAAGCCCTCTTCGCCACTCACTCGCGGAAGAGGAGGCCGCGTATAAAAGCAGAAGCCCTTCGGTCTTTTGGACCAAAGGGCTTCCTCTAATTAAAGACGGCGGCTACCTACTCTCCCACGGGTGTGCAGTACCATCGGCGCTAGACGGGCTTAACTTCTCTGTTCGGAATGGGAAGAGGTGGAACCCCGCAGCAATAGCCA
>JAILBW010000220.1 GCA_024680695.1 Bacteroidaceae bacterium
GCATTGTCGAGGGAGAACGCGACCCGCTCTCCGGTGAACTGGAATGCGACGGCAACGTGAAGACGTATGGCCGCGCATTGCCCTTCCAGCAGGTGAACCACTACAAGGCTGTGTGGGACAACTCCCTGAACCTGCCGAAGGGTTGGCTGAAGGCCATCGTGGGTTACCAGCAGAACCGCCGGCAGGAGTTCGAGGAGGCGACGGACGAGTGCGAACTGGACTTCAAGCTCCACACGCTGACCTACGACATCCGCTACCTGACGCAGGAGTTCTCGGGCTTCAAGCTCTCGGCAGGCGCAGGAGGTATGTTCCAGCAGTCGCTCAACCTCGGCGAAGAGATGCTCATCCCCGAGTACAAGCTCTTCGATCTCGGCCTCTTTGCCACTGGCAGTAAGACGTGGCAGGACGTCACGCTCAATGCCGGCCTGCGCTACGACCATCGCCACCTCGACTTCCACCACCGCAACTTCCAGACGCTGACGGGCAGCATGGGTGCGGTTTGGAACATCAGCCCACAGTGGAACCTGCGCCTGAACGTCGCGCGCGGCTATCGTGCACCGAACATGAGCGAACTGGGCTCTGACGGCGTCCACGAAGGTACTATCCGCTACGAAGTGGGCAACGCCGGGCTGAAGGCCGAGCACAGTATGCAGGCCGACCTCGGAGCCGACTTCACCTCGCGCTACTTCTCCTTCCAGGTGGCACTCTTTGCCAACCGCATCGACAATTACATCTTCGCTGCACGGCAGGCGGCCATCGTGCGCCCCGACGGGCTCAGCACCTATCGCTACACCCAGGGCGATGCCCGACTGCTGGGCTTCGAGGCTGGCATCGATTTCCACCCCATCCACAGCATCCATTTCGAGAATACCTTTGCCTACGTCGATGCGCGGCGTCCCGGTCAGCCTCTTGCTACGCGCTACCTCCCGCTTACGCCTGCACCTCGCTGGACATCGGAACTGAAGTACGAAATCTCGCACGGTGCCCACACCTTCAGCAATGCCTACGTATCGGTCGGTGCGGAGACGAATCTGCGACAGAACCACTACTATCGTGCCGACGACACGGAAACCCTCACGCGCGCGTATACCTTATTTAATATTTCGGCCGGCACCGACCTGAACGTGCGCGGCCATAAGTGGGCCGAGCTTCACCTCGTCTGCGACAACCTCTTCGACTGTGCATATCAGAGCCACCTCAGTCGTCTGAAGTACGCCGACGTGAACGCTGTCACTGGCCGTCGCGGCGTGTACAATATGGGTCGCAATGTCGTGATAAAGGTCGTGGTGCCGATTGATGTAGTCCGTGGTTCATAGTGCATAGTCAATAGTCAATAATCCAAATGCTTTCAACTCTCACTCCCCTCCCTATCGGGGAGGGGGTGGGGGAGAAACTACTTAAACGCCCATGCTTTTCATCTTTTCTCCCGGATACTGCAAATGGATAGGAGCCATCGTTGGCTTCATGTTCCGTCGCGTAGCTGGTGCCATTGCCGGCTACGTTCTCGGTGCCCTCATCGACGATATGTGGAAGCATTCGTCGTTTCGCTTCACTTTTGGTGAACACACCCGCACCTACGGCGGTGGGCAGCAGACATACACCTCGCCCCCTCCGCACACCAGTTTCCTACAGGCTGACTACGACGAGCTGGGTGTCTCCCCTGATGCGTCGGACGACGAGGTGCGGGCTGCCTACAAGCGTCTGGCGCTGCTCTACCATCCCGACCGTGCGGCAAATCTGGGTGAGGATGTCCGGCGCGAAGCCGAGCGCAAACTGAAGCGCATCAATGAAGCCCGCGCCCGCATCTGGAAAGCGAGAGGGATGAAGTAATCGATTCTCTCCACACGGAGGAGCAGGGGACTGAATTGTTCATTCGCATCAGCGAAGCGACCTAATCGCCTGACTCCTAACGAAAGTTCAGCCATTTTTTTTGTTCTTGCATTGTGCGTTCCTGTTCGTTCTCCCCCTATATATAAGGAGGGAAGAACAATCGAACAGGAACAAGATCGCTCAGCCTCAGAATGGAAGCATGCAATTCGTCGAATCCATGATGAGATTGTCCGCCTCCGTGAGTCTGCCTTCCTTCAGCATTCGTGAGATGAGCCTGGAAACGACGGGGCGCGCGGGAGTCAGCTGCTCCTCGCTAAGTGCCCTCTCGCTCAGGCGCTTGCGCAGGCTTTGGCCGCGTCTGCTTTTTCCGTATGCCGCCCATTGGAATGACAAACACTACAGCAAGAAGTGGACGATACTACAGCAAGTATGGGCTGAAACAACCGCAAGCAATGGACGAAACAACGGCAAGCATTGGACGAAACAACGGCAAGCAAGAGATGATCCCTCCTTGCACTTTTTCCCTGTGCTTCTGCAATTTTTCCTGAAAAATGCTTTGTGGTATGCGGGAATCTTTGTAATTTTGCATTGATAATCATTTAACTAAAAACAAATTCAGACATCAAAAATGCTGTCAGGCGTGCGAAATGAGGAATCTATTCGCAGCAGTGTGGCTATAGACAAAACGAAACAAAACCAACATAAAACTAACTTTTTAACCAAATTCCTTAAACGTATGAAGAAAATTACTTTGCTGTCCCTTACGGCTCTGATGTGGCTGATGGGGACGAATGCGTGGGCACTCGACCAGAAGGACGGTGTCTATCAGATCGGTACTGCCGAAGACCTCGCTGCCTTCGCAAAAATTGTGAATGACGGAGAGACCTATGCCAACGCCGTCCTGACGGCCGACATCGACTACACGAACAACGGCATCCAGATTGGCAGCAATGGGTTCTATGGCGTCTTTGACGGCCAGGGACATAAGGTGACCGTTGCCTTCGAGGGTGCCGACGTCAAGGGCGTGAACGCCGCCCTCTTCTTCAAGGTGATGGGCATCGTGAAGAACCTGTGGGTGAGCGGTACCATCACTTCTCCGCTCGACAACGTGGCCTCCATCGCCGTTAACCTGTACGGATGGGTTGACCACTGCTACTCCGACGCAACCATCAGTTGCACGAAGACGGGCAGCTCCAGCTGCGGCGGCATCGTGGGCCAGTGCTACAGCGGCGCCTCCATCTCCAACAGCTTCTTCGGTGGCAAGTTCACCAGCGAGACAGCCACCAACTTCAGCGGCATCATGGGATGGTCCGACGGCACCAACACCGTCGCTCACTGTCTGGTAGTTGCTGAGTGCGAGGGCACGGCTTGCAATGGCGAAGGCGGTGATGGCTACATGTTTGCACGCAACTGCTCGCGCGTGGACAATAACTACTGCCTCTACAATGCCGAGGCTAACCTCAAGGCCAACGCATTCAAGAGCGACCGCCAGTTTGTCGGCAACTTCACCACGACAGCTGCTGAGCTGGCCGACGGTACGATTGCCTACAAGCTTGGCTGGGGTCAGGAACTCGGCGTGGACGCTATGCCCAGCCCCTTCTCGACGAAGACGGTCTATCCCGTGGGCGACTGCTCGTCTCCCACGGAGTACACCAACGACGCTGCTCAGTCGGCACACGTATATAGTGGCTACAAGTGCTCCGTCTGCGGCGCTTATACCCCCGACTTCATGACTCCCGTCGATGGCGTATATCAGATTGGCACTCCCGAACAGCTGTGCTGGTTTGCACTGTATGTAAACGCACGTCACAGCGATGTTGACGCTGTCCTGACGGCCGACATCGACATGAGCGGCGTGACGGACTACCCCATGATTGGTACCCACGGCGAGCAGACTGCTTTCTACAGCATGTATCGCGGCACGTTCGACGGTCAGGGCCACAAGATCAGCAACCTGGCAGTGGACATGCCTAACTTCTGGAATATCGGTCTGTTCGGCTCTGTAGCCGCACCTGCAGTGGTGAAGAACATCTTCACCGACGAAACATGTAGCTTCTCTGGCAAGAAGAATATCGGTGGCATCATGGGCCAAACCTTTGGCGTAGGCGGTGGCGGCATCGTGACGTTGCTGAACCTGGGCAGCGCAGCCAAGATGAAGTCCAACGGCGCCAGCGATGCAGGCGTGGCCGGTATCGTAGGCAAGTGCGCCGGCGGTGTCAAGGGTGTGATCACGAACTGCTGGTTCGAGGGTGAAATCACCGGTACCAGCCTTGGATACATCAGCGGATGGTGCGGTAGCAACCAGTTCACGCTCAACAACTGCTGGAGCATCTCCCAGAGCGAAGGCGTTAATGGCCTGGCTCGCGCCGGCAGCAGCACGGCAATCAAGATGAACAACTGCTTCACCTTGAAGGGTACGATGGGAACAGCCATCACGGAGGAAGACGTGACCAGCGGCGCACTCTGCTACGGCCTGAACAAGGGCGTTGAGAAGCCCGCATGGCATCAGACCCTCGGCACCGACGCAAAGCCGTCACTGCAGGGCAATGATCTTGTATATAAAGTAGGCGCACTCTTCTGCGACGGCGCAGACGACATGGTAAGCTACTCCAACACGAACACCGGCCTCTCTTACGGCGACCACACCTTCGGCGACGACGGCATCTGCACCGCCTGCGGCATGGGCCTGGTGGACGGCACCTACCAGATTAGCAAGGCAGCCCACATGCAGTGGTTTGCCAGCTTCGTGAACAAGGGCAACACGACTGCCAATGCCGTGCTGACAGCCGACATCAATGGCTACTCGGGAACAATGATCGGTACGGCTTCAGTGTACTATGCCGGCACGTTTGACGGCCAGTATCACAAGATTACCTACACGACAGAACCGACCGAGGCTGTTTGGGGTTTGTTCCGCACGCTGACGGGCACCGTTCGCAACCTGTCGGTGGCAGGTACCATCACCACCAGCCAGAAGCAGGTGGGCAGCATCGTAGGCTTCCTCTATGGCGGCTCTGTCGAGAACTGCATCAGCACGGTCGATATCACCACCAGCTTTAGCGGCGACGCAGGCACAGGCGGCATCATCGCCAGCAGTGTGCAGACGGGCAGCGTCATCAAGGACTGCGTCTTCGCTGGCAGCATCAAGGGCGAGAGTGCCAATAGCTGCGCCGGCATCGCAGGATGGACGGGCGGTTCCTCGAGCCTCACACTGACCAATTGCCTGGCCATCGGCGAACTGAGCGTGAATTCCAAGAACTGTGACGTAATCGCACGCAACCCTGGGCGCGTAACGCGCACCAACTGCTACTATCTGACAGCCTTCGGCAACGTCTCTGCCGACCTCACGAAGATAAGCGCCGAGCAGCTCGCAAGCGGCGAGGTATGCTACCTGCTCAATGGCGACCAGAGCAGCATCCAGTGGACGCAGGCCATCGCAACCGATGCCATCCCCACCCCATTCCCCACCGGCAAGAAGGTGTTTGCAGTGCCCGGCGGAGGCTACCGCTGCGACGGGAAGTTGCTGGGCGAAACTACCTACAGCAACACCGATCCGCAGATTGGTATTCCCGCACACTCGTTCTCCAATGCATTCTGCCAGGTGTGCGGCAAGCCCGACCCCGACTATATTAAGCCCAATGCCCAAGGCTTCTACGAACTGGGCTCGGCAACCGACCTCAATTGGTTTGCATGCATGGTGAATGACGGCAACAATACGATTAACGCCATGCTGACCTCCGACATCAACAACTATGCCGAGACCATGATAGGCACTGCCGATATATATTATGACGGAATCTTCGACGGACAGTATCACACAATCAACTTCACGACCGAACCCACCGAACCCCGCTGGAGCCTCTTCCGCACGATGAGCGGCACCGTGAAGAACCTGCATGCCACGGGCACCATCACCACCAGCCAGAATCAGGTGGGCGGCATCGTGGGCTTCCTCTATGGCGGCACCATCGAGAACTGCCTTTGCACAGTCGATATCACCAGTACTTTCAATGGCGATGCAGGCACAGGCGGCATCATTGCCACCAGCATGCTGCCGAACGGTGTCATCAAGGACTGCATCTTCGCAGGTAGCATCAAGAGCGAGACAGCCTACAGCTTTGGCGGCATCGCAGGATGGGTAACCGCAGCCGGCGACCTCACGCTGACCAACTGCCTGACCATCGGCGAGATAACTGCAAACGACAAGGACGGCAACGTGATTGCCCGCAACCCCGATCGCGTAAAGCGCACCAATTGCTACTACCTGAACGCCTTCAGCGCCATTCCCGAGGATATCAAGCAGATAACTGCCGAACAGCTCGCAAGCGGCGAGGTGTGCTACCTGCTCAACGGCGAACAGACCAGCATCCAATGGACGCAGACCCTCACGAAGGATGCCTACCCCAAGCCCTTCCCCAACGGCCAGCAGGTGTTTGTCGGCGCCAGCGGCTTCCGTTGCGACGGTACCCCTTTGGGCGATATAGTCTATTCCAACACCTCCATTCCGGTGACCATCCCGACTCACACCTTTGTCGATGGCATCTGCCAGGTGTGCGGACAGACCGACGACTCCTTTGTGCTCGCAGGAGAGGACGGAGTTTACACTCTGGGTACAGCAGGCCAGCTCATCTGGTTTGCCACCAAGGTGAACAACGGCGAAACAACGCTCAATGCTCGTCTATCAGCCGACATCAACATGCAGGGACTTGGCGATAAATTCCCGATGATAGGTACTAGCAACAATCCATACGCAGGCACCTTCGACGGACAGTTCCACACGATTAGCAACCTGAACCTCGCCCGGGAGGCAAACGATGTGGCCCTGTTCAGCTACGTGAAGGACGGCTGCACCATCCAGAACCTTATCGTCGATGCCACTTGCTCGTCCAGCGGTGCAAACTACACGGCAGGTATCGTGAGCCGCTGCAAGGGCGACCACACTCCTCTCTA
>JAILBW010000001.1 GCA_024680695.1 Bacteroidaceae bacterium
CGGAGAGCACCCCGTGCGGCATGTAGGCGATGGCCTCTTCCTCTGCATTCAGGATGGGGATGTCCGCCACCTCGCCTGTGATGTTGGCCGTCACTCCGTCGATGGCCTCCTCCGCGTTGATGGCCGCCTCGCGTGCCGTCATGATATAGTTCTCGGTGCCGTTCAGGTAGATGGATGCCGTGTGGTTGAGCAGCTGTGTGTCATGGTCGCTGCTGGGCCGCGAGGCAGCAGTCACCTCGAGCAGATAGAGTCCCTGCTTCATTCCCGTGAGTGTCTGGTGCATGTCGAAGGGCGAGGCGGACCAGCTCTCGGCTCCCACGAACGTGCCGTTCGAGAGCGTGTACGCCTGCTTGCCTGTGCCGTAGGTGCCCTCCCATCCGGTGGAGAAAGGCTCCTCGAACTTCGGGTTCTCCATTAGGATAGTGATGTCGGCGCCCACCTTGTAGCTGTTCCTAATGGCCGCTTCGAGCATCTGTCTCACGAAGACTCCCTCCTGGAGAATCTGGTCGTTGGTGAGTTGCATCTGGTCGATGATATAATAGTAGGTGCCATTGGGATACAGTTCGCTACTGCCAGCCTCGCCTTCGAGGTAGTTCTCCAGCAGCTCCGTCTCGGCACTTGGCCCGCAGATTTCCCGGGACAGGCTCACGGCCTCGGCCACGATGTCCATAAAGTTCTGGTAGGCGGCTTTGCTCTCGCGGAATATGTTTATCGCTTCCACCAGTTTAGCGGAATATATCTCGGCAAAAGTCTCGCGGTCGTTTGCCTCGGCATGATAGACTTCGTCCACTGCAGCCATCACTGCGTCGATGGTCGGTCTGTATGCGATGGCACCGTCAGCCTCGGTGTTCATCTGAGTTAGCAGATAGTCGCGCATGGTGGTGAAGTCGTAGCTGTTGATGCCGATGAAGCCCTCGAGGGAGGGGAATACAAGGCCGTGACTGCTGTCGGTGACGGGATGCTCGTCCTCGCCGATGTCCTGATACCAGCCGACATTCACGACGCTGGAATTGTTCAGCATGTAGGCCAGCTCGCCGCTCTTTATCTGAGCGTCCGTCACGATAGTGCCCTGTGTGCCCTTCGTGCAGAAGAGCCTTTCGCTGTTGATTTTACCTTGATACAGATAATGTGCATCGTCCTCAGCATTGATTACCTCGGCAGACGACCAGCAACTGGCAAGTGTACCGCGGTTGTCGCCAGTCCACGCCGCAATGGCAGCATTGTTGCTGGCACCCGAAATTGTGCCTGTCGAGTAGCAGTTGGTAATATAGAATGTGGCATCGGCCCCCTTGTTGCTACCGATGATGCCGGCGGCATATTTTTTCGTGCCAGCAACCTCACCCTCGAAGCCAACATTGGAAATTGTAATGTCGCCCGACATGCCGTCGTAAAAGCCTCCCACTGCGCCAGTGTAGTTTTTTCCTATGATGGTGCAGGAGGAATCGAAGGTGATGTTCTTCAATGCTGCGCCACCGGCTACAGCGCCGAGGAAGCCCGTATAGTCGAGTTCATACTCCATATATAGGTTGCTCACCGTGTGGTGCTGTCCGTCGAATGTTCCTTTGTACTGGTACTTCTTATTACCGATGGAGGGGAAGTTCTCTATTGAACTCATATCCACATCATCAGTCAGGCGGGCATTGACTTCCAACATGCCAGTATTGACAAGATGGCTGAACCAATAGACATCCATGCCGTCGTCCAGCTCGTAGAATCCATCCACCGGCTGCTTGTAATCTGGGTTGAAGAAGCCGCAGTTCACGCAGAAGCCGTGGTCGTACTCATGGGGAGGTATCTCGATGCCGCCAGGGTCGTTCGAGTAGGTGAGTTCGCCCACCGACGGCGTGCCGTCGCAATTCATTCGTCCCAGGGCATAGACTACTTTGTGGGTGCTGTCGAATACGGGATAGGGGTCTTCGCCCAGCGTCTGGTACCAGACAATGGCCGACTGGTCGCCGTTCAGCGTATGGCAGAGCTCGCCGGTGGGTCCCATTTGTTCCACGTCTTCTCCTGCAAAACTGTTGATGAGTTTTGCCTTGCCTCCTACATAGCCAAGCGAGGGATGGTTTGTGAAGCAGTTCTCCATTCGGGTGCTCGTAGAGTTGGCCAGTGCGCCCGTAAGTCCTCCGTGGCTCGTCGTGGTGCCATCGCCCTCTGCTGCCAGGTTGAAGGTGACATCCACCGCAGCCACATTAATCATGGTCGCGGCACCATTGCGGCCCATTACTGCACCTGTGGCAATGGGCGTTCCGGAGTCGGTGGTGATATTGACAGTCTTCAGGTATAGGTTCTTGACCACGCCGCCTTTATATACATGGCCGAACAAGCCCACGTAGCCCACGTTGTCGGCATCGCGGTGGATGGTCAGATGGCTGATGGTGTGGAACTGGCCGTCGAAGGTGCCGACGTAGGCCGTGGCGTTCTCGGAGGACAGTCCAATGGGGATGAAGTTCGCCACGCGGCTCATGTCGATGTCGGCAGTCAGCACCGCGTTGATTTTGTAGTTTCCGTCGTTCACCAGCTTTGAGAAAGCCACGAGGTTTGATGCTGTACCAATCTCATAGACACCGTCGGCGTTGGGCTGCAGCGGTGAAGCGTTCGGGTCGATGGATCCGCAGTTCTTGCAGATGCCGTCCTCATATTCGTGGGGCGGTATCTCGTGGGTGGTCACGGTGTTTGTATAGGTGCCGCTGCTCGGGATGATTTTCCCGTCGCAGTTGATGGCTCCGCCCCAATAGACGGCCTTGTGCGAACTGAGGATTACGGGATGCTTGTCCTCGCCGAGTGTCTGAAACCAGATGGGAGTGTCTGTGACGCCTCCATTGAGATTATAGGCAAACTCGCCGCTCTCGAGCTGTTCCTGCGTTATCTTTGCAGCCTGCTCGCCCGTGAGGTTGTAGCAGTTCTTTACCTCGGTAGGCTCTCCGCGATAGAAGGGTTTTCCGCTCTCGATTCCCTCGACGGTGGCCGTGGCCCAGCAGCCCCGTATGCTGCTTCCTGCACCGCCTACCCAGCCGGTGATGGCACCGCTTTCGTTGACTCCGGTTACGGTGCCTGTGGCGTAGCAGTTCTCGATGAGGAAAGCTGCCGCGTTGCCCATGTTCACGCCGATGATGCCTCCGGCATTGGGGCCGGCAGCGGTCACCGTGCCCTCGTTGCCCAGGCGCGTCATCGTCACGTTGCCGCCGCCTGTGGAGCCGCCGATGATGCCGGCATAGCCGCCCTCAGTGGCATTGATGACACACGAGGCATCGAGTACCAGATTCTTCACCGTGGCGCCGCCGCTCACGTAGCCGAAGAGACCGGCGTATGTGGCCACGTTCACGGTGAGATTGCTGAGGGCGTGGTCCTGTCCGTCGAATACTCCGATGTAGGGCCTGCCCTCGGCGTTGCCGATAGGCGTGAAGTTCGTGATGGATGCCATGTCGATGTCAGCTGTCAGGACGGCGCCTGCGCTGTTCTGTCCGTCGTTCACCAGCGTGGCAAAGTCCACGAGGTCCTGAGCCGAGCCGATTTCATAGATGCCGTTGGCGTTCGGCTCCAGTGCCCAGGCATTCATTCCTGCCATGCACATGAGTGCTGCCAAGAAAAGGGAAATGTATTGTTTCATAGTAAATCGTGTCTCTTTTTACTCATAAAGGCGGACGCATGCACGGTATTTCGTTTCTTACCACATCCGCCTTTACCAACCATTTTTAACTATTCACAAAAACAAAAACGTTCGTTATTCTTCGTTTGGCTCTTCGTTGCCGAAGATGTCCCAGCCGTCGTTCTTCACTAAGGCGTCATCGCCATCTACGGTTCCCTCGCCGATGGGCAGGCTGGCTGCCAGCATCACAGTCATGGAGGCATCTTCTGCCACCATGCATGGTTTGATGTATGCTTTCATATCCGTTATAATTATGTATTATGAATTATGCATTAAGCATTATGCATTAGCGAAGTACTTTCTTTCCGTTCACGACAAACACTCCCTTCTTCACCGTCTCCA
>JAILBW010000020.1 GCA_024680695.1 Bacteroidaceae bacterium
ACCAAAGGCAGCAGAAACCCACTCACCCACGAGCTGGCCACACACATGCGTTATGTCTGTGACTATGATGTAAAACTGATGATGCAGGTAATACCCTGCTATGACGGATTCTCAGATGCAGAGAAAAAGAAGTGTATAGAATCAGCAGTATCAGGCAAGCGCACAGCCATGTCCGGAAAAATGCGTGATGTGATTTCTTATATTCAGCAAAAGAAAGATGGCAATCTGGACATGAGTCAGAATCTCGACGAAGCAGAAAAGGCCAATGGTCTTTACTATTATCACCATTTCCCCAAACTCCCACCAGCCATCAAGGCTTCCATCGCTGCTGTAGGTCAAAACATGGCCATGCCTATCCTCCTTACTATCTCACCAGCCATCGGAGCTCTGGCCACTGGAGTGAAACTCTATGTACATGGAGATTGCAGAAACCTCAACCTACATGCCTTCCTCTGTGGGCAAATGTCCTCAAATAAGGGTCGGCTGGATGACATCAAAGAGGCATGGACATATTATCTGCAACAGCAGGATGATATCCTGATAGCTTTGGAAAAGGACTACAAGAGAAAAAAACGTTTGGCAAAAAACCAGAAAGAACAACCAAAGGAAGAAGTCTTTCCCATACGTATCCTAACAATGAACTCCACCATTCCCAACCTGGCTGACCGGCTGGGCAACCTGAATGGCATTCATGCCTTTTCCTACACATGCGAGGCAGATACTGTCTCCCAACGTTGGGGAAAGTCACTCCCTGAGTTCTCAGTAATGATACGCCAGGCTTATGATGGCAGTCGTTTTGAAAGAGAAGCCAAGAGTGATGAGGCAGTCAGTGTACACATTCCCCACCTGCTGTGGAACACTGTGCTTTGCGGCACACCAGATGCACTCTATCGTATGTATCCAAACTGTAAAGATGGAACTGTATCAAGAGTGATGCTCGCCACCACACCTGACAATACCTATGATTCTCTTGAGACGAAAATACCTGAACTTACTCCAGCCCTGGCTGAGAAAATACATGAAGTAGCACAGCTGCTGCCCCTGATGAAGGGAGAGATCAATTCAAAGAGACTGGAAGACACAGGCCGCGAGTGGCTGGAAGACATACGTCTTGAATCAATCAAAGAAGCAGACCCTATAAAAGCAAGGTTCAGAATGAGAACCTGTGTGAATGCTCAGCGTGTGGTGGGTTGTCTGCTGGTAGTAGCTGCAGCCACACGTCTCATTGAGAAACATGGACTGGAAGGAGCCCGTCAGCAGCTCGAGGCTGACCCTGAATGCTGGCTGCCGCTCTTGCCATCACTGATGAGAGGCAAATTCCTGAGCATCTTCAACTTGGTGGCAGACTATCTGCTGGAAAACTCTCTCCATTACTTCCGCAAGAAGATGGAAGAGGCAGATAGCGAATTGTCTCAGATAGTCAGTGGCAACCGCCAGAGAACTGGCAAGAATGACAACATCTATGCCCAACTCCCTGACGTGTTCACATTCGAACAGGCATTCAACATAGGCAAAAATGTACGTGGCAATGGCTACACCATGAATTCTTGTCAGCAAATGATTAAGAATTGGAAAAGGCAGGGCCTCATCGAACCCATTCCGGACAACAAGTTCAGGAAGCTGAACTCGAAGACTTCCTACTCACAAGTGGGATAGCCCCAAAAAGGGAGGATAAAGCAAGAGATGCAGGGCACAATACGCCTTGCATCTCTCGTTTTTTGAGTTTTTGAGTTTTTGAGTTTCTGAGTTTTTGAGTTTTTGAGTCCTTAAGGTCCTTAAGGTCTTTAAGGTCGTTAAGGTCCTTAGCCCCCTCTCTGAAATAATGTTCAATGGTCTTGTAAAGGTTAAAGGTTAAAGGTTAAAGTTTAAAGACCTCGCTGCCAGCGTTAATGGTCAATGAAATAAGTGGTCAATGGTCAATGAAAAAAGTCGGGGTGACCCGACTCGAACGGGCGACCACCTGGTCCCAAACCAGGTGCGCTACCAACTGCGCTACACCCCGAAGGCTCTCTCGGCAGAGTGCTCCCCACTGAAAAAGCGGTGCAAAATTATGGCTTTTTTGTGATATATGCAAACAAAAGCAGCATTTTTTCCGCTTTACAGAAAAAGGCAACCACTTTGTTGCACGTATTTCAACTTTTCATAGTAACTTTGTGTGCAAAATAGTACTGAACCCATAATAATACTAACGACGATGAAAAAGTACAATTTCAATGCCGGACCCTCCATACTGCCAAAGGAGGTGATGGAGGCTACAGCAGCTGCATGTATCGAGTTTGAGGGTAGTGGACTCTCGCTGATGGAGACAAGCCACAGGGCAAAGAACTTCCAGCCCGTGGTCGACGAGGCAGTGGCCCTGATGAAGGAACTCCTCGACATCCCTGAGGGATACAGCGTCATCTTCCTCGGCGGAGGAGCAAGCCTGGAGTTCTGCATGGTGCCATACAACTTCCTCGAGAAGAAGGCTGCCTACCTCAACACAGGCGTATGGGCCACAAAGGCCGAGAAGGAGGCAAAACTCTTCGGAGAAGTGGTGGAAGTGGCATCCAGCAAGGACCGCAACTTCACATACATCCCCAAGGACTTCACCATCCCCACGGATGCAGACTACTTCCACATCACGAGCAACAACACCATCTACGGCACTGAAATACTGAAGGACCTCGACTCACCCGTGCCCATGATAGCCGACATGTCGAGCGACATCTTCTCACGTCCCGTCGATGTGAGCAAGTATGGCATGATATACGGCGGAGCACAGAAGAACCTGAGCATGGCAGGCGTCACCTTCTGCATCATCAAGGAGGACCTGCTGGGCCACGTGAGCCGTCCCATCCCCACCATGCTGGACTATCGCACACACATCAAGAAGGGCTCCATGTTCAACACACCACCCACAGTGCCCATCTACTGCGCACTGCAGAACCTGAAGTGGATAAAGAAGCAGGGAGGCGTAGAGGCCATGGAGAAGAGAGCCATTCAGAGGGCCGAGATAGTGTATGGAGAGATAGACCGCAACAAGCTCTTCGTGGGCACTGCAGAGGAAGACAGCCGTTCGCGCATGAACATCACCTTCGTACTGAAGCCTGAGTATCAGGAGCTGCAAGACGAGTTCCTGGCCTTTGCCACCAGTCAGGGCATGGTAGGCGTGAAGGGACACCGCGACGTGGGAGGCTTCCGTGCCAGCTGCTACAATGCCATGAGCATCGAAGGCTGCCAGGCACTCGTGGAATGCATGAAGGAGTTTGAGAAGAAACATTAAGGACTCTCTTTGAGTTTTTGAGTTTTTGAGTTTTTTGAGTTTTTGAGTCATTAAGTCTTTAAGTCATTAAGGTCATTAAGGTCGTTAAGGTCTTTAGGGTCCTTAAGGTCCTTAGCGCCAATGAAACAGAAAAAAAGAAAATGAAAGTTCTGATAGCAACAGAGAAACCATTCAGCAAGGTTGCTGTGGATGGTATTAAGGAAGTGTTCGACGCAGCAGGCTACGAAGTGGCCATGCTGGAGAAATACACAGAGAAGAGCCAACTGCTCGAGGCAGTGAAGGATGCGGATGCCATGATTATCCGCTCGGACAAGGTGGACAGCGAAGTGCTGGATGCTGCACAGCGGCTGAAGATAGTGGTGAGGGCAGGTGCAGGATACGACAACATCGACCTCCAGGCAGCCACGGCACACAAGGTGGTGGCCATGAACACACCCGGACAGAATGCCAACAGCGTGGCTGAGCTGGTCTTCGGACTACTCGTATATGGTGTGCGCAATTTCTTCAACGGCACCAGCGGCACAGAACTAAAGGACAAGAAGTTGGGCATACTTGCCTTCGGCAATGTGGGACGCAATGTGGCTCGTATAGCCAAGGGATTCGGCATGGAGGTGAAGGCCTATGATGCCTATTGCCCTGCAGAGAGCATCGAGCTGATGGGCGTGAAGGCTGCAAAGAGCCAGGAAGAGCTCTTCGAGACATGCGACATTGTCTCTCTCCACATCCCTGCCACTCCCGAGACCCGTCAGAGCATCAACTACGACCTGGTGGGCAAGATGAAGAAGGGTGGCATACTGGTCAACACTGCCCGCAAGGAGGTCATCGACGAGGCAGGACTCATCAAGCTCATGGAGGAACGCACCGACCTGAAGTATCTGACAGACATCAAGCCGGATGCCGATGCAGACTTCACGGAGAAGTTCCCTGGCCGCTACTTCACCACACCAAAGAAGATGGGTGCACAGACAGCCGAGGCCAATGTCAATGCCGGCATCGCTGCTGCCAACCAGATAGTAGGATTTATCGAAAAAGGTATCACTAAATTTAAGGTAAACTGATGGATTTAAGGATTTTAGATTTTAGGATTTAAGGATTTTTGATTTGATGATTTGGGGTTGACACCAATGACGGAGCAGGAATTGAAGGATAGATTGAAGCGGTTTGCAGTCAGAATCATTAAGATGGTTGACTCCATGCCTCATTCGATTTCCTCAACTGCAATTGCTAAGCAAATCGTGCGTTCTGGCACATCTCCGATTGCCAACTACAGGGCAGCTTGTGTGGGAAAATCCAAAAAGGATTTCCTCAATAAGCTGAAAATGGTAGAAGAAGAGATTGATGAAACTGGCCTCTGGCTTGACCTCATCATGGAATGTGAGATATTACCGCGCAAACGTGTCAGTGCATTGTACGAAGAAAGTCAAGAGCTTCTGAAAATAATCATCAGCTCGATACTCACAGTTCAAAATTCATTAAACTCAAACAGCACGTCAAAATAAATCCTAAAATCCTAAAATCCTTAAATCCTAAAATCCTAAAATGTGTCACGTTTCAAATTAAATCCTAAAATCAAAAATCCTAAAATCCTTAAATAAAAAAGATGGCTACAATAAAACCATTTCGTGGAATCAGGCCACCTCGGGAGCTGGTGGAGCAGGTAGAGAGCCGTCCCTATGATGTCCTCGACTCGGAGGAAGCTCGGGCAGAGGCAGGCAACAACGAGAAGTCGCTCTACCACATCATCAAGCCGGAAATAGACTTCCCACAAGGCACAAGTGAGTATGACCCTCGCGTCTATGAACGCGCAGCAGAGAACTTCCAGAAGTTTCAGGACAAAGGCTGGCTCAGACAAGACAAGGAGGAGATGTACTACATCTATGCCCAGACCATCGGCGACTCACCAATGGGAGGACTGCAGGGAGCTGCCGGCAAGACACAGTACGGACTCGTGGTAGCTGCTGCCGTGGAGGACTACATGAACGGCACTATCAAGAAGCATGAACTGACACGGCGTGACAAGGAAGAGGACCGCATGAAGCATGTCCGCGTGAACAATGCCAACCTCGAACCCGTCTTCTTTGCCTATCCAGACAATCCTGTCCTCGACAACCTCATCAGCCACATCACTGCCCAGGCACCTGAGTACGACTTCGTGGCACCCATCGACGGCTTCCGACACCGACTCTGGCTGGTGGACAACCCCAAGGACATCCAGACCATCACGGAGACATTCTCTGCCATACCTTATTTATATATAGCCGACGGACACCATCGCTCGGCAGCTGCAGCACTGGTGGGAGCAGAGAAGGCAAGGCAGAATCCCAATCATCGCGGCGACGAGGAGTACAACTACTTCATGGCTGTCTGCTTCCCTGCCAGCCAACTCACCATCCTCGACTACAACCGGGTGGTGAAGGACCTCAACGGCATGACCGAAGGGGAGTTCCTCGACAAGCTCTCCGTCCACTTCAACGTCGAAGCAAAGGGGGAAAAGCCCTATCGCCCCACACGTCTCCATGAGTTCAGCCTCTATCTGGGCACCACTTGGTACAGCCTCCAGCTCAAGCCCGGCCTTGTGGACGAAGCAGACCCCATAGGCAGCCTGGACGTAAGCATCAGCAGCAAGCTCATCCTCGACGAACTGCTTGGCATCAAGGACTTGCGCAGCGACAAGCGCATTGACTTCGTAGGAGGACTACGTGGCCTGGAGGAACTGAAACGGCGTGTCGACAGTGGTGAGATGAAGCTTGCCCTGGCCCTCTATCCCGTCAGCATGGACCAAATCATGCGCATAGCCGACAGTGGCAACATCATGCCTCCAAAGGCCACATGGTTTGAACCCAAACTCCGCTCAGGCCTTGTGATTCATAAGCTTGCGTGAGAGTTCATTGAACTCTTCCACTTAGGGTCTTTAAGGTCCTTAGGGTCTTTAAGGTCATTAGGGTCCTTAGGGTCTTTAAGGTCATTAAGGTCATTATGTCATTAAGTCATTAAGTCGTTTGCCAGTGTTGCCTGACATCTACAAAACCATAGCTTCCAAGAGCGAGGGGACTTACACTGAACTCAGGAGTAAGTTCCTCGCTTTTGCCTACCCTGTCGGCACTGTGGAGGAGGCAATGTCACGCGTAGAGCAGTACCAGCGGAAATACTATGATGCCCGCCATGTCTGCTGGGCCTATATGATTGGGGCTGAAAGGGAAGTGTTCCGCGCCAATGACAATGGTGAACCCAGTGGCACTGCAGGAAAGCCCATTCTGGGACAAATCAACTCAAATGACCTGACCAACATCATCATCCTTGTGGTGCGCTACTTTGGTGGTGTGAAGCTTGGCACCAGCGGCCTCATTGTGGCCTATCGCACTGCTGCCGCCGAAGCCATTGCTGCTGCAGAGATAGTCACAAAGACTGTGGACGAGGAAAAGACCTTCTCGTTCGAATATCCCCTGATGTCTGCCGTGATGAAGGTGGTGCGCGATATGGATGCACGCATTGTGTCGCAGTCCTATGACGGCAACTGCCTGCTCACTGTCTCCATTCGCCGTAGCCACATGCCTGAACTGGAGAAACGCATCGGGCTGGCCATCTCTCCTTTCTGAACGCTCAGTCCAAAGAGCCAGGGGAGAGGCCATCTCTCCTATCTGAACGCCCAATCCCGACTACAGGCTCAGAACAGGCCGTAGAGCAGTGAGTCAATCTGCTCTGTCACTCGCATGAAGTCGTGCGGATTGGCCTCAAACTTAGTCTCATCGCCGTTGATGATGAGCAACTTCCCCTCGTAGCCCTTTATCCACTCCTCGTATCGGTTGTTCAGTCCTGTGAGGTAGTCAATGCGGATGCTCTGTTCGTAGTCGCGGCCACGCTTACTGATTTGTGCAATCAGGTTAGGGATGCTGCTGCGGATGTATATCATCAGGTCTGGGAGTCCAACGAGAGACATCATCAGGTCGAAAAGTTCTGAATAGTTTTTGAAGTCGCGTTCCGACATGTACCCCTGCTCGTAGAGATTTGGGGCAAAGATGCGTGCATCCTCAAAGATGGTGCGGTCCTGGATGATGGTGTCCTGTGTCTTGGATATCTCCACCACATCGCGAAAGCGTTTGTTCAGGAAGTACACCTGCAGGTTGAAGGACCAACGATTCATATCCTCGTAGAAGTCTGCGAGGTAGGGGTTCACATCGACGGGCTCATATCGTGGTGTCCACCCGTATCTTTTTGCAAGCATTCTGGTCAGCGTCGTCTTTCCGCTGCCAATGTTTCCGGCTACAGCTATATGCATGGTTTATGAGGAGTTAAAGGGTTCAAGAGTTCAAGGCTTGGAGAGGCTTGTTCGATAGTTTCATGCCATTCCGTCGTATGGTTCGTGAGCGGTGAGGGGGAACAGACCGTAGAGTAGGGCATCAATCTTGTCCGTGATGAATGCAAAGTCCTGGCGTCGGTGCTGGAAGTCCATATCATCGACATCGATGGTCAGCACTCGTCCAGGGTACTTCTCACCGATGAATTCCTCGTAGAGACTGTTCAGTCCCGTCAGGTACTCGAGCTGGATGGCCTGCTCATAATTACGTCCACGTTTCTGGATGTTGTGCACGAGGTGAGGCACACTGGCGCGCAGGTAAATCATTAGGTCGGGGTAGCGCACAATGTCCGTCATCAGCCCGAACAGTTCCATGTATGTCTCGTAGTCCTTGTCCGAGAGGTGGCCAAGTCGCTTGTTGTTGGCCACGAAGACATGGACACCCTCGTAGATGGTGCGGTCCTGCACGAAGGTCTTTGTGGAACGGTTGATTTCCAGTATGTCGCGGAATCGTTCCTTGAGGAAGAACACCTCCATCGCAAACGACCATCGTGGAATGTCGCGATAGTAGTCCACAAGATACGGGTTGTGGCTCACAGTCTCGTATCGGGGTGTCCATCCATAGTGTTCGGCCAGCATCTGTGTGAGTGTGCTCTTTCCGCTGCCGATATTTCCTGCTACTGCAATGTGCATGGTAAAGGATTCAAGAGTTCAAATGTTCAAATGTTCAAATGTTCAAATGTTCTTCGCACTAAAGGCGAAGCGGCATAGCCGAGCGCAAGGGTTCAATGATTGGCCTCTCCCCGACCCTCTTCAGGAGAGGGCAACGCGAGTAAGTGTTTGAGCGTTGGGGAGGCTTGCCGACGGAGGGCAAGGATGCTGAGGGGAAGGGAAGTCTCCTCCTTCGGGAGGAGATTTAGAGGAGGCTTGTCAATGAAACAATAGCTCACAGCACTCGGCTCACACTGCCTGCCTCCAATAGTCGCTCGCGTGCTTCTTCGTAGCTGATGCCCAGCGACTCCTGAATCATTCTTGTTCCACGGTCGACGAGCTTTGCATTCGTCAGCTGCATGTTCACCATGCGGTTGCCCTGCACACGTCCGAGGCGTATCATCAGTGTGGTGGAGAGCATGTTCAGCACCATCTTCTGTGCCGTACCACTTTTCATTCGGCTCGAGCCCGTAACGAACTCCGGTCCTACGATGGTCTCTACTGGGAATTCAGCCGCCTGTGCCAATGGCGTAGAGGGATTGCTGGTGATGCAGCCCGTGAGCAGACCCGCCTCGCGGGCATGGCGGATGGCACCCACAACGTAGGGGGTGGTGCCTGATGCTGCGATGCCAATCACCGAGTCGTCGGCTGTCGGTTGATGGACGCTCAGGTCCCTCCACCCCTGCTCGGCAATGTCCTCAGCGTTTTCCACCGCATGGCGCAATGCCTTGTCTCCGCCGGCGATAAGACCAGTTAC
This sequence comes from Bacteroidaceae bacterium, assembly GCA_024680695.1. Taxonomy (GTDB): domain Bacteria; phylum Bacteroidota; class Bacteroidia; order Bacteroidales; family Bacteroidaceae; genus Physcousia. The sequence continues at coordinate 9,025 of JAILBW010000020.1, forward strand.
CCACGATTCTGGTACACCAAAGGTGGGTGGCAGTTCGCTGGCATCCAACACGCCGAGCCTTCCGCTGGTTCCTGCACCAATGTAAAAGAGTCTGCCACCACGATGCATTCGTGGCTCGATGGCCTCCACGAGACGTTCTATCTGTGGAATTGAGTCTGCCACAGCATCAGCCACGCGGTGGTCTTCCTCGTTGATGTGATGGAGCAGCTCCTGCACCGTCATTTGCTCCAGATGGTCGAAATGCGAGGGCTGCTCAGTAATTTTCTCAGAACTTTTCATTTTTCTTAGCAAAAAACTTCTTATCTTTGCACCTGTCTTGCAAAGGTACGGATAAGTGAGCGAAAAAACAAATATTGGAGCTGCGAATAACAAAGAAATGTGCACATTTCATTTGTTGAGTCACGACAAGACTCAAACAGGGTTCAAATACATTTGCTTTTTCTGAGCGAAAGTATCTTCGGTTAGAGGACAGAGGTACGGAATCGTGCCCCGACCTGGAAGGTAGAGGTGCAAAAATGCCCTCGACCAGAGTGCAGAGGTAAACAACTAAATTGAATTGAACAGATGATACAGCGTTTAATGCGTCTTCTCGACGCTTCTCCAGTGAATTTTCTCGCCGTGCGCACCCTTGAGACGGAGTTGAGTGCGGCTGGTTTCCAGTGTGTGGATGCTTCGCAGTCCTTGGGCGAAATGCCTGCAGGGCGCAAGTTCTATGTGAAGAAGAACGACTCGTCGCTCTATGCCTTCCAGTTGGGCACCGAGCCGATGGCCGAGGCAGGCTTCCATGTGGTCTGCGCCCATTGCGATTCGCCCACCTTCCGCATCAAGCCTTGCGCAGAGATGGCTTGCGAGGGCGGAATCGTAAGACTGAACGTCGAGGTGTATGGCGGTCCGATTATGTCCACCTGGTTCGACCGTCCCCTTTCCCTTGCCGGTCGCGTAATCCTGCGCAGCCCCGATGCCATGCAGCCCACCACCCGCTTGCTCCACATCCGTCGGCCCCTGCTCCAGATTGCCAATCTGGCCATACATTTCAATCGTCAGGTGAACGACGGCGTAAAGCTGAGCCGCCAGAAGGACATGCTGCCGCTGCTCGGCATTGTGCGCAGCGAACTGGAGCGCGAAGGTGTGCTGCTCCGCCTCATTGCCAACGAACTCTCTGTGCCAGCCGATGACATCCTCGACTTCGACCTCTATCTCTACGACGCCACCCCTGCCTGCACCTTCGGCCTCCACGACGAGTTCCTCTCCAGTGGGCGGCTCGACGACCTCAGCATGGTGTTTGCCGGCCTCGAGGCACTCCTTCAGACGGCCTCCACCCCCACAGCGCGCACCCGAGTGCTCGCCATTTTCGATAATGAGGAGACGGGCAGCCAGACCAAGCAGGGAGCCGGAAGCCCCTTCCTCGCCAGCCTCTTGCGCCGCATCGTCGCACAGCAGGGAGGCACCGACGACAGCTATTTCCAACTCGTCGAGCGCTCGTTCATGGTGTCGGCCGACAATGCGCATGCCTGGCATCCCAACTATTCCGAGAAATACGACCCTACGAATCATCCCCACCTCGGCGGTGGCCCGGTCATCAAGTACAATGCAGCGCAGAAGTACGTCAGCGACGCCCTCTCGGCTGCGGTCTTCTCCGAACTCTGCCGCAAGGCCGGTGTGCCCTGTCAGCGATTTGTGAACCACAGCGACGTGGCTGGCGGCAGCACGCTGGGCAACATCCTCAGCGCCTCGCTACCTCTGCGTGGAGTGGATATGGGAGCCCCCATCCTGGCCATGCACAGTGCCCGGGAGACTGGTGCTGTCGACGACTATCTCTATACAGTTCGCGCCTTTGCCGAGTTCTATAAATAGATTAGCATTGAGCAGTCGTCTCCTCTTCTTCGACATTGATGGCACGCTGGTCAGCTTCACCACCCACCGCGTGCCGGAGTCCGCACTGCGGGCGCTTGCGGCAGCAAGGGCTTGCGGTCACAAGCTGTTCATCTGCACTGGGCGCCCACTCCAGTGGGTGCAGACCGAAGCGTTGCGCCCGGTGCGCCCCCTGATGGACGGATTCATCACGTTGAACGGTGCGTCGGCCACGGTGGGTGAGCATGAAGTGTGTGCTGCCACAGCACTTGCCCCCGCCACTGTCCGCCTCCTGCTCGACGATGCCCTGCGCTGCGACTATGCAGCCATTGTGGTGGCCGACCGCGACATATATATATGGAACGAGAAACCCATCGTGGGCCAGTTGTTCCAGCAGTTGCTTCGCATTCCGGCCTTCAGCCTGCCGCGGCTCGATGCGTCGCAGGCCAGTGCGTTGCGCGTCCTGCAGATCTCCCCATTCTTCGACGTGGTGCAGGAGCAGGCCATCATGCCCCGTCTGGGCGATGCCCTCTGCACCCGTTGGCATCCCGCCTTTGCCGACATTACTGCCCGCCATGCCACCAAGGGTTATGCCCTCTCGGCCGTGGCGCACTATCTGGGCACCGATGTCTCCCGTTGCATCGCTTTTGGCGACGGCGGCAACGACATTCCCATGCTCCGTGCCGCTGGCATCGGAGTGGCTATGGGGAACGCCGACGACAGCGTGAAGCAGGCCGCCGATTATGTCACCTCCTCCGTCGATGAAGACGGCATCGCCCGCGCTATGGCTCACTTGTTAGAGTTGCCCGAAACGTCACGGTGAAGCCCCTTCTGGGCACCCTCTCCAGCGTCAGGTCGCCGCCCTGCACCACCAGCAACTGGCGCGAGAGTACCAGGCCGATGCCCGATCCTCCGCGCTTGGTGGTAAAGAACGGGGTGAAGATTTCGCGTCCCAGGTCGGCAGGGATGGGTTCGCCGTCGTTGCTCATCAGCAGGCCATTCTCCTGCCAGCACACTTCCACGATGCGCGCACCCGCTTCCTTCGCATTTTTGGTTAGGTTTGTCAGCGTCTGCCGCAGTATTCCCTCGTCTGTCTCCACGGTGAGTCCTTCGGGCAGGTCGATGTGCCAATCCAGGGTGGGGAACAGTGCGCTCACCATCTCCACCGTCCGTGCCATCGACACTGCAGTGCGATGCACTTCGCGCCGCATCGTCAGCTGTCGGAAGTCCTCCACCAGCGTCGTCAGGTGTCTGCTGGTGTCATAGATGGTTTGCACCGCAGGCTCCAGTTGCGTTCCCTGCACGTCGGGCCGTTCCTTCAGCGATTGGCTGATGCTGGCTATGGGGGCGATGTTGTTCATTATCTCGTGAGTCATTACTCGCGCCACTCTGCGCCAGCTCTCCACTTCGTTCTCGCGAAGCAGTCGCGCCAGTTGGATGCCCAGTTCGTTCAGTGCTTCCTGCATGGCCCGCTCGCCAGGGAGCAGTCCGCGTGTGGGCAGGCGGAAGGAGAAGTCGCGGTTCTTGATAGCCTCGAGCATCAGCCATGCTCGTCGCTCCAACCGTCGCTGATGGCGACGAAAAAGCACAATCAGAATCATCAGGCAGGCCAAGGCCGCAAGACACAGTCCGTAGTCCATCACGCTTACCTCCTCATCTTGTTATACAATGTCTGGCGCGAGACGCCAAGCAGTTTGGCCGCCTCCGACATATTGCCGTGACAGCGGTCGATGGCGCGGCGTATGTGAGCCGCCTCCATCTCGTCCAGCCTCTCCACTTCGGCCTTCCTTGCCAGTGCGTCCCTCAGCTTGTGGCGTAGCTCGCTGTTGTCCCAGGGCTTTGTCACGAAGTCGGCGGCGCCCTCTTTCAGTCCCCTTACGGCCAGTTCTACGTCGGCGTATGCCGTAAGCAAGACCACCGGCATGTCCGGGTGGCGCTTCTGTATGGCTTGCAGCCACATCAGTCCCTCGCGCCCGGTATTGACGCCCAGCGAGAAGTTCATGTCCAGCAGGATCAGGTCCACTGCCTCCTGTTGCAGCAGTGGGAGAATCTCTTCGGGACGCTGCACGGTAAGGATGCGTGCAAAGGCGCCCTCCAGGCAGTAGCGGGCTGCCGTCAGGATGGTGGGGTTGTCGTCCGCCACCAGTATCGTTGCGTTGTCAGTCATCGATGTGTCGTAAGCCCTCCGTCGGGGGCTGTTTTTCTCTTTTCGGGTGCAAAGATAGGGCTTTTCTGTCAAAACCTTGGACACCGAAGTGTACAAATATTAGACAATCCGTCTTTCTCCAAGGCAAAACCCTTGGCAGTGCGAGCTGCAGGTCGTAACTTTGCAGCGTCAAAAAACGAACGACGAATGAAACGCACAGTGATAATACCCCTGTTGATTGGTGCGCTCCCGGCCTGCGGTCAGGAGGCATGGACCGTAGAGCGCTGCATGCAGTATGCCGTGGAACACAACCATGAGGTGCGCTTGCAAGCCCTTGCGCTCGATGATCGCAATGCCCTCCGCCGTCAGGCCGTGGGTGCCTTTCTGCCTCAGGTGGAAGCCAGCACCAGCGGGCAGTACAACTTCGGCCGCGCCATCGACCCCGAGACGAACACCTACACCGACGTCTCCACCTTCTACAACGGCTATGGGCTCAGTGCCTCCTTGCCTTTGTTCGACGGCATGCGCCGGCTCCACGAACTGCGCATGGCTCGGGCCGATGTGCTCATGGGGCGCAATGCCCTGCAAGCCGAGCGCGACCGGGTGGCACTGGCCGTCATGCAATCCTACGCCGATGTGCTTTACTATCAAGGCACTGTGGCAATGACCGAATGCAAGCAGTCGCAAAGCCGCCTCATGCTGCAGCAGACCGAGTCGATGTATGAGGTCGGCACCAAGGGGATGCCCGATGTGGCGCAGATGCGCGCCCAGCTGGCAGCCGACGACCTCGAGCTTACGCGCCATCGAAACCTCCTTGCCCAGGCCATGCTTCGTCTGCGACAGGAGATGGCCCTCGACACCGCTTCCGTCTCCCTCTGCCTCGTCCCCCTCGGCCGGTCGCTGCCGCCCGTTGCCCCTGACAAGGCCGCGACGGCCGACGATCGACTCCCCGAACTCATGCAAGCCCGTTTCGCCGTCGAGTCGGCCCGCCATGCCTATCGTGCCGCTCGCAGCCAGCTGTTCCCTACGCTGAGCGTGGGCGCAGGCATCTCCACCACCTATTACAAGACGCTGCACGCCGACGGCGCCTCTGCCTTCTCCGACCAGCTGCGCCACAATGCCGGCCACTACGTCTATGCTACACTTTCCGTCCCCCTCTTCGGCCGCCTCCAGTCGCTCACCCGACTGCGCCGCCAGCGCAATGCCCTCCTCATGGCTCAGGAGCGCATGGCGCAGAAGTCGCAGGAGATGCGCCGCCTCCTGGCCGAGGCCGACATGGAATGCGAGGGAGCCCGACGTGAAGCCCTACAGACTCAGGCGCGCGTCGAGGCCGACAGCTTGGCTTTGAGTCTTGCTACGCGGCAGTACGAACTGGGGCTTGCTTCGCCCCTCGATGTCTCCGCCTCGGCAGCCCAGCTCTGGCAGAGCCGTGCCCAGCTGCTACGCAGTCACCTTACGTGTCTGCTAAAGAACAGATTGTCACGATACTACAGAGGAGAATCATTATGGACCGAGTAATACAGAAACCCCATGGCCTTCTTCGCGCGCGCGTACCTTATTTAATAGGAGGCCTTGCAGTTCTCTCGCTTGTCGGATGGATGCTCTTCGGCCATCATGCCGAGACGCTGCGCGTAGATGTCCGCCAGATTAGCATTGCCACAGCCCAGCGTGCCGAGTTCAAGGACTATGTCCGCCTCAATGGGCAGGTGATGCCCATCCAGGTGGTGCAGGTGGCGCCCGAAGAGGGCGGCATCGTCAGCGAGCGGTTGGTCGAAGAGGGGAGTCCTGTCCGGCGGGGCGATGTCATTGTCCGCCTTACGAACAGCACCCTCGACCTCCAGATACTGAATGCCGAGGCCGAACTGGCCGAGAAGCAGAACCTCCTGCGCAACACCCAGGTGGCTATGCAGCAGGACCGGCTGAACAACGAGACCGAGTGCGCCCAGCTCGACATCGACATTCAGCGCCGCCGGCGCGCCTGGCAGCAGAACGAGCGCCTCTATGCCGAGCAGCTCATCAGCCGCGAAGTCTATGAGCAGAGTCGCGAGGACTATGAACTCTCGCGCCGCAAACACGACCTTGTCACCCAGCGCCTTGTCCAGGACAGCATCTACCGTTCCGTGCAGATGGAGCAGATGGAGGACAACTTGGAAGCCATGCGCCGCAATGTCCTGCTCGTCAGGGAGCGGAAGCAGAAGCTGGAGGTGCGCTCGGCCATCGACGGCGAGCTGGGCCTGCTGGATGTCGAGCTGGGGCAAAGCGTGGCGCCTGGCACCAAGATCGGGCAGATCAACGACCTGAGCGACTTCAAGGTGCAGGCTTGGGTGGACGAACACTACATCGACCGCGTCCGCGCCGGGCTGCCTGCCACCTTCGAGCGCGACGGCCACACCTATCCGCTGCGCCTGCGCAAGGTGTATCCCGAAGTGCGCGAAGGCCGCTTCCGCACCGACTTCGTATTCTCTGGCGAGCGCCCCCGGCAAATGCGCTCCGGACAGACCTACTATCTGAACCTCGAGCTGGGCCGTCCCGAGCAGGCCATCCTCATTCCGCGCGGCACCTTCTTCCAGTCCACCGGCGGCAACTGGATATTCGTCCTCTCCTCCGACGGCCAAACGGCCTATCGCCGACAACTTCGCATCGGGCGACAGAACCCACAGCACTATGAGGTGCTCGAAGGGCTGGAAGAGGGCGAGCGCGTCATCACCAGCGGGTATGAAGCATTCAAGGACAAGGAGGTTCTCAAGTTGAGTAATAATTAGATACAAGCAATTCGTCATGAAGTCTTACCTGAAATTTCTTTCCCGCAACAGAGTCTATACCTTTATCAGCATCGTCGGCCTGGCCCTGTCGCTGATGTTCGTCATCCTGCTGGGCGACTATGTCTGGCGGCAGTTCTCCATCGACTCGCAGCATCCCGATGCCGACCGCATCTACATGGTGGGCAACAGCAATGGCTTCTTTATGTGGCCGCAAGTGGCGCAGGAGATCGAGGCGCTGTGCCCCGATGTGGAGCAGACCTGCCGAGTGTTCAGCCAGAGCGGAAAGATAAGATGCGGCGAGCGGGAACTGGACGAGCAGATGAGCAGTATCATCATGCTGACCGACCCGACGTTCTTCGACTTTTTTGCCTTCCGGCTGAAGGTGGGCAATCCCGAGACGGTTCTCGACTCGCCCGACAAGTGTGTCATCACCGAGAGCCTGGCCCGGAAACTCTTTGCCGACAGGAATCCCATCGGCGAGAGCCTGCAGCTGGTGGGCAGCCGAAACGTGAAGATGGGTGCCCCGGACCCTTACGACAGCACCTTGGTCTATAACATCGCTGGCATCATTGAGGATCTCGACCGCACCGTCTTTCCCAACGAGACACAGATCCTGGTCTCGATGGAGCGCTATCCGCAGGTGATGGGGTACAAACTGAACGACAACGCAATGGCTTACGGCCCCACCGGTGTCTGCAAGATTCTCCTGAAGCTAAAGGATGGGGCTCAGACAGAATCGACGCGCAGCCTGATACAGCAGCATGTAGTGAAGAAGCGTCTGCTCTGGCAAAGAGTAAACCTGGGCGATGTCACGCTTACGCCGCTCCGCGAGGTGCTGTTTGCTCCGCAGAACGATGGTCTTGGATTGACAAAGGGCGACAGGGGGCGACTCTACATCCTGCTCTCTGCCGTCTTGGCAATCTTCTTGTTTGCTGTGAGTAACTACGTCAACCTGACCGTTGCCAACACCGGATTCCGTGCCAAGGAGATGGCTGCCCGACGGCTGCTTGGCAGCACTGGCATCCATATCTCCCTGAGGCTGATTGCCGAGTCTGTGCTGATGGTTGCCCTCTCGTTTGTCGTCGGGCTGGCTCTCTCCTTCGTCTTCGAGCAGGATGCCGCTCGTCTGTTCAGGGGTAAGATAGCCTTGGCCAGCGACATCAATGCCGGCTCCGTCTGCCTCTGTCTGGGCTTCATCCTGTTGACGGGCTTTGTCTCGGGCGTCCTGCCCAGCTGGCATCTGTCGCGCTATCAGCCCATCGACATCGTGAAGGGCTCGTTCCGCTTCCGTTCCAAGATGCTGCTCAGTCGCGTCTTTATCTTCTTGCAGAATGTGATTATCGTCGTGATGCTCACGGCTGCCCTCACCATCTGGTTGCAGCTCAGCCACATCATCCACGCTCCGATGGGCTTCAATACGGAGAATCTCTATCTCATCACCTATCCGTCGGGAATTGAGAGCCAGGCTGTGCGCAGCCGTTTGGAGCAGATGCCTTTCGTGGAGAGGATCGGCTGCTATCGGGGAACGACTTTCATCGACAACAACAACTCCATGATCAGCGTAAACCGCGAGGACAAGTCCGTCTTCCTCTATCAGACCTGGCTCGACAGCACTGCCCTCGAACTCTACGGACTGAACATCCTGACAGACAATGGCCCGGCCAGCGACGGCTGGTACCTGAACGAAGAGGCTCTGCGGCAGCTCGACATGAAGGAGAGTGACCGGGAGATCGTATTCAGCTCTGAAAGGAAGTCGCCGCTCAATGGTGTGGTAGCCGATTTCCACAAGACTAACATTCTGGCAGATGTGCAGCCTTTCGCCATACAGATAGCGGAAAACCTGAACGAGCCGGACTTCCTCGTCAAGACCAATGGGAGCAGGGAGGCAAGGGCCGCCTTCGCTCAGATGCTGCTGGACTTGGGCTGTCCCGCTGCTTATACGGAATACCACATCAGCGGCCTGCAGGAAAAGATCCGCGAGTCGTTCGAGGATCGGCAGAACACACTCCGCATCGTCTCCCTCTTTACGCTTCTGGCCATCGTCATCTCCGTGATGGGCTTTGTGGGGATGTCGCTCTTCTTTATCCGACAGCGCAAGAGCGAGATCGGCATCCGCAAGATTCTGGGCAGTTCCAGCAGCGAAGTGATGTGGCTGATGCTTCGCATCTTCTGCATGCCGCTCTTGGTCTCGTTCCTCTTCGCCATCCCCCTCAGCTACCATATTATGAGCCAGTGGCTTCAGGACTTCAGCTATCGCATTGCGCTCTCGCCCTGGATATTCGCCGCCACCTGTCTGTTCTCGCTCCTGACGGCAGTCCTCTCGGTGGGCATTCAGATTTGGCGGGCTGCCTACAGTAATCCCATTGAGAGCCTGCGCAATGAATAGCAGATCCGTGACAGAATGCGTATGACGGTACGAGAAAATAACAGACGAAATTGTCCGTATTTCGGAGGGTTTGCCTGCGCAATGCCCGAAACGAGCGGTCGCCAAAAAGAGGTGAAAATGCCCCGTTTTGGGCCAGAAAATGGGGTTTCGGGGAGTGTCTTCCTTCGTAAGGTATTGATATTCAGTATGTGGAAAAACTTGAGAAATTTGGAACTCATGGACATTTGCGCAAGTTTGCGCGATTCTGACGGCATCTTCGGCCAAAAACTACACGTTGCATCGGCCAATACTACAGCAAGCGTTGGGTCCCGCGGCGTGTCGCGTCGGCCGATGCCACGCTTCGCATCAATCTGTACAACGTGTTTTGTAAACAAATATTAACCATAATAAAAGCAAAAAGAATATGATCGAGATTGAGAATCTTTACAAGGTGTTCCGCACCGAGGAGGTGGAAACCGTGGCCCTCAACGGGGTGAGCATGATTGTGGCCGACGGCGAGTTTGTGGCCGTAATGGGGCCGAGCGGCTGTGGCAAGAGTACGCTGCTGAACATCCTGGGTCTTCTGGACAACCCTACCGGCGGGCGATACTGTCTGGCCGGCGAGGAGGTGGGAAGCCTGCGGGAGCGACAGCGCACTCGCATCCGCCGCGGACGCATCGGCTTTGTGTTCCAGTCGTTCAACCTCATCGACGAGCTGAACGTCGAGGAGAACGTAGAGCTGCCGCTGCGCTACCTGGGAGTGCCGGCCCGCGAACGCCGCGAGCGAGTGACGGAGATGCTGCGTCGGATGGCCATCTCGCACCGAGCCAAGCACTATCCCCAGCAACTCTCTGGCGGACAGCAGCAACGAGTGGCCATCGCCCGCGCCGTCATCGGCCGTCCGCAGCTCATCCTGGCCGACGAGCCTACGGGCAACCTGGACTCGCGAAACGGCATCGAGGTGATGGAGCTGCTCACGGAGCTGAACAAAGAAGGGACCACCATCGTGATGGTTACCCACTCGCAGCGCGATGCCACCTATGCCGGTCGCATCGTGAACCTCTTCGACGGACAGATTGTTGACTCGCTGGCTAACAGGCTATGATGCATCTCTTCCGACGCTATCGGCTGCCGTCGCTGCTCCATCTGCTGGGCCTGAGCGTCGCGTTGGCCGCCTTCTACCTGTTCCAGATGCAGCATTTTTTTGCATTTTGCATTTTGCATTTAGCATTTTGTGTTGACATTGCTTCACGAAGAGGGACATGAAGACGAGCCCTGCACCGTGCATAGTCCTTCGCGCTAAAGACGATGCGGGCAGGGGAGGGAGGCTATGGCTTTTTTAGCGTCTCCTTATCTTCCTACCTTCCTTGACGTAAATCCCGGGCTTGGTGGGAGCGGACACGGGGATGCCGTCGAGCGTGAACCAAGGGTGGAGGAGGGGATTGGCGTCGGGCTGTGGCAGGAGTACGGAGGTGGTGACGTCCTCGATGCGCAGGATGACGCGGCTGATGCCGGCGATGCATGAGATGGTGAAGCGATAGGCTGCGCCGGGCGTGAGCTTCTGGCCGGTGCGCAGGTAGATGTTCCCGTCGTCGTGTCCGTTGCTGCCTGTGCCGACGGCGAATGTGGTGCTGCTCATGTAGAGCTTGTTGCTGCCCGACGAAGTGAACTCACTTCCCCAGCCGCGCTGCAGGAAGAACTTGAAGTTCACGTTGTCGGGATTGAGCTCGCGGCCGACGCGCAGCGTGATTTGATGGTTCCGGACATTGTGCTGCGCCATGCAGAGGGGACCCTCCTCGGCGTCCCACGAAAGGCCTGCCGCCTCGTAGGAGGGCTTGCCGATGCCCTCGTTGCCGATGACCCAGATGGCTCCGCTGCCGTCGCTCTGCAGCGAGGCGGGCTGTCCGTCGGCGTCGAGTGCCTCGGCACGGATGAAGCGCAGGTCGAGGTCGGCCCGGATGCGATAGTGTCCGTCGACGGGGAGGAAGCGCAGGCTGCCGTCGGGCTGGGGAGCGAAGAAGTCGGGGTCGGCCGTGAGCGCAGCGTCGAAGCCCTCGGCCTCGATGCGTATCAGCTGGTTCTGCGCGAGCGGGCCGTCCCACTGGTAGCGGCGGAAGGCGACGGAGGGCATCGGCTGGCCGTCGAGGCGCAGGACGGGCTGGTTTTCCTCGCCGACAAGGAGGATGCGACAGACGGTGTTGCGCAGGGTGCCTTGGTTGTCGTCGGAATGATAGTCCCAGTACATGCCGCCGAGGAAGCGCTGGCTGAGGATGTACTGGCACTTGAGCTCGATGGAGCGGGCGTTGTCGAAGTCCATGTAGAAGGTGCCGTCGCTCTTCTTCTTTATCCAGGGCACCTTGCCCTTGTCGTCCCAGTCCTCGACGTAGTTGCCGGTGGCGAGCAGGTCTTTGGCGCGCTGGTAGCTCTGCTCTCCGCGTCCCGATTCGTGGCCGTAGAGAGGCATTCCCATGACGAGCTTCTGGCGGGGGATGCCGGCATTGATGTGGTCGTTCATGGCCATCTGGCATGAGTAGTAGCCCTTGCTGACGGGGCCGTTGGCCTTGTAGAGCGCGGCGTGGTGGTTGGGCGGACTGGCCATGTTGTAGCACATCACGTTGACGAAGTCGAGGTACTGGATGCAGCCCTGGAAGTCGTAGTTGCCGGGGGTGTAGTTGGAGGCCATCGTGAGCAGATAGTCCTGCCCGAGCACCTGGCGCAGGTCGCGGCAGAGGAGGGTGTAGTTCTGCTTCTCGTTGGCAGGCGACGACTCGCCGCTGGAGTTGTTGCCGGGGAACTCCCAGTCGAGGTCGATGCCGTCGAGCCCATACTGTTGGCATACTCTCAGGCAGTCGCGGGCAAAGGCCATGCGCTTGGTGGCGTCGGAGGTCATGGGGGTGAAACCGCCGGCGCCCCATCCGCCGATGGAGAGCAGTACCTTCAGATTGGGGTTGCGCTTCTTGAGACTGACGATCTGCTGGAGGCGCGAGGTGTTGGAGATGGTGACGCCTGTCCGGGCGCTGTTCACGCCACCGAAGGCGTAGTTGATGTGGGACATCCGCGAGGGGTCGGGCAAGCCGGAGGACCATGAGGTGACGTAGGCCACCACGACGCGTTCGTTGTCAGCAAAGGCCAACTGTCCTGCGCTCAGTGTCGGCAGCAGGACGGCAAGGAACATCTTTTTGATGAGAGTCATATTATCCTGAATTTTTAAACGCCGGCCTCACACCCAGACCTTCCCCAATCGGGAGGGGAGCTTTGGCAGCGAGGTCTTGACCCCTTGCGCTCTTGCGCAAGGCTTTCTTGAGAGCTTCGGAACAAGCGCCACCCTTCGGGATGTCGGGCGGCCGCTTCGCTACCGACTTCGGCGTGAGCTCGGTCGAACGGCTTCGGCGTGAGCTCAGTCGAACGGCTTCGGCTTGAGCTCAGTCGAACGCGGGGCCGCAAGAACCCTTACTTGTCAGAACCGATAGTCTGCGCCGAGGCCGAAGACGTGATTGGTGCGCGAATAAGTCTCGCCGACGGGAATGTTCATGTAGTTGGCCTGCTTGGTATAGTCGC
>JAILBW010000043.1 GCA_024680695.1 Bacteroidaceae bacterium
CAGCCACTACACGCGGAATCTTCACAAGCACATCACCAGCCTTGACGGTCTTACCGTCCTCGACTGCGATATGGCCTCCGATGGGGAGGTTGTAGGTGCGGATGAGCTCGCCGTTCTCGTCAAGGATATGGGCAGCAGGTATCTTTCCCTTGTCACGCGACTCGATGACAATGAGTTCGCGCAAGCCCGTAGTCTCGTCGGCCTCGACGCGATATGTAACACCCTCGATGACATCTTCGTACTGGACACGACCTGGATTCTCGGTTACGATAACCGCATTGAAGGGATCCCACTTGGCCACCACATCGTCCTTGGAGACAATCTCGCCGCTCTTCTTGTAAAGCGTGCTACCGTAAGGCACATTCTGCGTGAGCAGGACGATGCCTGTGTGAACATCCACGAAGCGCACCTCGGCAAGACGTCCGACGACGATCTGTGCAGACTTGCCTTCCTCGTCGATGATGTCCACCGTGCGCAACTCCTCGAACTCAACGCGCGCTTCGTACTTGGCACGAATCATGGCATTGGCGGCAGCGTTGCCGGCCACACCTCCGGCGTGGAATGTACGCAACGTAAGCTGTGTGCCCGGCTCGCCGATGGACTGAGCAGCAATCACGCCGACGGCCTCACCTTTCTGCACCATGCGACTCGTGGCAAGGTTGCGACCATAGCACTTCATACATACGCCCTTCTTGCTCTCGCATGTGAGCACGGAACGAATCTCAACGCTCTCGACGGGGCTGTTCTCGATTTCTTCAGCCTTGGCCTCGGTAATCTCCTCGCCGGCGGCACAGATGAGTTTGCCCGTGGTGGGATGGATGATGTCGTGTACGGAGACACGGCCCAGGATACGTTCGGAAAGACTACTGATGACCTCGTCGCCATTCTTCTGTGCTGTGCACACAAGGCCGCGCAGGGTGCCGCAGTCCTCCTCTGTGATGATAACATCATGGCTGACATCGACAAGACGACGGGTAAGGTATCCAGCATCGGCTGTCTTTAGGGCGGTATCGGCCAGACCCTTACGAGCACCGTGAGTGGAGATGAAGTATTCGAGCACGCTCATTCCCTCCTTGAAGTTGGAGAGGATGGGGTTCTCGATGGTTAGAGGCTCGGCACCAGCCTTCTGCGGCTTGGCCATCAGACCACGCATACCGGACAACTGGCTGATCTGGCCTGCACTACCACGCGCACCGGAGTCGAGCATCATATACACTGCGTTGAAGCCCTGGTCGGCTTCCTTCATCGTCTTCAGCAGGATAGCCGAGAGATCGTTGTTGACGTGCGTCCAGGTATCGATAACCTGATTGTAGCGCTCTTTGTCTGTGATGAATCCCATGCCATATTCGCCAGCGATACGCTCCACTTCTTCGTTACCCTTACGGATGAGTTCTTCCTTCTCCTCGGGGATGATGATGTCGCCGAGGTTGAAGGACAAACCACCTTCGTAGGCCAGACGATAGCCCAGATTCTTGATACCGTCGAGGAATTCACAGGCACGAGCCACACCGACCGTCTTGATGACATCGGTGATGATGCCGCGAAGTGTCTTCTTCGAAATCACATCGTTGAAGAAGCCGACCTCGACAGGAATGATTTCATTGGCAATGACGCGACCGACAGAGGTCTCGACCATTCGCTTGCCAATGGTGCCATCCTCGAGAATGTCGTCCACCACCACATGCACAGGGGCGTGAACATCAACGCGCTTCTCGTTGTAGGCGATAATTGCTTCCTCGGGGCCGTAGAACTTGAGTCCTGAACCCTTGGCACCGGGGCGCAACTTGGTGATATAGTACAAGCCGAGCACCATGTCCTGAGACGGCACAGTGATAGGAGCACCATTGGCGGGGTTGAGGATGTTGTGGGACTGCAGCATTAGAATCTGTGCCTCGAGGATGGCCTCGTTGCTCAGGGGCAGATGGACAGCCATCTGGTCACCATCGAAATCGGCGTTGAATGCCGTACATGCCAGCGGGTGAAGCTGAATGGCTTTACCTTCAATCATCTTGGGTTGGAAAGCTTGGATACTGAGGCGGTGAAGTGTCGGGGCACGGTTGAGCAACACAGGATGACCCTTCATCACATACTCGAGGATGTCCCAAATGATGGGTTCGCGACGATCGACAATCTTCTTGGCGCTCTTCACCGTCTTCACGATACCACGCTCAATTAGCTTGCGAATGACGAAAGGTTTGTAGAGTTCGGCTGCCATCAACTTCGGAAGGCCACACTCGCCCATCTTGAGCTCCGGACCCACCACAATAACAGAACGAGCCGAATAGTCCACACGCTTACCCAGAAGGTTCTGGCGGAAGCGGCCCTGCTTACCCTTGAGAGAGTCGGAGAGCGACTTCAGAGGACGGTTGCTGTCGGTCTTGACGGCACTGCTGCGGCGGCTGTTGTCGAAGAGGCTGTCGACTGCCTCCTGCAGCATACGCTTCTCGTTGCGGAGGATAACGTCGGGAGCCTTTATCTCAATAAGTCGCTTCAGACGGTTATTACGGATGATGACTCGACGATAGAGGTCGTTGAGGTCACTAGTGGCAAAACGGCCGCCATCCAGTGGTACGAGGGGACGCAATTCGGGGGGGATTACAGGCAGAATGCGCATAATCATCCACTCGGGTTTGTTGTGGCTGCGGCTGGCGCGGAAGCTCTCAACCACCTGAAGGCGCTTCAGAGCTTCATTCTTGCGCTGCTGGGCCGAATCCTGATTTGCCGCATCACGAAGTTCGTAAGAAAGAGAGTCAAGGTCGAGCCGCACTAGCATGTCGTAGATAGCCTCGGCACCCATCTTGGCAATGAACTTGGTGGGGTCGCTGTCGTCGAGATACGAATTGTTCTGCGGCACGCGCTCCAGCACGTCCTGCAGTTCTTCCTCGGCAAGAAGGTCGCCCTGAGCCAGAGGCGTCTCAGGATCATCTGCCATCACGCCGGGCTGGATAACTACATATCGTTCATAGTAGATGATGGAGTCGAGCTTCTTCGTAGAGAGATTGAGCAGATAGCCAATCTTGTTGGGCAGGGAGCGGAAGTACCAAATATGGGCTACGGGCACAACGAGCTCGATGTGGCCGCTGCGCTCACGGCGTACCTTCTTCTCCGTCACCTCAACGCCGCATCGGTCGCAGACAATACCCTTGTAGCGAATGCGCTTGTACTTACCGCAGTGGCACTCGTAATCCTTGGTGGGACCAAAGATGCGCTCGCAAAAGAGGCCGTCGCGTTCGGGCTTATAGGTACGGTAGTTTATTGTCTCGGGCTTGAGCACTTCGCCGTGGGAGTTCTCCAAAATCTCCTCAGGGGAGGCCAGACCGATGGTTATCTTGGTAAAATTGTTCTTTACCTTTGTTTCTTTCTTGAAAGCCATATCTATTTATCCTTTCTGTGTCTTGTGAAGAGTGTTCATTAATCCAATGTGACGCTGAGACCAAGTCCGCTCAACTCATGCAGAAGCACGTTCAGAGACTCGGGAATGCCGGGTGTTGGCATGGGCTCGCCCTTGACAATGGCCTCATAGGCCTTGCTGCGGCCGACAACGTCGTCACTCTTTATGGTCAGTATTTCCTGCAACACATGCGATGCGCCGAATGCCTCGATGGCCCAAACCTCCATCTCACCGAAACGCTGACC
>JAILBW010000064.1 GCA_024680695.1 Bacteroidaceae bacterium
GGTGCCACGACTGCGCCCTACCGACATGAGTGCAGGCAAAAATGATGATAATCAGCCACAGATATTTCCTTTTCGTCATTGTCGGAAGCTGTTTACGAGGAATTTCCTGTGCAAAGATAGGAAAGTTTCGTCTAATATTGGCCGTATTCAATCAGAAAACCACCGGTTTTAATATAATGAAGATGGAAAACGGCATGTCCGTCAGGCGGAACGACCTTGCGTCCGGCCTCCTGAATCATCTGTATTATCTGCTTTTCTTCTGCTGTCATAACGCTAAGACAGAGGTCTCACACTGCAAAAGTACAAAGAATTTCTGTAGGAGCAAAGCGGAACGGGGGATTTTTTGTAGATACTGCCATAACCTATAACCTTGATTATCTTTCGCGCGCATCGCGCGAACTTGGTGTTTTTCGCTCCTGCGTCAGTTTAGGTGGTGTCCTGATCTGCCTTTTTTTGCCGCAATTTTATTTTGAAAATGACCAAACAGCCTACATGCCTACATAAAAACGCTTGAAACCCGCATGGATAAAGGGATTGCGGCGAATGCAAGCCTACATAAAGCCTACATAAAGCCTACATAAGCCTACATAAAACCTACATTCGGACTCCCTCCCCATTTATGTATGAAGTATGTAGGCATCATGTAGGCTTTATGTAGGCTTGAAATTTTGTAACTTTTTATACTACAGAGATTTAAAGGTATTTTATGTAGGCATGTAGGCTGTTTGGCCATTTTCAAAAAAAATTCGTCAAAACAGGCCCTACATTTCAGCAAAAACTTGCGCAAGTAATGGCACATACGACAGCAAGCAGGAGGCGTTACGACAGCAAGCAGGGGCGTTTCCCACGCGTGGGAAAAACGAAAGCTGCGGGTCGCGAAAAAAACAGCCCGCCGACAAATCTGCCGACGGGCCGTTTCAACTGTATTCTCACTATCTGCTCTTTCCTTATTTTCTTCTCCTTCATGGGAGAGGGCAGGGGGGAGAGTGATAGGCTTTCTTACTTAACCAGCATCCTGGCTTTGCCGAGCTGCTTGGCGTTCGACCAAGAGCTCGAGCAAGCCTTGGCTTTTGCTTCTTACTTAACCAGCACCTTCTTGCCGTTCATGATGTAGATGCCCTTCTCGGCCTTCTCTACGCGCATACCGTCGAGACGGAAGATGCCGAAGGGAACTGCGTCATCCTGGGAAATGCCCTCGATGCCGTCGGGGTTCTGAATCTTCTTCCAGAGAGCAGCAACTTCATCCGAGGTGAGAGGCTTGTTGTAGGCGCGGGCAATGGCCACATCGCCCGTCCAGCCCTGGCCGCCGCCGTTGGGATCAGCGTCGCCGCCGATGCAGAACCAGTTGCAGCCAGCAGTAGCGAAGCGGAACTGACCCGGAGCATCCACCATCTTGCAGAGCTCGCCGTTGACATAGATGTATGCCTTGGCTTCTTCCTTGTTCCAGATGCCGACTACATGGTAGTAGGTCTTCGGGGCGGGCACCACGCCGCTGGTCGTCCAGCGCCAGGTGCTGTTTCCGTTCTCGGTCACGTTGGGCAGGAAGGTAAATACATTCTTGCCACCGCTGCCGGAAGCGTTTGTCTTGCAAACGAGGAAGCCTGTACCGCCACCCTGCATAGCGCTGAAGGGCTTGGCCTCGACATCCTGAAGGTCACCCTCGTAGTCGGGCATTACGAGCATCTCGAGCGAGTGGCCGTCGGCCAGTGCGTTGCGGATGGCGTCGTTGGTCTCGAAGTCCACCTTGTAGTAGCCGGTGCAGGTCTTGCTCCAAGGATTGGTGAAGCGAGCCGCATAGCGTTTGTAGGTTTCATTGTAGTAGGTCGAAGATGTCGTGCCGACGAGCTCGACCGTGCTGTGCATGGGCGATACGTCCTCAGCCGAGCCGTCCTCGTGGAATACTACGTCGAGCACATCGGCCTCGGGAGCGGGCACCTCAAATGGCGTGTCGTCGTTGGAGTACATGCTGTCGCCCAGCTTGTAAACGATCTTGTGCGTGTTGTCCAGCACGGGGTTGTCATCCTCGCCGAGGGTCTGGAACCATGTCGGATCCACGGTGTTGCCGTCGTTCAGGAGGAAGCAGATTTCGCCGTTCTGTACCTGACTTGGCTCGATCACTTCGATGACATCCGTCATGAACTCACCCCACCAGAGCGGAGTACCACTCACGAGGGCTTCCTGTCCAAAGACTTCGGGCTCCTGATCCTTGCATCCACGCTTGAGCAGATACAGGTGGTCGGCTGTTATATAGCAACCGGCACTTCCGGCCGTGCCCACGGTTCCGTCGCACTTCACGCGGAAATAGTATGCCAGCTGTGCACCCTCAACCTCGCCAATGCAGAGGCAGTGGCTGGCCTTCATGGTATTATCGGCCGACCAACCTACGAAGCCACCGGCACCGCTGCTGCCCGAGATGTTCATATCTACGGCCGACTTACCGGTGAACAGACAGTTGCGGAATTCCTGCGGACCGCTCGAAGCGTTGCCGATGAAGCCGCCGACGTTGTTGTAGCCCAGCAGATTCAGGCTGCTTTCCACGTTTGTGATGATCGTCTTGCCGATGCTACGGCCAATCATACCCACATTGGTGCTTCCCACGATGGAGCCTGTTGCCTTCAGATTGCAGATGGTGGCATTGGCCACATAGGAGAAGATACCAATTTCATTGGTCTCGGGCTTGGTGATGGTGGCATTGATGGTATGGCCCTTTCCGTCGAAGGTGCCGGCGTAGCGGGCTGCGTCCTTACCAATCATTACAAAGCTTTCGCCCACGGTCACGTCGTTGGTGAGTTCGGCATTCAGTTTGGTGCTGCCGCTATTCACCAACGCAGCAAAGAGATTCAGATGAAGCCCATTGTCGATCTGGACGGTACCCTCCTCGTTGAATGTGGGATACATGTCGGAGGAAGCCAGGTCGCCGCCCTTGGCAGCTTCCTCGCTGGTGTAGGATCCATCCACATAACCGTTCATGGTCTTCGTGATGGGGTTGTATGCATTATTCTTCTCATCTTCGGTGATTTCGCCTGCTTCTGCCATCGATTCCACGGTGGACACAAAAGCCTCGGCCATAATCAGCATCTTGCCGTAGTTGGCCTTGCAAGTTACGATCTGCTCGAAGATGTCGCCAATGGCCTGCACGAGGGCATACTTGTCGGCCGGCTCCGTCGTCGTAGCGATGGCATCGACCTTCTCCTGCAAAGCAGCACGAAGCTTGGCATCGAAGTTAGGGTAGTACTTCACGTCGTCGGAGGTCTCCTGTTCGGGATCCTGTGCGAGCAGATAGTCGGCACGAGCCTTCATGTTTGCGAGTGTAGCGTCAAGTGCATCGCCAGCCTCAGAGAGTTCGCCCAGATAAGTGAGCTTCAGGTTGCCGGCAGCGACCCACTCTTTGACGGAGGTCAGAGCATGGCTGTTGCAGATGCCGACGGTCAGGGTGTTGTCCGTGACATTAGCCAGAATGCGCACCGGATAACGTCCGGAGAAGAATGCGCAGGCTGCACCCTGCTGGCCATGGGTGGTGTAGCCGATGATTTCCTCCATGACGTCCTTGATGGGATAGTCGGCGGTGCCGGTCAGCCAGCAGTTCACCTTGTCCTGTGCGTCGGCAACGGGAAGCATATCCTCGAAGACGGCAGGCAGATAGTTCTTGTTCTCATTCAGATAAACCATAGCCGAATGCTGATGGCTGTTGCCAAACTCATTGATACGGTATGCACCGTTCAGAGTGAGTTCGTAGACACCATTCTCGGGCAGGGTGATGGTCTGGTGCATATCGAATGCATTGTCCGACCAGCTTTCAGCCACATAGCGACCTTCGTAGCTTTCGCTCTTGGCTGCGGTGGTCATCTTTGTGCCTTCCCAAGACGTGAAGCCGTTCGAGAAGTCGGCATTGGCAATGAACGACGTAGCGTCGGCACCCGGGTTGAGGCCTTCGTTCAGGGCGTCGTTCACCAGTTTGTCGATGAAGGCCATCTCAGCCTTCAGGCCAGCTGCATCCAAAAGCAGGTTCTCGGCATCGATGATGTAGGCATAGGAGCCATTGGGGAAGCCGTCCTCCGAAGGATCGGTCAGTTCGTCGCTCAGATACGATTCCAGTTTCTGGAAGGCCGGACCGCCCTTGAAGTCGCTGGCGTTGTCCTCGATGTACTGGAGCGTCTGCTCCACCTTCTGGATGTATTCGGCATAGGCCTTCTGGCTGGCAGCCACGATCTGATACTGCTCCTCGATGGCAGGATAGTATGCAGCCACGAGTTGCTCGAACGAGGTGCATTCCTTTAGGGCTTCCATTGCCTCAAGGAATGCTTCGATCAGCGTCAGCTGAGCGGGGTGTTCCTCGGGGTTGGCGAATTCCTCGCCCATTGCCATCAGGTCGTTGATGATGGTGGCATAGGCCGACTTCGGGTTCGAGGAATAGCCCTCGGCAGACTTATAGACAATGCCCTTGGTGTCGTCGAGCGTAGGCATTTCGTCCACTCCGAGATCCTGATACCATGCGGGGTTCTGGAAACTGCTTCCGTTGGCAGCATAACAAAGCGCACCGTCGTCGGCGTTTTCACATGCCACAGGTGTGGTGTTTGCCTCGGCGGTGTGGCCATTGACGTACATTACGCCCGGCACAGGAATGTAGGCACCGCCCTTGACTTTGAACGTACATCCATTGTTGGCACGCACGAAATGTGCCGACTTTTCAGGATTCGAACTTAGGTCGATTTCACCAATCACGATGCAGTTCTCCACGTTGAAATTAGCACCTGAGCCAACCCATCCCATGAGACCTCCTATACCATTGCTGTTATTGGGACCCACATAATTGACTTTGCCGGCGAACATACAATTGCGGAACGTCAGCGTCTTGCCGGAATACGAGGAGCCGTTGCCGACTAAGCCACCTACATTGAGTGTGCCCTCAATATCCATCTTGACGATGATATTCTCCAACAGGACATCTTGGCTGTCAACTCCGCCTACGAATCCTGCCTGTCCAGCATTTCTGAGGGAACCCTCGGCTACGACGTTGCGGATTGTGGCACCCTTGATGGTGCTGAAGATACCGCCAGTAGAACCTCCGGCGTCGATGGTAGCCGTAATGGTGTGGCCCTGGCCGTCGAAGGTGCCTTCATACGCTTTGGGCGAGCCTATCATCGGGCAGTCCGTATTGCTGCCCATGTCGATGGTGATGTCGCTCTCGAGAACGGCGGAGAGCTTGGAATTGTTTGCCACAGCCTTCGAGAAGGCGGCAAAGCCCGTCTCGCTCACGATGTGGAAGACACCATTCTCGTCGGTCTCAATGATGCCGCAGTAGTCGCAGACATGACCCACGAAGTTGTGGGGATCTTGAACGGTCTCGCCACTCGTGTTGTTGTAGCTGATACCTTCGTAGTCGTCGCCGTTGCAATGCTTGTGTCCGTTGGCGAATACCTGAGCATGACCGTTGGCGAAGGGCACGGGATACTGGTCGGTGTTCAATGTCTGATAGAAGTGGATGGCACTCTGGTCGCCATTGAGCAGATAGCAAAGCGCACCGGAAGTCACCTGTTCCATGTCCACAGCCTTGGCGTTGGGAGAGATCTCCTTGCCGTTACCGTTCAGGATGAGCGGGCTGCCGGGAACATAGTAGCAGTTGGTCATGTTCACCGTATTGTTGTCTTTGATACGGCAGAATACGGCGCTGTTTCCCTGATTGATGGTTACATCGCCAATCACGAAGCAGTTCTCCAGATTGTGGGTGTTGGCGTCCGACCATCCCATGAAGCATCCGGCATCCTTTGTGGCCTGAACCTTGCCTGCGAAGACGCAGTTCCGGTAGGTGACACTACCGTTGCCTTGGCCAATAAAACCGGAGCAGTTACCGTCGGCAGTAGTGGTCTGAATAACTTCTACGAGGGACAGCACATTCTCGACCGTTACTTTGCCGCTGGAGTAGCAGGCAATCGGTGCCGTAACGCACGAACCGATCAGCTTACCCGTGAAGATCACATTGCGGATGGTGGCTGAACCCATGTTGCCGAAGAGCGACACCTTGCCACTTCCTACAGTCGTGTTCGAGTTTTCCTCCGAACCCATAGTGACATCGATGCTGTGGCCCTGACCGTCAAACGTACCGAAGTAGCCGCCGGCCAGTGTCGAGTGCTGCTCGACATCAGCCTCCAGTTTGATGTTCAGGCTGGTGTTTCCTGAATTGATTTCTGCTGCAGCTGCATCCCAACCCTTCTGGCTGACTACATGGAAGAAGCCTTCGCCGTCGATTTGCAACTGGTGGCAGTAATCGCAGATGCCGTCCACGAAGTTGTGCTCGTCGGTTTGCGTCGAGCCTGATGTATTATTATAAGTTACGTCCTCATAGTCGTCGCCGTTGCAATGCTTGCGTCCGTTGGCGAAGACCTGACCATGCGTCTTGTCCAGAAGGGGCAATGGATCGCTGCCCAGCGTCTGGAAGAAGTTGATCTCTTCCTGGTTTCCGTTTAGTGAGAAGCACAAGGCACCAGAGGAGAGCTGCTCGTCCGAAACGGCATCAAAACTGGGAGCATTGGTGTACTTCTGGATGAGGCAGCGCGACGGAGAGTAGTAGCAGTTCTCGCTGTAGAACTTGCCAGCCTTGCTCGTAGCACCCACAATGATATTGTTGGCATCCGTGTCGTAGGTGTTGTCGTTGTTGCTTACCCAGTGCTGAACAGAACCTGCCATCAGGCAATTCTTGAAATAGTAGCTGACATTGTTGGAGTTTGGACTTCCCACGAAACCGGCTAGACGTACGGAACCGTTGCCCTGAAGGATGGTACCCGTATAAACGCAGTTTGTGAAGAAGCAGTCCTCAACCTCGGCAATCTTCTCAACCGTGCTGACAAAACCTGATGCGCGCCAGGCACCGGCGGCGCCGCCCTTCGTCTCTTCCCTGACTGTACCGCTGAAGGCGCAGTTCGTGATGGTGAATGCACCATTGTCGGTCACGCGGCTGATGAAGCCTGCACAGTCGGCCGACTTAGCGCTGAAGGTCCATAGTGTGCCGCTGAATTCGCTGTCGATGATGGATACGCGGCTCTTTGCCTCTACCACGAATCCGCCAAGGGGATAGGAACTGGAGTTGATTACGGCGCTGACCTTCACGTTCTGGATGGTCGTGGCGCCATTGACGGTATATACCACGCCTGCCACAGCCGTAGTGGCCTCGATGGTACCGCCGACCTTAAGATCCTTGATAAGAGCACCCTCACCGGTGGAGTTGATCAGGGCAAACTTGCCTGGATTGGTGAGGTTATACGTCACGGTGTGTCCCTGTCCGTCCAGCGTGCCGGTGAATTCGGCCGGGAAGGGCGTTGTCACATCGATGTCTGCTCCAAGCGTGATAGTGCCGTTGGCATAGGTTTCTGCGCTGGAACAAACAGTCTGCCAGTCTTCAGCCGAATTGACGGTCACGTCGTCGGCCCAGCTGATGGCTGGCAATAGCAAGAATGCTAATGAGATAAGTTTTTTGTTCATAGCTTAAAAAGTTGTTTAAAGTTGGTTAATGTTTGTTTATGTTCCTCGTTTTAAATAGTTAATAGTTTTGCAAAGTTACGATTTTTTTTCTTTAACGCGTCGCTTTTCACGATTTTTTTTTAAGAAAAATGAGCAAGACGGATTGCCGTTTGAAATAATTTGCGTACCTTTGTACTGCAAAATAACGGCGACCTACAACTAACATCCACATATTATATATAATAATGTATAAAAGATACCTTCTTCTTAGTGCGGCCCTTATCTTTGGTTTGTGGCGGGCCGATGCGCAGTCGTGGCTTACACGAGGCCCATATCTGCAGGAACTTACGACAGATGGCGTTACCGTGGTGTTCGAACATGGCATACCTTCGGTATCGTGGATTGAGATTCGCGAGAAAGGACAGACTGAGACAACCAAGTACTTCCAGACCGTGAACGGGCGTGTAAAGGCCTATAGCCAGATACTCAGCACCAAGAATTCGGCGGTGCCAGTCCAGAACTTTGCCATTCGTGCCGAGGGCTTGAAGCCCGGTACAGCCTACGAATACAGGATTAGGGCCAACAGACTCCAGTCGCTCGACTCGAATGGTGCGAAGTCGATAATCGGAATGAGCAATATGTATTCGTCGGCATGGAAAGGATTCGTCACCCAGGATCCTAACCAGTCCGAGCACCATATCTTCATCACCAGCGACATGCACAACAAACCCGACTCGCTGGTGGCGCTGCTGAAGCTCTTGGACTATAAAACCTGTGACCGCATCATCTACAACGGGGATATGAACAATTATATGCAGAATGGCTCGGAGGAGCCTTACGGTGCATATATCAACGTCAGCGTGAACATGTTTGCCCAGAACAAGCCCTTCGAAATCGTGCGCGGCAACCATGAGACGCGAGGTAATATGTCGCGCCACTTCATGGACTATTTTCCGCACAAGAGCGGACATATTTATAATGCGTACCGTTGGGGCGACTTGGAAATTGTGCTGTTAGACTCGGGCGAGGACAAGCTTGACAACCATAAGGAGTATTACGGCATGGCCTCGTTCTACAGCTACCGCGAAGAGATGGCCCGATGGTTCGAGGAACTGATAAAGACCGATGAATTCCGGACAGCCAATTATCGCATCGTCATCTGCCACTTCACCATGTTGCTCGACAACGGAAAGCCAACCGACGAGTTTGGCGGACAGCCCCAGCTCATCAGCCTTATCCGGCCACTTATCGATCAATGCGACATCGACATGTTGATTAGCGGACATTACCATCCCAAGACATACACCTACATGGATAAGAACTACAAGGGCAAGGGGAATAAATTCGAGGAATACAACATTGGTGCCCATAGCGGTATGCGCTTGGACATTGCCGACGGCAGCATTCACCTGAAGATTGTGTCCACGCAGGGAACTGTCCTTCTGGATAAGATAGTGAAGAACAACAAGGCCGACAAGAAGATGATATACATCACTACCGGACTAGACGATTAGGAATAATAGTGGAGAGAATAAAGATGAAGATAATTCGCACGATACGGATGGGCGCATTGCTGACTGTCAGTCTGACGATGGCTCATATCGTCTATGCTCAACCAAAACCCATCATACCCGATGGCTACTATACGTTGAGTTCCATGCAGCAGGATGCCTCAGGCCTTCTGTACACCTACGACACGAATGCCCTGCGTGACCAATACGGTAATGTGATCGACTATACTCACCCCACGGGAAAGAACGGCGAGTATGCCTATATGTTTCTTGCCAGCGAGACGAGTGTAAACCAAGCCAGCAAGACTTATTACTTCCATGCCGAAACCGACGGCAGCTATACGATACAGAGCTGTTCCGGCGAGGCCTATTCCTATCTCGACGTGGCCCGTTACGATCGTCATCTCGTGGTACATAGTGCTCGCCCGCGCCATCGTTTCCATTTGCGCTCTTCGGGCGATGAGTCGCCTTGGCCGGAGAATGAATATATCTTGCAGAACGTGCAGAATGCTGCGCTCTTCGAGACTCTTGCCACCAAGGCACACAGTTTGTCGGAACTGCAAGTACTCACACCCGTAGAGGGTGACAAGATAACGCCCGCGTTGGCCATCCGCAGGACCTTGGGCGATGCGCGAGGTGTGATGGCACTCTATCCTTGTGGGGAGAATCCCGGTCAGGTACCGCCCTTGATGAGCACTACCCTCAGGGCGTGCATCGATGAGGCGCAGGCAATGGCCGAGGACAAAAACACTACGATGGAGCAGGCCGAGGAGATGTGCGAACGACTCGAGCAGGCGGCGCGGACTTATGAGGAGACGGCAGCCGCATCCTTGATTCCCGTAACCGAAGGCTATTACTGGCTGACGAATGCCTATCGGGCTTTCGAACTACGCCAAGGTAAGCAGAAGCTGATGCGAGAGCAGGAGGTGGACGGACAACTCGTTTTGCGTTGGAACGATGCAGCCATCAACGATGGCACTACTGTCTTCCACCTTTCGCCAAGTGGTGAACATATTGCCATGCAGGATTACATGGGTCGATGGGTGGGGAGTCCGACGCCCGACCATGCTGTGCCCATAACTGCCGACTATGCGGGCACGGCTCAGACCTTCGTGTACGATACGGAGGGAATGTTTACGATAGCGGATACCTCCTTGCCGACCGAGTTCTTTTCGGCTGCCAACTCGTCGGTTGGCGAGAGGGGACTTTACGGAAAGCCCAACGATGGCGACATCGTGGCCTCGGGGCAGGGCTACCTCTATCCGGGATATTGTGCATCGTGGACGCTCCAGCGTGCCTACCATGAGGTGACAATTCTCAGTTCGGGATGGGGTGTACTGAGCGTGTCCTTTCCGGCTGAGGTGCCTGAAGGGGTCGATGTCTATAGCGTAGCCGACAGGGACGGCACTCTTTTCCTTGTACCATATACAAATCCCGTGATTCCCGCCCTTACTGCGGTAGTGCTTCATGCGCCCAAGGGTACTTACACCTTCTGGAGCACGTCGGAACAGGTTGCCCCCATTAGCGAAAACGTGTTGGTTGCCTGCTGCGAGGATATTAAGAACATGGAGTCTGGCAGCATGGCGTTGCTGAAAGTTAAGAATGGCGAAGTGGGTTTCCAAAAGTCCACATCGAAGCAGATTGCGGCTGGCTCGGCCTATATTCCTTACCGCGAGGGACAAGATAGCTTCAGAGTCTTACAGCAAATGGACGATGGCATCGAAAGTGTTCAAGAACTCAAGGGTTCAAGGGCTCAAGATCTCGATGGCCAATGTTACGACCTCTCGGGCCGCAAACTCCCCTCTCATAGTAACAGTCCTATAATTATAGTTAATAACAAAAAGATTCTGAATCGATGAATAAGATACGTTTTTCTCTCCTCCTGCTTCTCCTGCCTACATACTTGTTTGCTGCTACAACGTGTTTCCGTGGTGGCCCCTATTTGCAGGAACTTTCTCACGACGGGGTTACCGTTGTGTTCGAAAACTCGCTCCCCACTTTTGCATGGGTGGAGCTGCGCAGGAAAGGTGTTACCACTTCCACCAAGTATTATCAGGAGGTGGAGGGGCAGCACCAGATTTACGACATAATTCAGGCGCCCTCCGTATCGCTTCCGTTGCAGAACTTTGTAATTCGAATCAACGGACTGGAGAACAAGACGACCTACGAGTACCGGGTGTGTGCGCAGAAGATTGATGAGATGAAGCCATATAGCGCTAAGATCTCCACGCAGTACGAGTCCGATTGGTATGAGTTCACCACCCTCGATGCGTCGGCTGAGGAGCATCACCTGCTTGTACTGAGCGATATGCACAACAACTCGGCCAAGTTAGAGAGCTTCCTAAAGGCGCTCAACTATGGGACGGCTGATCACATCATCTATGCTGGAGACATGATGGACAATATGCAGGTGGGCAAACCCTCCGCTACGGCTTTGGCAAGTGAGGAGCCTTATGCATCGTTCATAAATACGAGTGCTCAGCTCTTTGCTACGCGGCAGGACTTCTGTATGCTTCGTGGAGACCATGAGACAAAGGGAGATGCTGCCGAGTATTTTGGCGCATACTTTCCTTATCAGAGTGGCAGGTACTACAATGCTTATCGATGGGGAGACCTTGAGGTGGTGATGCTGGACGGCGGCGAGGCCATGCCCGATGACGACCCTACGGTCTATAACAACATGTTGGCTGCCTACAATCCCTATCGTCAGGAGGAGGCCCGTTGGCTGGAGCAACTAATTCAGACGCCTGACTTCCAAACGGCTCGCTACCGTATCGTTATCAGCCATCTGCCCATTCCTTGTACTTCCGAGGATGCCACTCAGGCTGGCGCTAAGTATTTTTCCGACCTCATGACGCCCATCCTGAATGGTGGCAATATTGACCTTCTGGTATGCGGACATTTACATCCTGAGACCTACGTATTTCAGGAGCCTGCCGAGGGAGTTGCCTTCCCAACCCTTGTGCAAGGCTACAACTCTGCTTTGAGGATAGATGTTGTGGATGGGAAAGTAGCACTTCGTATCGTGGATGCCTCCGGCAATACCCTCTTTTACAAGGTTCTCTAAGTCGTTTTTTTATTGACTTTTGGCCGTTGAACATTCTTGGACTAGCCAAGCGCCGTAAGCGTCGAGCGTCACTTCTGCCTGTGGTCTGACACTCCTTCGGGGCTTTCCTCCTGCCTGCATACTGTTGTCGGCCTCAATGCTTGCGCAAGCAGATGCTCCCGCTTGCTGTCGTGTTTCCAAATGCGAAGTGTTGCTTTTCAACTTTAGGAAGGAGCCTGCTTTAAAACGTAATCGGCTCTGCGTTCACTCCTTTTGCATTTATTTTTTGCGTAAAGAGTGAAGTGGGGGAGTCGGAACGCTCGCAAAAAAAGCAAGTGCATGGATGTCAGGGCGTGAGCACCTTCTGCACTCCGTCGATGATGCCCTGAATTTGATTGGCGGCATCGATGATCTTGTTGCTGGCCTTGCCCAGTACGCCTTTGGCAAAGTAGCCGAGGCATTGACCTTTCAGTTCGCCAATCTCGTGGGATTCGGCTTGCGAATAGTCGTATCGGGCCAGACGCTTGTCAATCTTCTCGTACTTTTTCTGTTCCTTGAGCCATTGGTTGAAGTTGTAGCTCGTGGCGTTTGTCTCAATCTCGGCGGTCAGGTTGCGCAGGTCTTGCAGCGCAGCGTCCTTGCCTGTGTGGCACGAGGAAAGGAGTATGCCGGCGAGGATGGTTAAGAATAGTTTTTTCGTCATGTTTCTTCGGGTTCTTGGGGTGGATTGGTTTCGTTAAGTGTGTATTCCGACGAGCCGTCGAAGCAATGTGTGCAGATGCGTTCCTTGGGCAGTCCTATGGCGCTGACAAGAGTCTCGAGCTTGCTGAACTTGAGGCTGGTGAGGTTCAGTCGTCGGGCAATCTCCTCGACCATCCGTTTGTATTCGGGCGAATCGGTAGTGGCGTATGCCTGGATGTTCTTGTCGGGGTCGCCTTCGAGGTCGCGGATTACTCGCCGTGTGATGAGTTCGAGGTTGCTCTTGCTGGCCGTGAAGTTGATGAACGGGCAGGCGAAGATGAGTGGCGGACATCCAATGCGCATGTGTACTTCGTGGGCGCCTAAGGCAAAGAGTTCCTTGGCATTGTCGTGGAGCTGAGTGCCTCTCACGATGCTGTCGTCGCAGAAAAGCATGCGTTTGCCCTGCAGTACGTCGCGGTTTGGAATCAGTTTCATCTTGGCCACGAGGTTGCGCATATCCTGATTGGCAGGCATGAAGGAGCGCGGCCAGGTGGGCGTATATTTGCTGATGCCTCGCTGGTAGGGGCAGCGATGTCCCTCGGCATATCCGACGGCCATTCCGACGCCACTGTCGGGGATGCCGCAGGCACAATCGACGGGCGTGTCGTCGTCGCGCCCCATCACTCGTCCGCATTCGTTGCGCACATATTCGGCGTTGCGGCCCTCGTAGCAGCTGGTGGGGAAACCGTAATAGACCCAGAGGAAGGAACAAATCTGCATTCCCTTGTTGGGGCGGCGCAGCTGTTCGATGCCGTCGGCCTTGATACGTATTATCTCGCCGGGCCCTACGTACTTGGTGGTTTCGTAGCTCAGGTTGGGGAAGGCCGACGACTCGCTGGTGACGGCGACAGCATCGTCCTTCTGTCCTACGACGATGGGTGTGCGACCCCAGGCGTCGCGAGCGGCGATGATGCCGTCCTCGGTGAGCAGCAGCATGGAGCAGCTACCCTGGATGTGGTGATAGACGTTCTCGATGCCCTCGACGAAGTTCTTCCCCTTGATGATGAGCAGCGCCACAAGTTCCGTCTGGTTTATCTTCCCGCTACTGAACTCGGAGAGGTGCATGTTCTCGTCGAGCAGTTTTCGTGCTAGTTCTTCCTGATTGTTAATCTTGGCCACTGTGACCAGCGCGAAGCGTCCCAGATGGCTGTTCATGAGCATGGGCTGAGCATCTGTGTCGCTGATGATGCCTATGCCTGCTTGGCCGCGAAACTTGTCCAGGTCTGTTTCGAAGCGTGTGCGGAAATACGAGCTTTCCAGATTGTGAATTGTACGGCTGAACCCGTATTCTGCACTATAGGTGGCCATACCTCCGCGACGTGTGCCGAGATGCGACTGATAGTCAGTCCCGTAGAAAAGGTCGGCTGCACATTCGTGTCGTGAGACCACCCCAAAAAATCCTCCCATGTTAAGTCCTCCTTGTTATAGATAAATGTTCAAGAGTTCAATAGTTCAATAGCTCAAATGTTCAAGTGCTCTTCAATACTTGTCTTCAACGAGCAGAAGCGGCTCCTTCGACATGCTCAGGACAAGAATAGCTAGCAAGCCCGCCACCTCTACAAATGGCCTGCTCGGCTCTGATGCTTGGCTTGTCCAAGAATGTTCAATGGTCAATACTCAATGAAAAAATGGTCAATGTTCAATGCTTGCGGCCACAGCGTTGCTCACCACGGAGCGTAGGCGTACTGTGGCGCCGCCCTCGTCGGGATGTACGGCATTAGTGAGCAGGATGACGCTACAGTCGAGCTCGGGGTCGATGACAACGCCTGTGCCCGTGAAGCCTGTGTGGCAGTATGTCTGCTTGGAGAAGAGGTCACCGTTACACGAAGCGTAGTCGCTATAGCAGTCCCAGCCGAAGGTGCGTCCGAACTCCTCGGCAAAGCGGGGCACCGTGCGCAGAAGGCGTGCCGTCTGCTTGCTCATGATGCGCTTGCCGTTCCATTCGCCGTCGTTCTGGAGCATGGCACAAAGGATGGCGGCATCCTCGGCCGAAGTGAAGAGTCCGGCATTGCCGCTGATGCCGCCGTTCATGATACGAGCCAACGGGTCGTGAACCATGCCGCAAAGCACACTATCGGGGCCTTGTTTCGTGGTGGGTGCCACGATGCTTCGCCAGTCCTCGCCCTCGGGCATCAGCTTTGCCCAGCAAGGCTGGTCGGTATTGCGCCACACTCCGTCGGCACCAGGGGCGCAGGGGATGTAGTCGGTATGGTTCATGCCCAGGGGCGCGAAGATGCGTTTGCGCGAGAACTCGCGTAGCGACATGCCGCTAACCGTCTCGACGATGCGTTGCAGGGTGATGAAGTTCAGGCAGCTGTAGCGGAAGCCAGTACCCGGCTCAAAGCCTCGCCGCATGTGGGAAATGCGCTCGATGGCCGCATCGGGGTCGGGGACGGCATCGCGGGCCGGGGAGTAGTAGGCGGGCAGGCCGGAGGTATGCGTCATCAGGTGCTGTATGCGGATGGTCGTCGTCTCGCCCGACTCGTCCTTGTAGTCTTCGAATCCCGGGATGTAGCGGTTCACGGCATCTAGCATCCGGAACTTGCCCTCCTCGCACAGGATGAGTGCGGAGATGGCTGTGGACATCGCCTTGCTGCATGAGGCCATGTCGAAGATGGTGTTTGTGGTCATCGGCACTTTCGTTGGCCACAGCTGCCGGTTGCCGTAGGCTTTCAGGTAGGCCATCTGCCCGTGGCGGACGACTGCCAGGACGGCGCCCGGAATGTCGCCCTGCTTGATGGCCTCATCGATGATGGAGTCGGCCTTGAGCAGTTTCTGCGAGTTCATGCCCACCTTCTCGGGGCGTACTTGTTTCAGAGGTTGCGCCATGCAGAAGGTGGGCATGGCTGCGAGGATAAGTAGAAATGGGATTCTTGAAATCTTCCGCATTAGTGTACTGCGATTTTCTTATTATTAATAATGTATATGCCTGCGGGCAGGCCGCGGGTGTCTGTCGTGTGGCTCCTGACGAGTCGTCCGCCGAGCGTGTAGATGCAGTCGGCTTGTGGATGCCTGGTGAGCAAAGGTGCCTGGACGGACGAGTCGTCGGGCTTTGTGGTCAGTCCGATACACATTCGGGCGACGTTCTCCATGAGCGATGCGCCGCTGGCCATTGCGCCCATCGATGCCGTCTTGCTGCTGTCGTAGGCCTCGCCCCAGTAGTAGGGGCAGAACATGGCCGGATAGCTCTCCTTGTCCAGGTTCTTCCACAGGTAGTCGGCATTCTTCAGCATGGCGACAATGATGGTCCTGCGAGTGCTGAGCGGCATTGATTCGTCGAGGCAGTAGTTGGCTGCATAGGGAATGAGTACGGCCTTGAAGAGGCTTTGGTCCATGCTGGTGCCCTCGTGGCGCAGCAGTCCGTTGCTCGTGCAGCGACCGTTGGTGAAGGCGTAGTTGATGTAGGTGCCGGCATTGAGCTTGTAGGTAGTGCGTCCCGTGATGTGGAACAGCATGCGGCAAGCCTCGCCGAAGGTGCCTTGCGTGTAGGTGAGTGGCGGCTCTTCCACCCGGCCGTCGCTCTTGCAGATTTTCTTTATGGTGTAGTTGTATAGTTTCTCGGCATAATCCAGATAGGTGGAATCCTCATAGAGGATGAAAAGTTTGGCGGCAGCCAGGCAAGCAGGCGATTGTGTGCAGGCATTCGGACCGCTGCCGGCATCCGTGTTCCAAGGCAGCCAGAGGCCGCCTGTCTCTTCGTCCTCCTTGGCTCGCTTGATGATGGCGTTGTCGAAGAGACGTTTTGCCGTGGTAGCATAGGCTTTCGTGCCTGTGACCTCGCTGATGTGGAGGAGTGCGAGACATATCCAGCACATATCGTCGGTAAAGGGATTCTCGAAGCCGGTAGCTCCGCCCGAATAGTTGTTCGCCTTGTTCGTGACCCATCGTTGCATGTAGATTCGGTATGCGTTGGCCAGGCTTGTGTCGTCGCCCTTGTGGCGCTCGTAGCCGTATGCGAGCACGTCAATTGCGTGGGCCTGCTGCCAGTAGATGTACTGGCTGGAGTGTTCGATATCCTTCGGCGTCGAGTAGAATGTGCCTTTCGTCTTGTTCATGAAT
Source organism: Bacteroidaceae bacterium (assembly GCA_024680695.1). Taxonomy (GTDB): domain Bacteria; phylum Bacteroidota; class Bacteroidia; order Bacteroidales; family Bacteroidaceae; genus Physcousia. The sequence continues at coordinate 16,813 of JAILBW010000064.1, forward strand.
TGCTCGATGAGCACATGGGTCAGGCTGTCGGCCTTGGTTGAGTAGTCGTTCTTGACGAGGGCGGCCAGCGTGCTGCTGTAGGCCTGGGCTGCAGCTGCGGAGGCGATGGCGAAAACAATAAGCAAATACCTTTTCATGTCCTTTTGTGGGAGGCGAAGTGTGGTGAAAGTGAAAAAGAAAGTGGGGCTACGCGATGTCGGCGCAGCCCCGCAGAGGATTGGGTTCCGGAGTCTATTCCTTGTCCTTGCATGTCTTGCAGTCGCATCCGATGCCGCACCAGATGCCGGCAGCGAGAATGGCACCCACGAAGGGGCCTACGATGAATACCCATAGCTGGCTCAGGGCCTCGCCTCCCTGGAAGACGGCGGGAGCGATGGAACGGGCCGGGTTCACGCTTGTGCCGGTGTAGTGAATGCCTACGAGATGGATGAGGATGAGCGACAAGCCGATAGCCAGGCCGGCAAAATTGCCTGCACCCTTCTTGGTATCGGTGGTGCCGAGCACTACAAGTACGAATACGCAGGTGAGGATGATTTCGGCAATCAGGCCGTTGGTGACGCTGCCGGCGCAAGCGTTGGCACCAGTCTTCGTGCCTTCAGCCAATTCGGGCGACGTAGCAACGAGTGCGTAGAGAAGTGCGCTTCCGATGAAGGCACCAATCACCTGGAACACCATGTATCCGCAGGCGTCCTTGCAAGAGATGCGCTTCGAAAGCAGGCATCCGAGGGTGATGGCGGGATTGATGTGGCAACCGCTGATGCCACCAATGGTGTAGGCCATAGCTACTACAGCCAGACCGAATGCAATGGCCGTTCCGACCACGGAGGCCACGTCGGTACCGCAATTGAGGCTCACGGCGGTGCCGCAGCCCATCAGCACGAGAACCATCGTGCCCACCATTTCAGCAAAATACTTTTTCATACGATTAACGATTTAGGGGGTAAATACTATTGGTGTGTTACACTCTGTCGTTCGTACAGTTACTTCTGCTTCAGCAGGTCGCGGATCTCTGCGAGCAGTTTCTCCTCGGCGCTGGGCTCGGGTGCTGGTGCGGGTTCGGCGGGAGCCTCTTCCTTCTTCTTCGTCAGGGCTGCGATGCCTTTAATCATAAAGAAGATGCAGAGCGCAATAATGAGGAAGTCCACCACATTCTGAATGAACTGTCCGTAAGCGAGGACGGAGGCGCCAGCCTCTTTTGCTTCCTCCAGCGTCTTGAAGTCGCCGTCGCCGAGCGTCACGAAGAGATTGGTGAAGTTCACGCCGCCTGTGCACTTTCCGATGAGGGGCATCAGCACGTCGTTGACCAGACTGCTGACGATTTTACCAAACGCGCCGCCGATGATCACACCGACTGCCATGTCCATCACATTGCCTTTCATTGCGAAGGCCTTGAAGTCCTGAATAAAGCTACTTTTTGCCATGAGAGTTAAAATTTATATGGTTTTCGAGTGCGAAATTAAAAAAAAGTTCGTAATTTTGCGCACAATTTAAGGAAAAAAGAAGTGAAAAAGTGCATTTCTCTCATAATTCTGCTACTTTCGGCCCTGTTTGTCGCGGCATGCAAGACGGCACATCATTGCAATTGCGGATGAGAGACCCTGCACATCGGATAATCGGAATCAATAGAAACAACCTCATAAAATTATCGTTTAACTTTAATCAAAAAAGAAAATGGCAAACGTAAAAGTCGCTATTAACGGTTTCGGCCGTATTGGTCGCCTCGCTTTCCGTCAGATGTTCGAGGCCGAAGGTTATGAAGTAGTCGCAATCAACGACCTCACCAGCCCCAAGATGCTGGCTCACCTGCTGAAGTACGACACCGCTCAGGGTGGCTTCGCTGGCAAGTTCGGCGAGAACAAGCACACCGTGGAGGCTACCGAGAACTCCATCATCGTGGACGGCAAGGAGATCACCATCTATGCAGTTCCCAACGCTGCCGAGCTGCCTTGGGGCAAGATTGGTGTTGACGTAGTGCTGGAGTGCACTGGCTTCTACACATCGAAGGAGAAGGCTTCTGCTCACATTCAGGCTGGTGCCAAGAAGGTTGTCATCTCTGCTCCTGCAGGCAACGACCTCCCCACCATCGTCTACAACGTGAACCACAAGACGCTGAAGAAGGAGGATACCGTTATCTCCGCAGCTTCTTGCACCACCAACTGCCTCGCTCCCATGACGAAGGCTCTGAACGACTACGCTCCCATCCAGAGCGGTATCATGACGACCGTTCACGCTTATACTGGCGACCAGATGATCCTCGACGGTCCTCAGCGCAAGGGTGACGTACAGCGCGCTCGCGCAGGTGCTGCCAACATCGTGCCCAACTCGACGGGTGCTGCCAAGGCTATCGGTCTCGTGATTCCCGAACTGAACGGCAAGCTCATCGGTGCTGCTCAGCGCGTTCCGACCTTCACCGGTTCTACCACCATCCTGCACGCTGTCGTAAAGGGTGCCGACGTAACTGTTGAGGGCATCAACGCCGCAATGAAGGCTGCTGCCAACGAGAGCTTCGGCTACACGACTGAGAAGCTCGTTTCGAGCGACATCATCGGCATGAAGTTCGGTTCCCTCTTCGACGCTAACCAGACGATGGTCAGCAAGATGGAGGACGGCAACTACCTCGTACAGGTGGTGAGCTGGTACGACAACGAGAACAGCTATACGAGCCAGATGGTTCGCACCATCAAGTACTTCGCCGAGCTCTAAGCCGACGCGTATTTGACTATTTATCGAGGACGTCCCCAGCGGGCGTCCTCTTTCTGTTTGCGCCATCCTGTTGTCCGTCGAAAGGGTTGGAGACGGTGCTGCCAATGCTTCCGCAAGCAAGAGCGATTGCAACAGCAAGCAGAGACCGATGCGACAGCAAGCAGGAACGGATGCGACAGCAAGCAGAGACGGATGCGACAGCAAGCAGGCGGAGGGGCTTGCTTAGGATGCTGCAGATATCATGGCAGGACGATGCCGGTGCATTCTCAGCTGGATGCTGGGACTATTGCTGCATTCCGCAACGTTTTTTGCTGCACATTTCCTCCGTCTTCGCGGCAACTTATCAGAATTTGGGCGAAAAAGTGAAAAAACTCTTGCCTGATACAATAAATAGCAGGCTGGGTGCGTTATTCTATGTAGGATGAAAAGACTGCTCTGTATAGGGATGCTACTGCTCTCCTTGTCAGCAAGGGCACAGTTCGACGTGGCGTTCACTAATTCATGGGCGCTGCAGTCCTTCTATAACCCCGCAGTGGCGGGCGCGGACGGACTGCTGAATGTGCAGGGGGCTTACAGCATGCAGATGGCGGGCTTCGAGAATGCGCCGGCCACGATGTATGTAGGAGCCGACTTGCCGGCTTTCTTCCTCGGTCCTGCGCATGGCGTGGGGATTGGCTTTATGAACGATAAGGCGGCGCTCTTCAGCACGAAGCGCATGTATGTCCAGTATGTCTACCATCAGAAGCTCTTCGGCGGACGAATGAGCATCGGCGTCAGAGGCGGCTTGCTGAACGAAGGTTTCGACGGCTCGAAACTCGATGTCAACGACACCAACGACCCGTGCTTTGCAAGCAGTCAGGTGACGGGCAACGCCTTCGACCTGGACGTCGGCCTGCGCTATATATATAAAGGTATATGGTACGCGGGCGTGAGCGCAATGCATTGCCTGAGCCCGTCTATGACCATGGGCGACGACAAACTTTACAAGGTGTCGCTCGACCCCGTGATGTGTCTTTCGGGAGGCTACGTCTATCGTTTCCGCCAACCGCAGTTCAAGTTGTGCGGCGATGCCCTCCTGCGCACTGATCTGTTGGACTGGCGCGGCGACGTGACGGCCCGGCTCGAATACGACGGAGAGAAAGGCCGGATGTACGGCGGACTGATGTACAGTCCCAGACATAGTGTGGCGGTGCTGCTGGGATTCACCTTCCATGGTGTGAACATCGGCTACTCCTACGAGATGTACACTACCGGCATCGGCGCGCTGCACGGCAGCCACGAGCTGGTGCTCGGCTACCAGACCGACCTGAACCTCTTCAAGAAAGGAAAGAACATGCACAAGAGTGTGCGACTACTATAAACGAAAGAACAGAACAAAACCAAACGTATGAAGACAAAAAGTCTGCTAATAGCGGTGACGACATTCTGCTGTATGACGCTAACCGCCTGTATGGGCTCCTCCTCGGCCAATGCCACGGGTGGTGAGCTTACGGGTATCAAGGGTGCTGCGTACAACGAACCCACGCCCTATGGCATGGTGGCCATCCACAAGGGCTCGCTCAAGGTGGGCCTCGAGGAGAACGACTCCCTGTGGGGAACCGACTTTCCTGCCCGCGACATCAGCGTCGATGGCTTTTGGATGGACGAGAAGGAGGTGAGCAACGCCAAGTACCGCCAGTTTGTCTATTGGGTGCGCGACAGCATCATCCGCGAGCGCCTGGCCGACCCCGCCTTCGGTGGCGACGAGACATACAAGATCGAGGAAGACAAGGAGGGAAACCCCATCACTCCCCATCTGAACTGGAGCAAGGCAATCCCCTGGAAGCGTGCCAACGAGGACGAACAGCGCGCCATCGAGAGCCTCTACGTCACCCATCCCATCGATGGCACCAAGATGCTCGACGCCAGCCAGCTCAACTATCGCTATGAGATATACGACTATGCCGCAGCCGCCCAGCGCCGCTATCGACTCAATCCCGAGGAACGCGACCTGAACACCGATCATGCGGTGAGCAACGAGCAGGTGATCATCAGCAAGGATACTGCATGGATCGACGACGAGGGAAAGATTGTGCGTCAGACCATTACGCGTCCGCTCTCCGGGCCGTGGGACTTTCTGAATACGTACATTGTGAACATCTATCCCGACACGACCTGCTGGGTTAACGACTTCGCCAATGCCGACAACGAGCGTTACATGAAGCTCTACTTCTCGAATCCTGCCTTCGACGACTATCCCGTAGTGGGCATCACTTGGGAGCAGGCCAACGCCTTCTGCGCCTGGCGCACCGACTTCCTCATCAAGGGACTGGGCGGATATGCCAAGCAGATACAGCGCTTCCGCCTGCCCAGCGAGATCGAATGGGAGTTTGCCGCCCGCGGCAAGGAAGGCAATCCCTTCCCTTGGGAGAGTGGAGAGGTGAAGAGCGACAAGGGATGCTTCTATGCCAACTTCAAGCCCGACCGGGGCAACTACACCAAGGACGGCAGCCTGATAACCAGCAAGTGCGGCATCTTCAGCGCCAACAGCAACGGCCTCTATGACATGGCCGGAAACGTGGCCGAATGGACCAGCACCGTATATACCGAGTCGGGGGTCGAAAGCATGAGCGACATGAACCCCGAGCTTCGCTACAACGCCGCAAAGGAAGACCCCTACCGGCTGAAGAAGAAGAGTGTGCGCGGAGGTTCGTGGAAGGACCCCGAGAGCATGATACGCAGCGCTTGGCGTGCCTACGAGTATCAGAACCAGCCGCGAAGCTATGTGGGCTTCCGCTGTGTGCGCACAATGGTGAACGACAAGGGCGGAGCAATGGCGAAGGGCAAGTCGTCGCGTCCGTCAGCCACAGCAAGCGCCCGCAAGCAGAGAAGGTGAATCACCTCTCTCGAAGTAATTCAGAATAATCGGAGTAATCAGAAGTAAATAAAAAGTAGTCTCACGATGAATCCAATAGCAAAACTGCAAAAGTGGATGGACTCGCCATCCGGTCAAGTGTTTATGAACTACGCCTACAGCTGGGGCGCAGCCGTCGTGGTTTTGGGTGCACTATTCAAGCTTACGCACATTCCCGGAGCAAACACGATACTTTTCGTCAGCATGATAACCGAAGTCTTTGTGTTCTTCATATCAGGCTTCGAGAAGACCTATGAGAAGGTACCAAGCAACGAGAATGCTGCAGCAGGCGGCGGGCAGACCGTCGTCGTAGCAGGTGGTGGCACTCCGCTGCCCGAAGGAGCCGAGGTGCCGCAGGGCCCCATCGTCATTGGTGGTGTGCCGGCAGAGGGTGCAGTCGTAGCAGGCGGCCCCGTAGTGAGCGGTCCGATTGTAGCCGGCTCGCCGGTCATCAGCGGCGGAGTTCCTGTGGGCAACATCGATCCCGAGGCGCTTGCTGCAGGTACGGGACTGAGTGCTGCTGCTGCCAATCTGGCTGCCGCCGGACAGGCTGCTGCCGAGGCACAGTTGGCTCTGAGTCAGCTGAATGGTGGCGGAGCAGGCATCGACCCGAACAGCATTAAGGCCACCGATCCGCAGGCCATCGAAGAGGCTGTGACGAACTATGCCAAGGAACTCACCGAACTGACCGAGGTGCTCGTCCGCGTAAAGGAACAGGCTGCACGTATGAGCACCGACAGCGAGGAGATGGAGAACCTGAACCGCACGCTTACCGGCATCGCTACTGTCTATGAGCTGCAGCTGCGTAACATCAGCAAGCAGGTGAGCACCATCGAGCAGATTGACGAGCAAACACGACGCATGGCGCAGCAGATCGAGGAACTGAACAACGTCTATGCCCGTATGATAAAGGCACTTACCGTGAACATGGGGCCAGCCTCAGCTGCAGCTTCCGTGCAGGAGAACGACTGAATGTGCCGCAAACAGTAATACCCGACACCTAAAACTCTTCGAAGAAGATGCCAATACAGAAGAAACGGATTTCGCCCCGCCAGAAGATGATAAACCTGATGTACCTGGTCCTCCTGGCCATGCTCGCGCTGAACGTGTCGAGCGACGTACTGAATGGTTTCTCGTTGGTTTCTGACGGCTTGAACAAATCCACGCAGAATGCCAATAAGGTCAACCAGGGCATCTATGCCGACTTCGACAAGCAGATGAAGTCGAACCCAGCCAAGGTGAAGACTTGGTACGACAAGGCGCAGTATGTCAAGAGCATCAGCGATTCGCTCTACAACTTGGCCGACGAACTGAAGATTGCCATCGTGAAGGAAAGCGACGGCAAGGACGGCAATGTGGAGGACATCAAGAATCGTGAGGACCTCGAGGCCAGTACGCAGGTCATGCTGTCTCCCACCAAGGGGCGCGGCAAGGAACTCTATACGCGCATCAACAGCTACCGAGAGCAAATCGTGGGCATGCTCACCGACCCCGAGAAGCAGGAAGTCATCAGCAGCAACCTGAACACCGAGGTGCCTCTGAAGGGACAGCTACTTGGCAAGAACTGGCAGGAATACATGTTCGAGAATATGCCTACGGCAGCTGCCGTCACCCTGCTCACGAAACTCCAGAACGACGTGCGCCATGCCGAGAGCGAGGTGCTTCATACGCTCATAAACAATGTCGATGTGAAGGATGTGCGCGTAAATCTGCTCGAAGCCTACGTCATCCCTAATTCCCAGACCGTTGTGCAGGGCGGACGCTTCAGCGCGCAAATCTTCATGGCGGCTGTGGATACGACCCAGCGGCCCACTATCTATGTGGGAGGCAAACAGATTCAGAGCGAAAAGGGAATCTACGAGACAGTATGCAACTCGACGGGCGACTTCACGCTGAACGGCTATATCGAGATGCTCGACGGCTCGGGCGAGACCGTCCGCCGCGACTTCTCGCAGAAATATACAGTCGTGGCTCCGAGCGCTACCGTGAGTGCCGACATCATGAATGTTCTCTATGCCGGCTACGACAACCCGATGAGTGTCAGCGTGCCCGGCGTGCCGCGCAACCAGATAAGCTGTACGATGACAGGCGGAAGCCTCACACCAAAGGGCGACGGACACTTCATTGCCCGTCCGTCGAATCCCGGCGACAATGCGGTGATTACGGTGCATGCTCAGCACGATGGGCGCAGTCAGGAGATGGGCAAGTTCACCTTCCGTGTGCGCAAGCTGCCCGATCCGAAGCCCTTCATCGCCTATACCGATGCCAATGGTGCCGAGGAACACTTCGATGGCGGAGGCCTGAGCAAGCAGGTGCTTGTGAACACCGACGGCATCGGGGCAGCCATCGACGACGGCCTGCTGAACATCGCGTTCCAGGTGCTGGGCTTCGAGACTGTCTTCTACGATGCCATGGGTAACGCCGTGCCCTACAAGAGCAACGGTGCCCACTTCTCCGACCAGCAGAAGGGACAGATTCGTGGACTTGCTCGCAACAAGCGCTTCTATATCACCAACGTCCAGGCAAAAGGCCCCGACGGCATAGAGCGTACGTTGAGCGGAGCTATGGAGGTGATTATAAAGTAAAAGAGTTCATGAGTTCAAAAAGTTCGTAAGTTCAAAAAGTTCATGAGTTCAAAAAGTTCAAGAGTTCAAAGGTTCTTCGCACTAAAGGCGAAGCGGCAAAGCCGAGCGCAAGAGTTCGAGGGACAAGGTTGCTTAACTCTTAGCTTTCAACTTATAACCAAAAAGAAGTAAGAATAGACACCTTATAATAATATGGAAACAATGAAAGTTCGAAGCATATCATTCGCCAGGACAGTCTGTTGCCTGATGTCTGTGGTTTGCTGTCTCTCCATCGCAGCCCAGCCGGCCAAGCGACGTGTGACTACCAGTAATGCAGCGGCCAATCCGTCGACAGCCAGTGCGGCAGCGCCCAGTTCTTCGACATCCAGTTCGTCGTCGTCCAGCTCGCGCAGTACAACGGGCAAAGATCGTGCAACCTTGCAGTTCCCGACTTCGGCCTCCATGCCCGAGGATGTGGTATGGAAACGCGACATTTATCGCCAGCTCGACCTGATGAAGGACAAGAACGCGCCCATGTACTATCCGGTGGAGCCTATCGGACGACAGGTGAACCTCTTCACTTACATATTCCGTCTCATACTGACGGGCCGACTGACGGCCTACGCCTACAAGCTGGATGGCAACGAGTCGTTCGACGAGAAGGATCGCCTTGCGGTGAGGGATATGCTCGACCGCTTCTCCATCCTCTACGACGAGGACGCAAACGGCAGGATTACGGTGGCCGATGTGGATGTGCCGAGTGCCGAAGCCACACGCTACTATCTGAAGGAGAGTGTCTATTTCGACCAGCGTACAAGCACCTTCTCGACGCGCGTTACGGCATTGTGCCCCATACTGATGCGTGGCGACGACGAGTTCGGCGGCGAGGCCACGGCCTTCCCGCTCTTCTGGGTGAAGTACGACGATGTGGCGCCCTATCTGACGAAGCTGCCTATGATGGGAAGCAACCTGAACAATGTCTCGCGCATGACTGCCGACGACTTTTTCACTATGCACCATTATGAGGGCAAGATCTACAAGACCAACAACTTGCAGGGCCGCGTGCTCGCCAACTACTGCGAGACAGACTCTGCCATGAGTGCTGAGCAGCAGAAGATAGAGAAGCAACTCACCGACTTTGAGGATGGTGTGTGGGGCACTCGCGAGGAGCCGTCCGACTCGACGGCTACTGCACCGGCCACCGGCAAGAAGAGCCGCACAGCACCTGCTTCCGTGGAGAAGGCTTCGGCCGAGGCTCCCGAGGCATCCAGCAGCCGACGCCGCACGGGCCGCACCGCCTCGACCTCGAAGAGCTCAGGCAGCAGTGCGCCCAGCGTCAGTGCCCGCCGCCAACGTCGATGAACGCATGGACACTTATGCCGACGTCGTCATGCCCTTGCCGCTCGAAGGCACCTTCACGTATGCCTTGCCGCAGGGTCTTTCCCCGCAGGTGCGGGTCGGATGTCGGGTAATTGTGCCCTTTGGCAAACGCAAGTTCTATAGTGCCGTTGTCGTACGGCTTCATAACGACAAACCTGACTATGCCACCCGCGAGGTGATGGAATTACTGGACGAGCAGCCCGTGTTGTTGCCCGCCCAGTTGCGTTTGTGGCAATGGATTTCCGAATACTACCTCTGCACGCTGGGCGAGGTGAGCAAGGCGGCGCTCCCCGGTGGCATGCGGCTCGAGAGCGAGAGCAAGGTGATGCTCAGCCCCGACTATGCAGATGCTTCGTCGGCCGAGTCCTCGGGCGCCGAGGGTCGCGGGGGAGCTGTGGCGCTTATCCTTGACGCACTCTCTCATCAGCCCGAACAGACGATTTCCGAACTGCAGCACTCCACAGGCATCCACCACATCTTGCCGCCCGTCAGGCAGTTGCTTGCTCAGGGCACTTTGCTGATGAAGGAAGAGGTGCGCCGTACGTATAAGCCCAAGACGGTGACTTGTGTGCGCATCTCCGATGCGTTCTTCGACGAGGGCGAACTGAATACTCTTCTCGCGTCGATGCAACGCATGCCGGCACAGTCCCGCCTCCTGCTATGCTATGCCGAGATGAGCGTCCTGTCGGCAGCCTTGGCCATGCGCAATCCGCAATTGCTCAAGGAGGTAACGCGTCAGCAACTGCTCGAAGCCTCGGGCTGCACACCGTCCGTGCTGTCGGCGCTGCGCTCGCGGGGCGTACTTGATGTCTATCAGAAGCAGGTGGGACGAATCACCTCTGGCTGCGCATTGGGCGAGATACTGTTGCCACAACTGAGTGAGGCTCAGCAACGGGCCTTCGACGAGATACACACGCAGTGGCAGACTCATGATGTGTGCCTTCTGCATGGCGTGACGAGCAGCGGCAAGACGGAACTCTACATCCATCTTATACAGGAGGCGCTCAACGAGGGACGCCAGGTCTTCTACCTGCTTCCTGAGATTGCACTCACGGTGCAACTCACGGAGCGCCTGAAGCGCGTCTTCGGCGACCGCCTTGGGGTGTACCATTCGCGCTATCCCGATGCCGAGCGTGTCGAGCTGTACCAGAAAATGCTTTCCGACGAACCCTACGACATCATCGTGGGTGTGCGCAGTAGTGTCTTCCTGCCCTTCCGCCGACTCGGGCTGGTGATTATCGACGAGGAGCACGAAACCAGCTTCAAGCAGACGGAGCCGGCGCCGCGCTACCACGGACGCAATACGGCCCTCATGCTGGCGCACCAATGTGGGGCGCACACCCTGTTAGGCACCGCCACACCCAGCCTCGAGAGCTACCGCAATGCGATGTCCGGAAAGTATGGCCTCGTCTCGCTCACAACGCGCTATGGCGATGTCCGCCTGCCCGAGATAGAGGTGGTGGATATTGCCGAACAGCAACGCAAGAAGTTCATGCGCGGCCCCTTCAGTCCTCGTTTGCTGTCGCTGATGCGCGAGACGCTCGAACGTCGCGAACAGGTCATCCTCTTCCAGAACCGTCGAGGCTTTTCGCCAATGGTGGAGTGCCACACTTGCGGATGGGTGCCTCGCTGTACGCGCTGCGATGTTACGCTCACGCTTCATCGCAGCCAGCATGCACTTACGTGCCACTATTGCGGTGCCAGCTATCCCATTCCCTCGGTCTGTCCCAACTGCCAGAGCCACGAACTGCAAAGTCGCGGTTACGGTACGGAGCGCATCGAGGACGGGCTGGAACGTCTGTTCCCCGAGGCGCGTATCGCTCGCATGGACCTTGACACGACGCGCAGCCGTACGGGCTACGAGCAATTGCTCGACGATTTCCAGCGTGGCCGCACGGACATCCTTGTGGGCACACAGATGGTCACCAAGGGACTCGATTTCCAGCATGTATCGCTTGTCGGCATACTGAATGCAGACACAATGCTCGCGATGCCCGATTTCCGCAGCCACGAGCGTGCCTTCCAGATGATGGCTCAGGTGGCAGGTCGGGCCGGACGACGACAGATGCAGGGACGCGTTGTCCTGCAAACCTACGCTCCCACGTCGCCCATCATCCGGCAAGTAGTGTCGCACGACTACGCATCGATGTATGCCGAACAGATACGCGAGCGCGAACTCTTCAACTATCCGCCCTGTTGCCGCCTCTTCTACGTCTTTATGAAGCATCGCGACGAGGGTGTTGTCGCTCGCATGGCCGCCGAGGCCGCAGCCCTGATGCGGCAGGTGTTCGGCGAGCGTGTGATGGGCCCCGACACGCCTACTGTCTCCCGCGTCCAGCAGATGCACATCCGTAACCTTCTGCTCAAGGTGGAGCTGCAAGCTTCGATGGCAGTCGTGCGCCAGCGTTTGCGTCAGATTCAGGCCCATCTTCTGTCGCAGCCAGCCTATCGCTCCGCACAGTTCTACTACGATGTAGATTGAGAGCAAGGGCGTGGATTGCCTGAACATTTACGCTGGCAGCGGTCTTGCTCGTTCAGCTCTGCCACTTGGCTTGTCCAAGAATGTTCAATGGTCCGCTCGGCTTTGCCGCTTCTGCTCGCAAAGCGAGTGTTGAAGAATGTTCATTGTTCAATGCTCAATGTTCAATGGTCAATGCTCCGTCTCCTACTTGCTGCCGCATGAGGCTCTACTTGCTGCCGCATGAGGCTCTGCTTGCTGTCGTAACCGCCTCTGCTTGCTGTCGTATGAGCCTTTACTTGCTGTAGTAATTGCCTTTACTTGCGCAAGTTTTTGCTGAAATGTCGGGCCATTTTTGACGAAAATTTTTTTTGAAAATGACCAAACAGCCTACATGCCTACATAAAATGCCTGTAAATTTCTGTAGTACAAAAAGTTGTAAAATTTCAAGCCTACATAAAGCCTACATAAAGCCTACATAAGCCTACATAAAACCTACATTCGGACTCCCTCCCCATTTATGTATGAAGTATGTAGGAATAATGTAGGCTTATGTAGGCTTTATGTAGGCTT
>JAILBW010000080.1 GCA_024680695.1 Bacteroidaceae bacterium
CACATCGTTGTTACGCAGACGGTGGTCCACCTCGGCGTCGAAGTCTTCGTCGCCCGTGTCATCCTCCCAGCCGAAGAACTGTCGGTGGGAGCTGCTCTTGAGGCCCTTCGTCAGGTCGAGGGGAATACCTGCTACGGGCAGGTTGTTCAGGTCGGTACCGAAGTAGATTTGCTGCACACCGCGGTTACCGTTGGCAAGCACGCAGTAGCGGAACTCGTAGGTGCCACGACGCGGAACGGGCGGCAGGGTGATGGTAATCTCGAAGTGACCCACAGCCTTCATCTCGTCAGCGTTCAGGTTGCACCAATCGTAGCCGTATGCATTGTAATAAACGAACTTGGTGTCATCGTTCTGCTTGAAGTTCTCGAAATAGTTGTAGATGGAAGTGCAGGGGATATAGACATGCTGATAGCGTTCGTCGGTAGCCTTCTTCTTCCGTATGTCGTTGTTCATAGCCTCGGGCATACAGCTCATGCCGTCGAAGCGGATGCGCTGCTTGGCCAGATTGTCGCGAACGTCGTCGTTATAGGATATGGGTGCATCGAGAGGATAGATGTTGCAGTTCACCATATCGGTGGTGTTCGTGAGCTCGCTGGCCGTGAGAATGTGTGCTCCCACCTTGTCGGGATCGCAGCTGTCCTCGTGGTAGTCCTCCTTGCGTCCGTCCCTGAGGTTGGGGAAACGGTTGATGTAGATTCCGTTGCTCTCCTTCGTCTCGATAATCTTGAACAGACGACGCTTGCCCATCGTGGTGTAGAACTCATAGACGGGGATGGTGTAGTTGTAGGGGTTCGAGGTTGTGTATCCGAACTCGTTGTTGTGGATGACGAGTCGGTCGATGGGAATCTTCATGGGCAGCATGTGGTAGGTAATCCACTGGTAGAGCAGATGGTCTTCGCTGGCGTAGTTCTCGTCGGTCACGAAGACATCCTCGTTGGAGTACTGGTGGTTGTCCTGAATCCACTTGCAGAGTTCCTGCAAGAGCGTGGGGCTCTTCGGGTCGATGCCCTGGGAACGCCAGAAGTCGTCGGGCTCAAGGAAGAGGGTGAAGCCGTACTTGCGGTGCTGCGGAGCATAGCCCACGCTGCCTTCGGCGAATCCCCAGCAGGTCATGCACTGCAGGTCTTCGATAAGTCCACGCTGGTAGAGGTCCTCATACACTTCGTCGCGAATGGCTCTCAGTGTGTCCATCAATCCGCATGCCTGAATGACGCGGAAGGCAACCAGGAAGCCGTCCTTCTGCTTGTCCAGCGCTTCCTGAATATAGCTGGTTGCAGAGATGTCCTTGGGTGCAATCACCTTGCCCACCTGATGGATTACTCCGTTGAGGCACATGATGTCGCGCTCGGTGATGCTGAGGGGATGGTCGTTGTTGATGTAGATGCTGTCGGGGTAGGCCGTAATGTAGTGCACGGAGAGCTTGTGGTCAATCATGTTGGCCAGAGGGAACTCTTCCTTGTCCTTCTGCGGGAAGCGTGCGATTTCATAGAATTCCTCGTCGGCACCGTCGATAATCGAGTTATAGACGATGACCTTGCGGATGGAGTCGAGTTTCGTACTGTCCACGAAGGCGTCCCACGAAGGTGTGGGGAGTATCGTGGAGTCCTCGGCGCAGAGTTCCTCGAGATACTTCTGGATGGCCTCGTTTGTCGGGGCGAACACCGTGTAGTTGCCGCGCGCACTAAGCAGCTGGCCGACGGTGCTGGAGCTGACGACGGACACTGGTACCTTGCCAAGCAGGCTCACATAGGTGGAATAGGCTTCATGCCGCGACAGGTAGGACATCGCGGTGTCGTACTTGAATACGTACCTTGCTGACGTATCCACTTTCTCTGAACAAGCAATAAGGCCTGCCGTCGCGAGGAGCGCGAAGCAGACCTTTTGCAGATGATGGGTTAATCTCATATCGTCTTTTTTTTTTATTCTCGCAGCAAAGTTATAAAAAGATTTTCATGTAGCGAACACTTTCGTCTTCTTTTTTTAATACATGGTACTATTTTTGCGTGTTTGCCGCTTCTGTATGCTTAATATTGGCTTGTAGTCTACCAAATATCTTCGGGTGTCTCAGGATTGTCATACACTTCCTTCGGGCAGAGCTCGATGGTGTCGAGGTAAAGCTCTTTTCTGTCCGAGTCGAGCACCGACTTGAACTTGATGTAGTACGTCTTGTCGGGATCCATCGTCTGACGGGTTACAAGGTGGCGCACAATGTGTTTGTAGCCGTCGGCGCGGCAAATGGTCGAGCCGTTCCATACACCATATTCGCCCTTCATGAAGCCATTGTTGCGCATGCGCTTGTCAATTTCGGCATCGTAGTCCTCGTCGCCTGTCTCTGGTTCCCAGGCACATCTGCGTACGCCCGATTCACCGCATCGGGAAGCATCGCCGCACAGTACGAGATCCACCGGGATGCCCACCACGGGCAGGTTGCTCAGGTTGTCGCCAAAGTAGAGCTGAGCCACACCGCGGGCTGTAGTAGCCAGCACACGATAGCGCAGTTCGTAGGTTCCCCGGCGAGGCACAGGCGGCAACTTCAGCACCACCTCGTAGCGGCCCACGCCCTTGAACTCGTCGCCCTGGTTGCTGCCCCATCCTGCAGCGTAAGCATTGAAATAGACGAAGGTGGAGCTCTCGTTGATGCTCATATTCTCAAAGTACTTGTACTGGCTGTCGTCGTAAATCCAGACGTATTGGTATTTCGGAGCGGTGAGAGGCATGCGGCGAATGTCATTGTTCATTGCCTCGGGGAAGAAACTCATCACCTCGTAGCGCATACGCTGACGAGCCATGTTGTTGCGCACGCTGTCGTTGTATGAGAGTGGTGCGTCGATGCTGTAGATGAATCCGTTCTCCATGTTGTACTGACCCACCAGCGGATTGTCCTTGTCCACGCGGCATCCAACGCGCGACGGCAGGCAGTAAGCCTCGTGGCCGTTCTCCTTGCGCCCGTTGTTCAGCTTCGGGAAGCGGTTCAGGTACACACCGTTGCTCTCGCGGCTCTCGTAGAGGCGGAGCAGGCGACGCTTGCCCAAGGTGACCAGATGCTCGGCCACGGGAATCGTGTACGACGAGGGATGGCTCGGTTCGTAGTAGCCTTGTTCGTTGTAGTGAATCACCAGACGGTCGGCCGACAGGCGATATGGCAGGATGTGATAGGAAATCCACTGGTTGAGCACGTTGTTCTCGTCCAGATAGTTCTCGTCGTTCACTGCGTCGGGGTAGCACTCGTTGTCCACGACCCACTGTTTCACGTCCTCGGGCGTGATGTCCTTGGCCGGTTTGCCCAGTTGCTCCTCCCACCAGTCGTCGGTTTCGGAGAAGATGGTGAAGCCGTACTTGCGATGCTCCGGTGCGTAGGCAAAGCCTCCGCTCACCGAGGCGAGGCCGGCGGCCGAGGCATTGGTGCGTTCGGGCAGTACGCCGGACAGGCGCAGACGTTCATAGACTTCGTCGCGCACAGCGTCCAGTGTGTCCATATAGCCGCAGGCCATGATGCAGCGTGCCGTGACGAGGTAGGGCCCCTTCTGCGCATCCAGCACTTCGCGCAACTTGCCTCCCAGCGATATGATGGTGGGGGCAATGACTTTCTCCATCTGATGGATGATGCCGTTCAGGACGAAGATGTCGCGGTTGCGGTCGTTGATGGGGCAGTCGCCATCGATGTAGATGCTGTCCGGCTCGTTCTCGATGTAGTGGACGGTCAGTTTGCGTCCGTTCATGTTGCTGATGGCAATCTCGGCATTGTCAGCCGTCGGGAAGCTACCTATTTCATAGATAACGTCGTCGCCGCCGTCGAGAATCGAGTTGTGGACGATAATCCTGCGGATGGAGTCCAGTTTGATGCTGTCCGTGAATGCGTCCCAAGAGGGTTCGGCAATGAGTCCTTCCTCCACGAGGTGGAGCAGGTAGTTGTGGATGGCGTCGTTCGTCGGGGCAAATACAGTATAGTTCCCGCGCGCGCTCATGAGCTGGGCCACGGTGGAGTTGCTCATCATGCCCACCTTCACCAGGTTCATCAGATTCACGTATTCCGTATACTCCTCGTGCTTCTCCAGGTAGGAGAGCACCGTGTTTGTCTTGAATACATATCGCGCTGTCGTGTCAACTGACTCCTTGCATGCCACTGCAGCAAGTGCTCCTATCGTAGCTATCACACAGCGGAATATCAATCTCCTGTATCTCATTGTTGTCTTGCTTAGTATTGTTAAAGGTATGCAAATTTACGCTTTTATTTCGAGACTTCGTGCGTAAACCGTTATTTTTTTCTCACTTTTCTTTCATTCTTGCAAATATAAGTGTAATTTTGCAGCGCAAATGACAAAAATCGGATAAGGATAAGACTAAGAACCACATTAAAACAAAGCAAAAAGATGAAGAAATTGATTCTTGCAAGCCTCGCCATTGCAGCAGGCTTGAGTCTGGCCTCCTGCGGCCAGAAGGCCAACACTACGGCCAGCGAACCCGAACTCACCCTTTCGGGCCTCAATCCCGCCGACTTCCAGACGGACAGCACTCAGCTCTATGTCCTCAAGAACGAGGCAGGTATGGAGGTGTGTTTCACCAACTTCGGCGGACGCATCGTCAGCATCATGGTGCCCAACAAGGATGGCGTAATGACCGACGTCTGCCTGGGACACGACAACATTGCCGACTATGAGAAGTACGGTGCCGATGGTTGCAACTTCGGCGCCCTTATCGGCCGCTACGGCAATCGCATCGGCAACAGCAAGTTCACGCTCGACGGTGAGGAGTACCAACTCATCCCCAACAACAATGGGAACTGCCTGCACGGCGGAGGCCCGATTGCCTTCCACAACCGCATCTGGCAGGGCAACAAGGTGGATGACAAGACGCTCGAGTTCACTACCTTCAGCCCCGACGGCGAGGACGGTTTCCCCGGCAACATCAACGTGAAGGTGACCTACACCCTGAGCGAGGACAATGCTCTGGCCATCCGTTACGAGGCTACGACCGACAAGGCGACGGTGCTCAACCTGACCAATCACTGCTACTTCAACCTGAGTGGCGACGGCTCGAAGGACTGCCTCGACGAGATCCTGCAGCTCGATGCCAATGAGATTACCGCAGTGGATGCCAACGTGTTGACCACTGGCGAGATACTGCCGGTTGAGGGAACGCCCTTCGACTTCCGCACTCCCGCCGTTGTGGGCGAAGGCATCGACAAGACCGACAATGAGCAGATTGCCAACGGAAACGGCTACGACCACAACTGGATCCTGCGTCCCGACCGCGACCCGGCTGCTCCGTTCGGCTGCATCTACGACCCCAACAGCGGCATCGTCATGGAGATGTTCACCGACCAGCCTGGTGTGCAGTTCTATGCCGGCAACTTCCTCGACGGCAGCTTCGTAGGCAAGAAGGGTGTCAAGTATCCCCGTCGCTCGGCCTTCTGCTTCGAGACGCAGCACTATCCCGACAGCCCCAACCAGCCCTCGTTCCCCTCGACGGTGCTGAAGCCCGGCGAGAAGTACGACACTCAGACGGTGTATAAGTTCAGCGTGAAGTAAGGCAATTGCTGCTATGAAGAAAGCATTCGTATCACTCGTTCTCCTCTGCTCGACGGCTCTATGCTCGGCACAGCCAGAGGCAGGTTCGGTGAGTATACAGCCCAAGTTGGGTATCAACATTGCTAACATCACTCATGGCCAAGGTTCCGACCCGCGCGTCGGCGTAGTGGGCGGTATCGAAATACAAAATCAAGTGTCACAATACTTGGGACTCTCCTACGGCATCCTTTACTCGATGCAGGGAGCCAAGCAGGAAGCCAGCGGTGTTACGGCAACCCTCAAGACGGATTACCTGAATGTCCCCATCTTAGCCAACGTGTATCTATACAAGGGGCTGGCTCTCAAGGCGGGCATTCAGCCCGGCTTCAATGTCGTCGACAAGTACAAGGCGGCTTCCGGAGGACGGAGCGTGACTACCGGTTTGTCCGATATAGGCATTACGATGAAGTCGTTCGACTTCGGCATCCCCTTCGGCATCTCCTTCGAACACAAGAATGTGGTATTTGATGCCCGTTACATTCTCGGTCTGACGAAGTTTGACGAGGACGAGGACGACGATAGCCGCCACCGTGTTATCCAGATTACGTTGGGTTATCGGTTCAAC
The DNA here is from genome assembly GCA_024680695.1 of Bacteroidaceae bacterium. GTDB lineage: Bacteria > Bacteroidota > Bacteroidia > Bacteroidales > Bacteroidaceae > Physcousia. The sequence goes on from JAILBW010000080.1 coordinate 6,133, forward strand.
CGCTGAACAAGTCAGCGCAGGTCAAGCCTGCAAGACAAGCTCCGCTGATGCAGGAACTGCTTGCACCATCCGATTGCGAAGATTATCCCGCACCTCATAAAAAGTCCCCCGCCTCTCGCTGGCGGGGGATTTCTTGTGATGAGGCAGAACCAACACTTGCGCAAGTAACCCTTCCTGCTTGCGCAAGCGTCGGCCTTTACTTGCGCAAGCAAACGTCCCTACTTGCGCAAGTGTTTTTTCCCGTTTGCGGCACCTCGGGAAATTTCCTTCGATAATATTTCGCGCTTTTTTCGGCTGTTGTTTGCACAATCGGCAAAAATGGCGTAACTTTACGCACTCAAAGAGAAGGTTCAGTACATAGATGCACTACAACGATGTCATAGGACAGGAGGCTGCGAAGCAGCATCTGCGGCAGATGGTGGCCGAAGACCGCATCCCCCACGCCCTGATGTTCTGCGGACCGACGGGCGCAGGCAAGTTGCCGCTGGCACTGGCCTTTGCGGCCCATCTGCTGTGCGAGTCTTCCGATTCCGACGGGCCTTGCGGCTCGTGTGCCAGTTGTCGGATGACGGACAAGTGGGCCCATCCCGACCTCCACTTCTCGTTTCCCGTCTATAAAAAGAAGGCGACGGACAACACCACCTCGGACGACTATCTGCCCCAGTGGCGCGAACAGCTGGAACGCAACGTATATTTCGGCATCGACGAGTGGCTCCTCGACATCAAGGCCGAGAACCAGCAGGTGATGTACTACGTGGGCGAGAGCGATGCCCTGCAACGCAAGCTGGCGCTCAAGGCCAGTCAGGGCGGACGGCGGGTGGTGGTGATGTGGCTGCCCGAGCGGATGAAGGCCGATTCGGCCAACAAGCTGTTGAAAATCATCGAGGAGCCGCCCGCGAAGACGCACTTCCTGCTGGTGAGCGAAGAGCCCGACCAGGTGCTGGGCACCATCCAGAGCCGCGTACAGCGCATCCAGGTACCGGCACTCTCCGAGGGCGAGGTGGCGCAGGCACTCACTGAGCGATTCGCTCTTTCCGAGGAAGAGGCCCAGGTGGCTGCCCATGTGGCGCAAGGCAACTACACTGCAGCGCTGGCCCGCATGCAGGCGGGAAACGAGGAACGTACGTTCTTCGACCTCTTCGTGCAACTCATGCGACTGAGCTACAGCCGCCAGGTGCGCGACCTCCGACAGTGGGCCGACACAGTGGCCGAACTGGGGCGCGAGCGACAGAAACGGCTGCTCACCTACTGCCAACGGCTCGTGAGGGAAAACTTCATCTACAACTTCCACCGCCCCGAAATGACGTTCGAGACGACGGAAGAGAGTCAGTTCAGCACCCGCTTCGCGCCGTTCATCAACGAACGCAACGTCATCGGCATCAGCGCCGAACTCAGCGATGCCCAACGTGACATCGAACAGAATGTAAATGCGCGCATGGTCTTCTTCGACTTTGCGCTGAAAATGATAATACTCCTCAAACAGTAAGTAACTATGGAACAAGAATATGGATGTGGCGGCGGACGAGGGTTGTGCCGACGCGGCGCCCACACAGGCCACTACTGCCAGCTGAACACCTACGACTACTTGGCCGACATCCCCGGCAACGACGAGTCGACCGACCTGGTGGAAGTGCAGTTCAAGAATACCCGCAAGGGATACTATCACAATATCAACGGCTTGCCGCTCGAGAAGGGCGACATCGTGGCCGTCGAGGCAAGCCCCGGGCACGACATCGGCACCGTCACTCTCACCGGCAAACTCGTGCCGCTGCAGCTGAAGAAAGCGAACCTGAAGAGCGCCGACGAGGTGCGCCGCATCTACCGCAAGGCGCGGCCCGTCGATATGGAGAAGTACGAGGAAGCCAAGTCGCGCGAACACGAGACGATGATTCGCAGCCGACAGATTGCCAAGGACTTGGGGCTCGAGATGAAGATCGGCGATGTCGAGTATCAGGGCGACGGCAACAAGGCCATCTTCTATTACATCGCCGACGGGCGCGTGGACTTCCGCCAGCTCATCAAGGTGCTGGCCGAAGCCTTCCATGTTCGCATAGAGATGCGACAGATCGGCGTACGCCAGGAGGCCGGACGCATCGGAGGATTCGGACCCTGCGGGCGCGAACTGTGCTGCGCTACATGGATGAAGAACTTCGTCAGCGTGGGCACCGGCGCCGCACGTTTCCAGGGACTTAGCCTCAATCCGCAGAAGTTGGCCGGACAATGTGCCAAGCTCAAGTGCTGCATCAACTATGAAGTCGATCAGTACATGGAGGCCAACTCCTTCCTGCCAAGCAGGGAAATCGTCCTGCAAAGCCTCGAGGGCGACTACCACCTCTTCAAGACGGACATCCTCTCGGGCCTGGTCACCTACTCGACCGACAAGCGCATCGCTGCCAACCTCGTGACAATCACCGCCGAACGCGCCAAGGAGATCATCGCCATGAACAAGGCCGGAGAGAAACCCGACACCATCGAGGAGGGCGGACATCAGCAGCCCGACCGGCCCATCGACCTGGCCACGCAGGAGGACCTGAACCGCTTCGACAAGAAGAAAAAGAAGAAAAAGAAGAAGAACAAACGTCCCGGCGAAGTGGCCAAGGCAGAGGAAACGCCTTCGCAAGACTCACCGCAACAGCCGTCCTGACGAAGATGGGCCGTCTGCGCCACCTCATCCTTCTGCTGCCGATCCTTTGCCTGGCGTGCAGCCGACCTGCGCTCGTCCACTCGTTTCTCCCCGTTCCCGAAGATGGATGGCGACGCACGGATACGCTTGTGTTCCCGCTCCCGCCCGCGCAGGACGAGGCACAATGCAGCCTCTATGTCGGCCTTCGCCTGCACAATCGCTTCCCCCTGCGCGAAGTGTGGCTCGGTATCGAACATCGCATGGGGACGGACGAAGGCTGGTCGTGCGACACGCTGTGTCTCCGACTGAGTGACGAGAAGGGACGCCTCAGCGGGCAGGGCATCAATCTGCTCCAATACGAGGTTGCCGCAGGCTCACTCCACATGCCGGCCGGGCAGGAGGGCGAGCTGCGCATCCATCACCTCATGCGGTGCGAAACGCTTCCCGACATCATGGAGGTGGGGATTCGGCTGAGCCGCTGACCTTCCGCTGCCAGTTTTTGCTGCCGCTATATATAAAGGTATCGCGCGCGCGAAGGACGGTTGCGGCATGACGTCTTGAGTTTTCCCACGCGTGGGAAAATCCCCTGCAACACGACGCAGGAGCAGGTGCGGCGCTCTGTATAGCCGGACAGTCCGTAATACATAATATTGCGAATGCCTTAAAGCTTGCACCTTAAACTTTGCACTTTAAACAATTTGTCGTATCTTTGCGCCGTCAATTGGCCTTCGCCGCCCGACATGCACAAGAAAAAACGCACTAAATGGAAAGTATACCCTTCATCGCCTGGTGCCTCGAGCACTTGAACTATTGGGTCGTCATGCTGCTGATGGCCATCGAGAGCAGTTTCATTCCCTTCCCCAGCGAAGTGGTGGTGCCGCCCGCTGCTTATATGTGCGCCACGACGGGCGAGCAGAATGTATTCCTCGTGGTTGTGGCTGCCACCGTGGGTGCCTGCATCGGTGCCCTTATCAACTACGGTTTGGCGCTGTGGCTGGGTCGTCCGCTCGTCTATCGCTTTGCCAACAGCCGGCTGGGGCATGTCTGCCTTATCGACGAGGAGAAGGTGAAGCATGCCGAACGATACTTCGACGAGCATGGTGCACTGGGCACTTTCGTAGGCCGACTGGTGCCTGCCGTGCGGCAACTCATCAGCATTCCCGCAGGTTTGGCGCGCATGGGCTTGGGACGCTTCATGCTGTACACAGCGCTGGGAGCCGGTCTGTGGAACTCCATCCTGGCCGCGATGGGGTGGTACATCGGACACTACTACAGCGGACAGCTCGACGAGAAAGTGGCGGAATACAGTGGCGAACTGAAGATTGCGATGCTGGTTCTCGGCGTACTGGTCGTTGGCTATCTAATATATAAAGGTAGCAAGCGATGAGGCGCCTCGCATTTGCACTGGCACTCCTCACCGTCTCGGTCGGCGCAAGTTCGCAGATGTGGGAGCAATTGGCAACGAGCGACTATCGTTTGGACAATGCCAACCTGCGCACCTTGCGAGTGGCGCTCGACAACCTCTCGTTCTTCCGCGACAACGAGAACAGCAGCAGCCTAACCAAGGGCTACAGCTTGCCGGGGCTCTGGCTGCAACCGAAGCTCGTCTGCATGCCGATAGAGCGAGTGGAACTGGAGGTGGGGGTGCATGCACTCATCTTCGACGGCGCCAACAAGTATCCAAACTATGTCTATCACGACATCGGACGATGGAAGGGCGCACAATATCAGCGTGGAGCTCACGCATTGCCTTGGTTCAGGGCCAGGGCAGGCTTCCGCCACCTCACCGTCGTCATGGGCGACATCTATGGCGGGCAGCAGCACGGATTCATCGCTCCGCTGTTTAATGCCGAGACGAACTTGTCGCAAGACCCAGAGATGGGATTCCAGCTGTTGTGGGACAGACCTCATCTGCATGCTGATACATGGCTCAACTGGCAAAGCTACATCTTCGAGGAAGACTCGCATCAGGAGGCATTCACCGTCGGGTCGAACTGGCGAGTGCTGTACAACGATGCAAGTGCCGAGCTCCATTGGTACAGCCCCATACAACTCGTCATCCAGCATCGCGGCGGCGAACAGGACACCACCGCCCTGGGTGTGCAGACATTGTCGAATGCTTCGCTGGGCATCGGACTTCGTCGAAATATGTCGCAAGGAGCCTTCCACCATGTCGGTGCCGAAGCCAACCTTCTGGCCACCTATCAGCAGAGTGGACACCAGTGGCCTTTCGACTCGGGATGGGCAGTGCATGCCGACGCAGAAGCCGCCATGCGGTGCGGGATTGGCCTGCATGCCGGCCTCTTCCATGCGCCTCGCCATTTTGCCAGCCTCTATGGCAACCACTTCTTTTCCACCATCAGCGTGCGCGAAGATGCCAGCTACAAAGGCATCACGACGGCCTACCTGCGTGCCGACTACCACTATACCTTCGCTCGCGACTATGTCCTGGGCGCCGAAGCCGAAGGCTACCAATCGTGGCTCGGGCACAGCGCCACACAGAAGCGTTCGCAGGAGTTCAACTTCTCCTTCGGCATCTATCTGCGCATCCATCCCGACATTTTGCTCAAGAAATGGTGATGGCGACCGAATGCACTGACAACACTTATCTCCAAGAAGCGACTAATGAAACTAAGAACCTTTCCACCTTATCTGATATTGCTGCTCTGCCTGGCCGCTGTCGAGGCGTACGGTCATCAGGTGGCTGATACATGCATGATGACGAAACTCGTGGTGAAGCGTCTGCCGGACCTGAACATGCCGCGTGGCGGACACAACACACTGTTCGTGAACGGCGAGCTGACGGTAGTGGGCGGTCACACTTCGGGCTTCGTGCCTACCCCGACGGCTGAGTATCTGTCCGACGGGCAATGGCATCTGCTGGAAACCGTCTATGCCCACGACCATGGCTTCTCGCTGCCAACCCGCTCAGGGCGTGTGTTGCTGGGTGCCGGTCACGAGAAACCGCTGGGTATCGGGCAAGTACATCATGTGGAGTGGTACGACCCTGTTGCACACACCTTCGATGGATTCGGATGCCTGGACATCCGGCGCGTCTTTGCGCAAGCAGCCGAACTGAGAGACGGCACGATTGCCATCGGAGGCAACTGGTATCACCATGACAGTACGGAGATATTCCGGCAACCTCAGCACTTCGCCACCAAGCGCGAGGTGAGCCTTCAACGTTGTTTTCCTTTCATATTTCCGACTTCCGACGGCGATGCCATCATCATGGGCAACATTGGTACGCGCGGCGAAAACTATGACTACCCGACCATCGTGGACCGCATCTATGGCGCCCCCTTCGATGTGCAGTTGCTGGCCGAGTGGCGTCCGATGATTAATCAGGCAGAGCAGCGCACTGCCGACTTTTGTATCAGCGACACTGCTGCCGGCGAGTATGCCTACCTGATGCCAGTCCTAAACCGCAATGAAGAAGCAGCCATCGTCCTTGTGCGCGACACTATTCTCTCTTTGCTGCCCACCACCATATCCGCACCGACAGAAGGTCCTTGGGGGCGTATCTCTTTTATGTTCCTTGCCGTAGACCGCAAGACCACGCGCGCCTATCTGGTGGGGCGCGACGGGGAGCTGCGCTTCTATGTCCTCGCCGTGGAGTATGCCGCCCTGCTGATGCCCGACGGTCGGCTTCGTCCCTCGCTCCCAGACAACGAGTGCCTGCCAGCACGACTTTACTACACCGACCCGCAGACGAGTTTCGGCAACATTACGCCCGTCGTTACCGACGAGGGGGACATCGCGATGGCTGGTGGCGTGACCGACAACAACTTCACCCCGAAGAGCGGTGTTTGCTTGCTGTGCATAGGGCCGCATACGGACGATGGTACGGCATCGTTCGGCCAATGGCTGTGGCTGCTGTGTACGATGCCTGTGGCTGTCGCACTTGGTGTCTTCCTTGCCTTGCGACTTCACAGAAGGCACGAAGAGGTCATGCTTGAAATGCAGGAGGAGGAAGTCGAACCGCAGGATGACGAGACAGAGGGAGACCTGTTGTCGCGTATCAATCAGTTGATGGAAGAGAAAAAGCTTTACTTGCAAAACGACCTGAAGGTGGCCGATGTCTCCGAGGCGCTCGGCATTTCGCGTCGCAGTATCTCCGAATGTATCATGGCTCATCCCGAATACACCTCCTTTGCCCACTTCGTCAACGGCTATCGCGTAAGGCATGCCAAGGAACTGCTGCGGCTCCATCCAGGCATGAAGATTATTACCATCGGCCTCGAATCTGGCTTCTCGAACGAACAATCCTTCTTCCGCACATTCAAGTCTTTCACTGGAATGACACCGCGCGAATGGCTCGCGCAAGGCGAATAAAAACGTCCTGCATCGTGCATGGAATGGCAAAAAGACTAACGTAACGTGCTTTGTTAGTCTTTTCTTCCTTTCTTGTTAGCTGCTATTCCGTCTTTTTCTACTACTTTTGTGCATCAAACACACAACATTGTTCAACCAATTAATTAAAAAGTAAGTATGAAAAAGAACAAATTCTGGAGCCTCGCGGCTCTCTGCTTCTGCCTTGCAGGAGCATTCACCATGACCGCATGCGGCGATGATGATGACGAAACGAACGGCGGCGACACGCCAGCTAAGTCAGGCGACCTTGTGGGCACTTGGTCGTTCGATGGTATGACGTACAAGTTCACGAAGGACGAGCTGACCATCCAGTACGATGAGCAGAACAGCTCTAAGGGCAAGTACACCTATGCAAAGAACACACTTACCTACACTATGGAGGAAGACGGACAGCAAGTCACCCACAAGGCAGAGGTGCTGTTCCTGTACGATAAGAGTGCGCTCGTGTTGAAGACTGTGCCCGACAATCCCGACGACTTCTCGCTCGACAAGGTGGCTGTGGTGCTGTTCAAGAACGGCAAGGCTCCCAGCATGCCGGCAAAGGACATTCAGGGCACTTGGCACTGGTACATGCAAGGCAACCAGAAGTATGTCCGCGCCGGAGTGAAACTTGATGGCAACAAGATAGAACTCATCATCACGCCTTGGGCCGAGCGTCACGTCGGCACCTTCACCTACGAAGGCGGCTACCTGAAAGTGAAATGGACAGAGGCTTATTCGGCACGCAGCGAGGACGGTCAAGGCTGGGGCGAGGGCGGCATCAACCCCGAGACTCTGGAGTGTGACCACTGGTATCCCGTAGAGGGCATGATTGGCCAATTTAACAGCGACATACCGTTCATCGCAAACACCAGCATGAAAGAGGCATACGGCAGAATCGCCGGACTGCTTGCCATCTTCGTCAAGAAGTAAGCATTCACGCGAAGGTTGAATACACGAGAAGGGCGCGCCCGTTGCGGAGGCACGCCCTTCTTTCGTGTTTGGAGTCAAGCGGGGAGGGAGATTAGTCCATCAGCTTGATGCGTACGTTCTTGTACCACACGTCGTCGCCGTGGTCCTGAAGAGCGAAGTAGCCGCCTTCCTTGCCCTCGTCAATCATCATGCCGTAGGCGTAGGGGAACTCGCCGCCCCTGCAGAACTTGCTGTTGTCGAGCATTTCCTTCCACTTCGGTGTCCACAGGTGATACTCAAGCACCTTCTCGTCGTTCTGGTAGTGGATTACAGTACCCTTGAAGACCACAATCTTGGCCTTGTTCCATTCGCCGAAAGGATTGGCGTTCTGGGGTACGGCGGGCACCATGTCGTACAGCGAAGCTGCCTGACGGTTGCCGTCTACGCCCAGCTGTGCGTCGATGTGGTTGGCATTGTCCAGCACCTGATACTCCGAGCAGCTCTGCCAGATGGGGAGCATCTCGCCGTTGGCATCCTTGGCTTCCTGAGCCAGATAGAAGATACCCGAGTTGCCGCCCTTGCTAATCTTGTACTCCAGTTCGAGGGTGAAGTTCGTGAACTTGTGGGCAAACATCAGGTCGCCACCGCCTTCTGCCTGAGCCTCACCGGTGCCTGAACCCTTCAGGTGGATGCACTCGCCGTCGTTCTCCCAGCTTGCGGGCACTGCCTCCTGGCCATAGCCGCGCCAGCCGTCGAGGCTCGAGCCGTCGAAGAGGATGTAGTAGCCTTCCTCGTCCTGCTTCAGCTGAGCGAGGTCGTACTGCTCGTTCTCTACAATTTGAGCCACAACTTCCTCTGCAGCAACAGCCTCGGTCTTGTGTTCGCAGTTCTTGCATGCGTCGCAGTCGCAGTTGCACTTCTTCTCTCCGCAGCAGGAGGCCATCAGTGCGATGGTGGCTGCTGCCATAAAGATTTTCTTCATAACTTTTTTTGATTTTGAATGTGAATATTGGATGTAGATTCTTCGCTATGCTTGGAATGGCATTTCCGCAGGTGCAGCCTACTTCAGTTCCTTGATGCGCACGTTGCGGAACTTGATGCCGGCACCGTGGCCGAGGAAGCCGATGTGGCCCGTCTTGTTGAACATGCCCGGATGGTTGCGATGGTCCACGGTGTAGGGGTTCGTGTCGCTGCCGTCGGGAGCCACGTTGTGTCCCTGGCAGGCCTCGCGGATGTTGCCGTCAACGATGGTCTCGCCGTTTACGATGACGGTGATGTGGTCGCCCTTCACGCGGATTTCCTCGGTGCTCCATTCGCCCAGCGGCTTGTGCTTGATGCGCTTGGCAGGAATGACGCCATAGACGGAGCCGTGTACCTGATACTTCTGGAGGTTGGCATAGATGGGGTCGTCATGGTCGAGAATCTGCAGCTCGCACATGCCATGGTAGGCAGCATCGACGCCCTCGGGGGTGCGGATGCCTACGCCGTTGTTCACGCCCGGACGCACGAAGCAGAACTCGAAACGATAGATGAAGTCGCGATACTCCTTCTTCGTGTAGAGGTTGCCACCGCCGCCGTAGTTGGCTGATACATAGATGGTACCATTCTGGACAGAGTAACCGGCCGTATTGCCTTCCCATTTGTCGAGGTTCGTGCCGTCGAAGAGGATTTCGAAGCCCTCCTTCTTCTCCTCGGGAGTGAGCTGATAGATGGGTGAAGGCTCGGCTCCGGCCAGCATCTTCTTCACTTCGTCCACTGCATATCCGTCGTCGGCTGTGCCGTGAGCCTGATAGAGCTTGATGGCCTTGTTCAGGTTGGCCGTCATCACCTCGTAGTCGAGGTCGTCGACACACTTGCCGGCGATAGCCTTTTCGGCCAGGGCAGCTTCGTAGGCCACGTCCTTGTCGTCGAGATACTTGCCAGCCACGTTGAATGCCTTCTGTGTGGGTGTTTCGGAGAGTGCGGCGAGTACTACCTTCTTGCCTGCAGCCGTCTTGGCCACCTGCATGACTTCTTCGAGCTTGTTGCAGCGGCGGTCGATGTTGCGCTCGTTGGCCTTCACCAGTCCTACGTATGCCGTCAGTGCCGACTCATCGCCTGTCTTGGCAGCCTCGAGGAGCGTGGATGCGGCGGAGTAGTTCTTGGTGGCCTTCAGTGCGGTGAGTGCCTCGGCACGCTGTTCGGCATTGCTCGAAGCCTCGGAATAGACGCGCTTCATGTCGTCGATGGCCTCGTTGGTGGCAGTGGCAGCCAGCGGCTTGAAGAAGCGCTGTGCGCTCTTGGCCGACTTCAGCTGTGCGCTGATGGCCTCGTACTGTGCCTTCGGCTCCATGTTAGCCACGGTGGCGCTCAGTGCCTTCTGGCAGGAGGCTACCTGCGATGCCTGTGCGTTGTCCAGCAGTCTTGCCACCTGTGCGATGTCTTTCTCCTTGACGATTGTGGGGAGCGCCTTCACTGCGGCTTCGGCCACTGCGGCGTCGGACGATGAGGCGAGGGCGAAGATTTGTGGTGCGGCCTCATACACGGCGCGGTTGGCGGCCAGCTGGATGAGTGCTTGCTGCTTGGTGCCGGTAGCTGTCTGGAGTGCGGCGGGCAGTTTCTCGCCCAGGCTTCCCTTGTAGGTGAGCAGGGCTTTCATGGCTGCGTCGCTCTGTTCCGTGCCGAGTGCTCCTATCAATGCGTCGGCCACCTGTTCGCCGCCAATCTTTCCGGCAGCCTCGATGGCAGCCTTTGCCGTCTCGCCACCCTTGGCCACCTGCTTCAGGACGAGGGGCAGCTGCGAGGTGACGTGATTGTCGCCCAGCCAGTAGAGCACATCGCTCTGGGCTGCGGGGGAGAGGCTCTTGAACTTCTTGCCCACCTTTGTGAAGAGGGCGTCGTCGGCTTCTTTTGCAGCAAACTCCAGGGCCTGCACTCGCGTGGGGCGGTCGGCGCTCTTCAGCGACTTGAGCAGCAGTTTCGTGCAGTCGCCGTAGGTGGCCTTCAGCTTGTCGTACTGTGCGGCATAGGGTGCGGCGCCTTCGTGTGCGACGAAGACTGTGGGCTGCACGGCCTTCAGCAGGCGAATCTGTGTCTCGATGAACTCGCGGGTGGTCTTGTCGGGCGTGCCCGAAACGGCAGCCTCGAAGCCCTCGACCACGGCGCTCTTGTACTGCGGGTTGGCATTGGCATAGTTCGTGATGCCACTCACTGCATACTCCACGGGTGCGTTCTGTGCCTTCTCGACAGGCTTCAGCATGGCCACGAGCAGTTTGACTGTCTGTGGTGCGCCCTTTGCCAGATAGTCCATCTCGCGATTGAAGTCGGTGCTGTTCTGTGCCGGCATCTGGGCAAGTACATCCTGTACCACGGTCTCAGGCTTGCGTTGGCGTGCGTCCTGAGCAATCGTCGGCTGTGCCATCACGAAGGCCAGTGCCGACAATATGATGAATAATGTCTTACGCATAGTTTCTTTGTTCGTTTTAATCTTTCAATATTTCAACCTTGAACCCTTGAACTCTTGAACCCTTGTTCAAATGTACTTTCCCCATTCGCCGCGCATGGGCTGGTTCACCAGGTGGTTGGCCTCCTCGTCGTTGAGGAAGAGCTGCGTGGTGGGGTCGAAGTGTAGCGTACGTCCCAGTCGCAGGGCGCAGACGCCCATGTTCACGATGGTGGCGCTGTGGTGGCCGTTGCTCTCGTTGAGTGCGAAGGGTCGGCGTGTGCGCACACACTCGAGGAAGTCCGTATTGCGCTGTTCGGGTTCGGGCATCTCGTTGATGAGCTGCTGCACGTTCGGAATCGAGCATTCGAAGCCCCTGTACACCTTGCCCTTCGGGCCCTCGATGTAGGGCACCTTGCCCTGGCTCTCGAATCCCTCGCCCTCGAGGATTATCTGGCATCCGTCCTCGTAGGTGTATGTGATGCTGCGCCAGATGCTCACTGCGTCGGGATGCTGCTGCGGTGCGTCTACCTCCACCTTGACGGGGAATGTGTCGTCCTTGCCCAGGAAGTACTGCACGGGGTCGATGTAGTGCTGTCCCATGTCGGCCAGTCCGCCGCCGTCGTAGTCCCAATATCCGCGGAAGGTCTGGTGCGTGCGGTGTACGTTGTATGGCTTGAATGGAGCCGGGCCGAGCCACAGGTCGTAGTCCAGTTCCTTTGGCACGGGCTGCACCTCGAGGTTCTCCTTGCCCACCCAGTAGAACTTCCACGTAAAGCCTGTGGCGCCGGAGATGCGCACCTTCAGGGGCCATCCGAGCAGTCCGCTCTCCACGAGTTTCTTCAGGGGTCGCACGTCGGTTCCCAGTCCGTAGAACGTATCCTTGAATCGGAACCAGGTGTCGAGACGGAATATGCGTGCATTGCGCTTCACAGCCTCCTCCACGCGGCGTCCCTCGCCGATGGTGCGTGTCATGGGTTTCTCGCACATGATGTCCTTCCCGGCATTTGCAGCCTCCACGGCCATGATGCCGTGCCAGTGGGGGGGAGTGGCGATGTGCACGATGTCCACATTCGGATCGTGAATCAGTTCGCGGAAGTCATGATATGGCTTCACCGTCTCGTTGAACGACTTCTTTGCAGCCTCCACGGCCGAGTCCAGGTGCTTCTGGTCCACGTCGCACAGTGCCACCATGCGGCAGGCCTGGTCGCTGGCAAAGTGCAGGCTCGAGCGGCCGATGCCACCCACGCCGATGATGCCTCGTGTCAGTTGGTCGCTGGGAGCGATGTAGTTGTTCTTGCCCCCCATTTTGCCCAACACTTCGCGTGGCAGGATGGAAAAGAGTGCTGCGCTGGCTGCACTTCTTTTCAAGAATGAGCGTCTTTCCATACTCTATATTTTAGGTTTAGTCAAGTTTGCAGGTACAAAGTTATGAAAAATTTTGTGAGGCAAAACAATTCCCCGTGTTTTTTTCTCATTTTAATAGGAAAATATGTGTGCGCGCATGCGAAAAGGGCTCCCCAGCCTCTCAGCCTCGCCCCCCCCTCGGCCCGGACCGAGGATAGGGGGGGGAGAGTGGAGGCTTTTATCCAATGCAACTCGTGGTGCCCAGTGCGGTCAGAAGCGCGGTCAGCATGGACAAAATCAGCTGTAAAATCGTTTTTCAAGTTTCTTTGTTTTTTTCTTTCATGGGTTGGTAAGGGTTAAAGGTTAAAGGGTTATAAGGTTATAAGGTTAAAGGTTAAAGGGTTATAAGGTTAAAGGGTTATAAGGTTATAAGGTTAAAGGGTTATAAGGTTATAAGGTTAAAGGGTTATAAGGTTAAAGGTTAAAGGTTAAAGAGACGAGCCCCCTTTCGACAGTCGCGTGTTTTTTACTTTAGGGGGGCTTGTTCGCCGCCAGCTTCCCCCCCTCCCTTTTAGGGGAGGGGGTAGGGGGGGGAGGGGCTGGGGAGGGGCTTAACCCAGGCTGCCGTCATCTTCGTCTTCGGGCTGCATGGTCTCCTGTGCGCGAGCCTCGGCGATGGCAAGAGCCTGAGCTTCACGGCTGGGGACGCACTCGAAGGTGGCGTCGTCCTTGATGCTCTTGAACTTCTTGCCTGCG
>JAILBW010000125.1 GCA_024680695.1 Bacteroidaceae bacterium
ATGAACCAGGGCGTAGAGCAGCACGAAGAGGGCCACGATGCCCGCGATGATGGCCACCAGCGTCAGGCCGTGGGCCGGCAGGAGGTCTGCAATCCACTCCGGTGCGTTGAGCATGTTCACCTGACTGGGCAGGAAGAGCAGATAGGCCAGGAAGATGAGACCCGCCAGCGCGGCGGCTGCAAGGGCTCCTCCCAGCACGCCGACAATCAGCTGGAAGAGGAAGGTGACCAGGCGGAAGAAGCCTCCGATGCAGCCCAGATGTTCGTCGCGCGGAGTTTCGCGGACTGACATGGCGTCACCCTGCACCTCCTGAGCCAGCGACTCGGGCGTCACGGCGCGACCCTTCATGCGCAGTCGCTCCTCGGGTGTCTGTGCCACGGGCATCAGGATGGCCAGTGCGATGTAGGCAATGACGAGCAGTAGGCAGAAGCTCAGCATCGGGTCGCGCAGACCGTATAAGCTCTGGTCGAGTAACGAAAAGAGCGTCAGCACGAAGACACTGACGTAGCCGATGCGCCACCAGAGCGGGTCTCCGCCAAAGTAGGCTGCAAAACCCGACAGTACGCCCATCCACTTGCGGTCCTGCAGGTTGCGATAAAGTCTTCTGGGAGCAGAGCCTTCCTGCCCTACGGCCTCGTGAACGGCCTCGGCCTGGCGGGCTGCCTGTGCAGTGGCCTCTGCGGCCGACTCGGTAGTTTCCTCGTCACCGTCCATCTGCTGGGGATTGCCCAGCCGGCGGATTACTTCCTGAACATGTTCGATGCTGACGGCCTCACCGTTTCCCTGGAGTTCTTCCAGTATCTCGGCCATGCGCTCCTCCAGATCGTCGGCAATCTCTTCGCCGCCCTCACGACCCTGGAAATAGCGGCGCAGCGAACTCTCGTAGGTGCTGAGCACTTCGTAGGCATCCTCGTCGATGGCAAAGAGACGCCCGCACATATTGATGGTGATATTACGTTTCATAGTTTTACAAATTTGGAATCATGTTGAAGAAACCATGGAAGAAGCTGTTGAGAATGGGGATTGAGAGCCGTACCATCAGCATTGCGAAGAGATAGTAGCCCACCAGCAACAGCAGGCCGACGAGAATGATGCGCCACACACGGCGCGAGTCGGACGGCCGCCCATTGTTGGGCATCTCGGCCTGACGCAGCATCTCGGCGTTGATGGCCTCAGGCGTCACCGCTTCGCCACGCATGCGCAGTCGCTCCTCGGGCGTTCGAGCCTCGGGTACCAAGAGCCAAAAGATAATATAGAGCAGGCCCACGCTGAATTGGGTGAAAAGGAAAAGTAACACCAGGATGATACGCATCAACAGCGGATCGGACATTCCGAAGTAGTGTGTGAGACCCGAGCAGACACCGCCCAGAATGGAGTCCTGCATGTCGCGATAGAGGCGGCGGCCCGAGAAACGGCCACGAACGCGCTCGGCGGCTCCGTCCGCTCCCAAGTGGCCCTGATTGTCGTCACTGCTCCGCTGGTCGCCAGATGTTTCGCTTCCTTCACCTTCGGCAAAGGCGGAGCATCGGGCTTTATCGTCGCCTGTTGCCCCAGATGCCGTGGGATCGATGTCGTTCGGAGTGCCAATCTTGGCGATGACTTCCTTGACTGTCTGTATGTCCACGGCCAGTTGTCCTGCCTGCTTGCGTTCCCATAGCAGTTCGGCCACACGATGCTCGATGTCGTCGGCAATATCCTCGTCTCCTTCGCGTCCGCGAAAATATCGCTTGATGCCCTCCATGTAGCGGTCGAGCAATTCGTAGGCATCCTCGTCGATATGGTACAGGGTGCCAAAGAGGTTAATGGAAATGTTCTTCTTCATATCTTATATAATTATTGTTCCTGTTTGATGTACAATCTTTTCCTTCCGGCGTACTCTTATCCTTGTAGATGAACCATGCTTCTGTTCAGCAAGCAGTTATGTCTGTGTTATTCCTACTCGGTGTGCGGCAACAGATGCTGTCCGCTCTGCAGGATGGCCACCGTCTTGGCCAACTCTTCCCAACTGGCATCCAGTTGTGTCAGTGCTTCCTGTCCTTCCTCGGTCAGGGCATAGTACTTGCGAGGAGGCCCCTGCTTGCTCTCCTGCCATTCGTAACGCAGCATACCGTCATTCTTCAGTCGGGTGAGCAATGGATAAAGCGTACCTTCCACCACAATCATGTCGGCCGACTTGAGAAGCGAGATTATCTCGTTGGCATACGACGGCCGGCGGCGCAGGAGAAGCATAATGCAATACTCGAGCATCCCTTTGCGCATCTGCGATTTGCTGTTCTCAACGTTCATCTTTACTCCGTTTATGTTTGAATTTCGGCGCAAAGGTAGGTATAACAAATGAACCTTGCAATACAAGGTACTATAATTTAACATAGATTAACGCTCAGAGGAGCAAAAAGACACTTTATTCGATTACGAAAGAGGTCGTTGCCTTTGCACACACTGAAGCAAACCGGCCGAAAGTGAAAGCCATTTTATACTATGCAAGAACCGTGCCAAAATCACAAATCGTTGATAATGAGGTATGCCGCAGAACTAAGAGTGTCCATTTCCGG
>JAILBW010000136.1 GCA_024680695.1 Bacteroidaceae bacterium
CCACGGCCATAGCCTTCTGCGATATTGGAGGGTATTGACACCACACTGCGGCGCATCTGGCTTACAAGACCATAGGTCTCGTCTTTCGGGTAGTTGGCAGTGACACGATAGATGTCCTTTGCCAGCACCATTGCCTTTTGCCACACAGTCAGATTCTGATACGGTCCCATTGCCCAAATTCTATTATCACCTTATAACCTCAAGACCTTACGACCTTACAACCTGAAATTTTAATTCTTATAATTTCTCGTTTGCACCTTAATTGCCTCATACTCCAGCGGTTCCTTGATGAGCTCGGGATCCTTGTCCTTGCCCTGATACTCCCAGCAGCCTACGTAGAAGAAGTTCTCGTCGTCGCGCTTGGCTTCGCCCTCCTCCGTCTGGTATTCCTCGCGGAAGTGGCCGCCGCAGGATTCGTTGCGCGAGAGTGCATCGTGGGCCACCAGTTCGCCCATCGTGAAGAAGTCGCGCAGGTGGATGGCCTTGTCGAGCTCCACGTTGAGACCTTCCTTCGAGCCGGGCACGAAGAGGTTGGTGTCGAACTCCTTCTGCAGTTCCTTCATCTTCTGGATGCCGGTCTTCAGGCCCTCGGCTGTGCGGCCCATTCCGACGTATTCCCACATGATGTGGCCCAGCTCCTTGTGGATGCTGTCGACGGAGCGCTTGCCCTTGATGTTCATCAGACGGTCGATTTCGGCCTGCACTCCCTTTTCTGCCTCGGCAAACTCGGGCAGGTCGGTCGATACCTTCGGCCAGATAGCCTGGTCGGCCAGATAGTTCTGGATGGTGTAGGGCAGCACGAAGTAGCCGTCGGCAAGGCCCTGCATCAGCGCGCTGGCACCGAGACGGTTGGCTCCGTGGTCGGAGAAGTTGCACTCGCCGATGGCAAAGAGGCCAGGGATCGAGGTCTGCAGCTCGTAGTCGACCCATACGCCGCCCATCGTGTAGTGGATGGCGGGATAGATCATCATGGGCTTGTAGTACTTCACACCGTTGATTTCGTTGGCGAGGTCGCCGGGATAGACGTCGGTAATCTCCTCGTACATATCGAAGAGGTTGCCGTAGCGCTGCTTCATGGCGTCGAGGCCCAGGCGGTTGATGCTCTCCGAGAAGTCGAGGAACACAGCCAGGCCAGTGTTGTTCACGCCGAAGCCCTTGTCGCAACGTTCCTTGGCAGCACGGCTGGCCACATCGCGCGGAACGAGGTTGCCGAAGGCAGGATAGCGGCGCTCGAGGTAGTAGTCGCGGTCTTCTTCGGGAATCTCCCAGCCCTGCAGCGTGCCTTCCTGCAGTTTCTTGGCGTCCTCCAGTTTCTTGGGCACCCAGATGCGTCCGTCGTTACGCAGCGACTCGGACATCAGCGTCAGCTTCGACTGCTTGTCGCCGTGGACGGGGATGCAGGTGGGATGAATCTGCACATACGAAGGATTGGCCATATAGGCGCCCTTGCGATAGCACTGTACGGCAGCCGTGCAGTTGCAGCCCATTGCGTTGGTCGAGAGGAAGTAAGTGTTTCCGTAGCCGCCGGTGGCTATCACCACAGCATTGGCCGTGAAGCGCTCCAGCTTGCCGGTAACTAGGTTCTTGGCAATGATGCCGCGCGCCCGGCCGTTGACAATCACCACATCCTCCATTTCGTAGCGGGTGAAGAGCTTCACCTTGCCGGCATTCACCTGGCAGGAGAGCGACGAATAGGCACCGAGCAGCAGCTGCTGGCCCGTCTGTCCCTTGGCATAGAAGGTACGGCTCACCTGGGCGCCGCCAAACGAGCGGTTGGCCAGCATGCCACCATATTCGCGGGCGAAGGGAACGCCCTGAGCCACACACTGGTCAATGATGTTGTTCGACACCTCGGCCAGACGATATACATTGGCTTCGCGAGCGCGATAGTCGCCGCCCTTCACCGTATCGTAGAAGAGGCGATATACCGAGTCGCCATCGTTCTGATAGTTCTTGGCTGCATTGATACCTCCCTGAGCAGCGATGGAGTGTGCGCGACGCGGCGAATCCTGAATGCAGAAGTTCAACACGTTGAAGCCCATTTCGCCGAGAGAGGCGGCAGCGCTGGCACCAGCCAGACCAGTGCCCACGACAATGACATCGAGCTTCAGTTTGTTCTTGGGATTCACCAGACGCTGGTGTGCCTTGTAGTTCGACCACTTTTCGGCCACTGGTCCTTCAGGAATTCTTGAATCTATTACTTTTGCCATAACTTTATATCAATTCTAAATTCATATTTCTTATACCATAATTAAGCACCACAGCTGCCGGCGCAACACAGCGACGGGGCGCAGCCGAAGGCAAAGGCCAGCACTACCACGAGGAACATGAGCAGCAGCAGGGTGACATAGACGAAGCCGATGCACTTCCAGCGGTTGAGCCAAATCTTACCACTCCAGCCCAGCGTCTGCATTGCCGACCAGAAACCGTGAGTCAGGTGGAACCAGATGGCCACAAGCCAGATAACGTAGAGCACCACGAAGATGGGGTTCGAGAATGTCTCGACAATCCAAGCAAAACCGTCGGACGGAGAGTGTGCAAGACCTTCCCAGCCCATCAGCTCGGCAAACATCATGTTGTACCAGAAATTGTAGAGGTGCAGGCAGAGGCCCAGGCAGATGATGATGCCCAGCACCAGCATGTTCTGGCTGGCCCACTCCACCTTTTCGGGCTTGGCAGTCACAGCGTAGGAACTGGACCCGCGAGCCTTCTTGTTCTGGAATGTCAGCAGGAAGGCAAACACGATGTGCAATACGGCCAGGAAGGCCAGTCCGAGAGTAGCCACGACAGCATACCAGTTGGCGCCCAGGAGCTCGCAAATCGTGTTGTAAGCATTCTTCGAGAACAGCGCCGCCACGTTCATGCAGCCGTGGAACGTCAGGAATAGGATAAGCGCAAGTCCGGTGACGGACATTATCACTTTCCTACCGATAGAGGAATTTGTTAACCACATAGATTTTTGATTTGATTTAAGTTATTAATGATGTTATTTGCTTTGTCTGTTGCCGTTCAGCCCTCGTCATATACTCAATAATGAGTATCGTAGCCGCAAAATTAATATTTTTTCACCATTCGGGCAAGCATTTTCCGCAAAAGGTGTTTCACACCACCGAAAATAATGCCTCAGCAAGCGTCTGCAGGTGCTTGCTGTCGCATCGGGCTTTGCGAAGCGTCGCAAAACGTCCCGCGACACGCCGCGCCGGACGGTGCCTCACGCTGTACTCTGCAACGCGACATTTCACCCCAGCTGCAGCGTGCCGTTCTTGATGCCGATGATCATCGCAACGACCACACCCACTAGGAACAGGATGAACACCTCGAGGATAACAAGCAGATAGGTGGAGATGGCTATTCTGAAGCTGCGCCACCAGGAGACGTCCAGCAGCTGACGGAAATCCCAGACATAAAACATGGCATCGACCAACATCATGGCTTCGGCACACACCCGCCCTGTGAGCCACATCAGGGGGAGCATCGCTATAACGATAATCATCGACTGGCACTCTGCGTAGGCCGCAATGTAATACAACTCCACATAATTCAGGTCGCGACCTCGTTCCGTGTGCCGCAGGCGATACTTCATCGGGACAGTCATGAAGAAAACCATCGCCAAGGAGGAGAACGCCTTATTGGACATAAATGTGCGCAAGAAGCTCTGCACCTGCTGTGTCAATGCCATTTCGACCGCCGTCTCAGCCGTATTGGTGGGCACAGCCTGGGTGATAATTGCCTCGTCGGGGTTTACATGCAACACCCACTGAATGAACAGATAGACAGTGGCCAGGCAGAAGAGCATCTGGATAGGAGAGATGTACTCCACTCTGTGGCCTCGCACATAGTCGCGCATCATGTAGCCGGGACGGCTGAAGAGGTCGCGCAGGGTGTGTATTAACCGCCCGTCTGCGTTCGTGAAGATTGACAAAACACTATCGACAACATGGCGCACAGTGAGTCGCTTCGTGTCGGATTTCTGCCCGCATCCGGGACAGAAGTGGCCACGAAACTCTGTGCCGCAGCACAGGCAGACATGCGGCTCGGCATCCTCCAACTTCAGAGCCGGAAGATGTGTGCCGCGCCGCTGCCATGCGCGCAGTCGGCGGTAACCTACTCGCCATTTCTCGTTCATGCTTGTCATGTTTTGCCACGCAAATATACACATTTTCCCTCAAATGGGAGGCACTCGAAGCTAATTTCACAAATAAAGTTCCTTTTTTTTCCTACTGCGCGAGAATTTGCGTATTTTTGCACTGCAAAACAATTCTCGGAACACATGGAAATGACTTTCGACGTGGTTGTGATTGGTGCCGGACATGCAGGCTGCGAGGCCGCAACGGCTGCTGCACGGATGGGAGCAAAGACTTGTCTGGTGACGATGGACATGAACAAGACGGCACAGATGAGTTGCAATCCCGCTGTCGGAGGCATTGCCAAAGGCCAGATTGTCAGGGAGATAGATGCACTTGGCGGGCAGATGGGACTTGTTGCTGACCGCACTGCCATTCAGTTTCGGATGCTGAACCGCTCCAAGGGCCCTGCGATGTGGAGCCCAAGGGCTCAGTGCGACCGAGCCAAGTTCATCTGGGCCTGGCGCGAGGTTCTCGAGAATACTCCGGGCCTGAGCCTTTGGCAGGATCAGGTGAGAGAACTGCTCGTCGAGGATGGGCACGTTACGGGAGTGCGCACTTACCTCGATATCATTCTGCGCGCCCGCTGCGTAGTACTGACAGCCGGCACATTCCTGAACGGACTGATGCACATCGGCCGCACCAAACTGAGCGGGGGACGCTGTGCCGAACCCGCCAGCCTTCATCTCACGGAGAGCATCACCCGATGGGGCATCACGGCTGGACGAATGAAGACGGGCACGCCAGTACGCATCGACGGACGAAGCGTACACTTCGACGAGATGCAGGAACAGGTAGGCGAGAGCGATTTCCATCAGTTCTCCTATTTGGGCGAGCATCGCGAACTGCCACAACTGCCGTGCTGGATTACCTATACAAATCCGGCCGTGCATGAACGTCTGCGCCGCAGCCTGCCCGACTCGCCACTCTATAATGGGCAGATTCAGAGCATCGGGCCGCGCTACTGCCCCAGCATTGAAACGAAGCTTGTCACCTTTGCCGACAAGGAACAGCATCAGCTCTTCCTGGAGCCGGAGGGAACGAACACACAGGAATATTACCTGAACGGCTTCAGTAGCAGCCTGCCCGTCGAGGCACAGATAGAGGCGCTGAGACTCATTCCCGCTTTTCGCGACATACAAATCTACCGACCGGGCTATGCCATCGAATACGACTACTTCGACCCCACCCTGCTGCGCCACACTCTGGAATCAAAGCTGGTGGAGGGACTCTTCCTGGCTGGGCAGGTGAATGGCACCACCGGCTACGAAGAGGCGGCCGGACAGGGACTTGTGGCGGGCGTAAATGCGGCTCTTAAATATAATGGTGGCGAAGAGTTTGTCATGCACCGCGACGAGTCGTACATCGGCGTACTGATTGACGACCTGGTGACAAAGGGTGTAGACGAACCCTACCGAATGTTCACCAGTCGGGCCGAATTCCGCATCCTGCTGCGGCAGGACGATGCCGATGCACGACTGACAGAGCGCAGCTATCAGATGGGACTTGCCACGACGGAACGCCTGCAGCACTGGCTGAAGAAGAAAGAGATGATTGAGGCCACAGAACAATTCTGTCAAGAGCTGAGCGTAAAGGCTGCAGCTATCAATCCTTTCATGGAACATCTCGGCGCTGTGCCACTCGAACGAGGATGCAAGCTCCATGAGCTTCTGGCTCGTCCGGGCCTCACAATCTCAGCCCTGCTCCCCTACCTCCCCAGGCTGGCCGAATTCGTCGAACGTCTGCCTGAGCGTCGCGAGGAAGTGCTGGAAGCAGCAGAGGTCAGAATCAAATACCAAGGCTACATCCGGCGCGAAAGGGAAATGGCCGAGCGAATGAAACGACAGGAGAATATCCGAATACGCGGCCGTTTCGATTACGATGCCCTGCAATCTCTATCGACCGAGGCGCGCCAGAAGCTGAAACGAATCGACCCGGAGACACTGGCTCAGGCGGCTCGCATCCCAGGGGTATCACCCAGCGATGTCAATGTACTCATGCTGCTTGCAAGCCAATAGTTTCACGTGAAACAAAAGATAAACCAAACAAACATAAACAACTGGCTATGAATAACGAAACTTTACTGCAAAACCTGCGAAACGTGCCCGATTTCCCTGTGCCGGGAATACAGTTCAAGGATGTGAGCACACTCTACAAGAATCCGCGCTGCCTGAAGATTATGGTGAACGAACTCTACGACTTATACAAGGACAAAGGCATCACCAAGGTGGTGGGCATCGAGAGCCGAGGCTTCGTGGTGGGCGCTGCACTGGCCTACAAACTGGGTGCCGGCTTCGTGATGTGCCGGAAACCAGGCAAACTGCCTGCCGAGACCCGCAAGGAAAGCTATATGAAAGAGTACGGGCGCGACACCATTGAGATTCATACCGACGCCATCAACGAGAAAGACGTAGTACTGCTTCACGACGACTTATTGGCCACAGGAGGAAGCATGAAAGCAGCTTACAACCTCGTCCAACAGTTCCATCCGAAGAAAACATACATCAACTTCATCATCGAACTGACTATCGAAGGACTGAACGGACGCTCAGTTTTCGACCCGGAAATCGAAATGACCGCACTCTTGAAGATTTAAGGTGTATTCTACCTTAAGGGGCATCCTCTCCACTGCCCCCGAAAAAAAAGGAGGAAGACATCGGAATACGTCAAAATACGTCAAAATAGAGCCTTCGAATACGATAAAAGGACATGAAATGAGCCAAGCCAACGGGAATAATCCACGCTCGGAATACCTACGTAATATTGTGCTTAGTCTGCCTGAGAAACCAGGATGCTACCAGTATTTCGACCACACTGGCACGATAATCTATGTGGGAAAAGCGAAGAATCTCAAGCGGCGCGTATCTTCCTATTTCAATAAGGAACACGACAGCCGCAAGACAGCGATGCTCGTAAGCAAGATATACGACATCAAGTATATCGTCGTAAACACCGAAGAAGACGCCCTTTTATTGGAGAACAACCTGATAAAACAGTGGACACCGCGTTACAACATCCTGTTGAAAGACGGCAAAACGTATCCCAGCATTGTAGTAACGAATGAATATTTCCCGCGCATCTTCCAGACGCGAAAGATAAACAAGAAGTTTGGCACTTACTTTGGTCCATACAGCCACATCGGCACACTGCACACCCTGCTCGATCTCATAAAGAACCTCTATCCGCTTCGAAGATGCCACGATTCCATCACGGCCGAAAGTGTGATTGCAGGAAAACATAAGGAGTGCCTCGAATATCACATTAAGAATTGCAAAGCACCGTGTGTGGGACGACAATCTCACGAAGAATACATGCAACAAATTCGCGAAGCCATCGAGATTCTAAAGGGCAACACCACCGCTTTGCAACGCGAGATGATGGCCGAGATGCAACGACTGGCAAGCGAAATGAAATTCGAAGAGGCCGAGGTAATCAAACGTCGATACATCCAACTGGAAAACTATCGTAGCCGAAGCGAAGTGGTAAGCAATACGCTGCACAATATTGATGTGTTCCACATCGAAAACGATGAAAAGGTGGCATACATCAACTATCTGCATGTCGTGAACGGATGCATCACTCAGGCTTTCACCTTCGAGTATTCTAAGCGACTTGAAGAAACGGACGAAGAACTTTTGGTTGCAGGAATAGTTGAAATGCGCGGCCGTTATGGCAGTAAAAGTAAGGAAGTTATCGTACCGTTTCACGTGGAACTTCCATTTGAAGGCATCCAAGTGACTGTACCTCAGAAAGGAGATAAAAAAACATTGCTTGAACTGAGCCGCCTTAACGTATTGCAATACAAGAAGGACCGTATCGCACAAAGTGATAAATTGAATCCTGAGCAGAAAAGCGTACGACTGATGAAAGAACTGCAAACGGCACTCGGAATGGATCGTCTTCCAGTACACATCGAATGCTTCGACAATAGCAACATCAGCGGCACAGATGCAGTAGCCGGATGTGTGGTATTCCGAAAGTGCAAGCCAAGCAAGGCAGACTATCGGCGATACATCATCAAGACAGTCGATGGACCCGACGATTATGCGAGCATGCAGGAGGTAGTAAGACGACGATACTCCAGAATGATCGAAGAGGAGACTCCCCTACCCGACCTTATCATCACAGACGGTGGACGAGGTCAGATGGAAGTGGTAAGAGAAGTCGTAGAGGATGAACTGAAGCTGAATATTCCGATCGCAGGATTGACAAAGGATGACAGGCATCGCACCCATGAACTCCTCTATGGATTCCCTGCGCAGACAATTGGCATGAAGGTGGACTCTCCCCTATTCCGCCTTCTCACACAGATTCAGGACGAAGTGCACCGATATGCAATTGCCTTCCATCGCGAGAAACGCAGCAAGCGACAAGTTGCCAGCGAATTGGATGAAATCAAGGGTGTCGGAGAGAAAACAAAAGCATTGCTACTCAAAAAGTTACATAGTGTAAAGCGTATTAAAGAGGCCGACTACGAAACATTAAAGGAAATAGTTGGTGACAGCAAAGCCAGACTCATAAATAGCTACTTTGAGAAGAAGGAATAACCAATACAGGAATTAAATGTTCCCCAAGCCGGAAGAATGTATTCTCATGCCCGGAATAAAACGTTCCTAAAGCAGGAAGAGAACTCTCTTATTTTAACATTCATTAAGGTGCAGAGGGTAAAACACTTAAATAGGGCAAACGAGGGTAAACTAAAAGTCGGTCAGATTTTGCGATATTAAATTAAAAATGTATCTTTGCCTTCGTAAATACAAAAAGTGTATCGAACAATGCGAGCCGTAATACAACGAGTGAACAAGGCACAGGTCACCATCGAGGGGATTAGAAAATCCTCAATAGGAAAAGGCTTGCTCATCCTTTTAGGCGTGGAAAATGCTGACAACGAAGAGGATGCCGATTGGCTTACACGTAAAATCGTCGCTCTGCGTATCTTCGACGACGAGGAAGGCATAATGAACCGTAGTATAATGGACATCGGCGGTGAAATCCTGGTGGTGAGCCAGTTCACGCTGATGTCCAGCTACAAGAAGGGTAACCGACCGAGCTGGATTCGTGCAGCACGCCACGAACACGCCATCCCGATGTACGAAATGTTCGTCGAAAAACTTACAAAAACTTACAACATGCACGTTGAAACCGGCGTTTTTGGCGCAAACATGCAGGTAGAGTTAGTGAATGACGGGCCTGTGACTATCTGCATGGATACGAAGAATAAAGAATAGGAAAAAAGAAATGAAAGCCAAGAATATCGTTGAATATATTGCCAATATTGGAGTCGCCGTGTTCGCTGTGGGAGTATTCACAAAACACTTCGGCTCAGACGAAATAGGACGGCAGATCAGAGATGCCGGTGCCATACTGATATTGGTGAAGTATGTTTACCAGTTATTCCACTTCAAGGAATACAAAAAGGAGAACCTGACGCTCCTTGGTATGTTGCTCTTGTTCGGAATGATTGCATTTATTATTAATATGGTAAAGGGATCATGACACTGGACGAGGCACAGAAACGAGTGGACGAATGGATTCGGACGTACGGCGTCCGCTACTTCAGCGAACTGACCAACATGGCCTGCCTGACCGAAGAAGTGGGCGAACTGGCCCGAGTGATGGCCAGAAAGTATGGCGACCAGTCGTTCAAGGAGGGAGAATCGACGGATCCATCGGAGGAAATGGCCGATGTGCTGTGGGTGCTCATCTGTCTGGCAAACCAGACGGGAGTTAATCTCACCGAGGCACTCGAACGAAGCTTCGAAAAGAAGACTGTGAGAGACAAGGAAAGACATAAAAACAATCCAAAACTGAAATAACATGACAGAAGAAAAAAGCAAGTATGAACAGGCGCTCAGTCTGTACGACACAAAGCTGAATGACGAGGAGATAAAGGCAAAAGTAGCCCATCTCATCGAGAAAAAGGTACCCGAGAACGATACGCTGGAGGTGAAACGTTTCCTGATGGGCAGCGTGGAACTGACCACACTGAAGACCACCGACAGCGAGGAGAGCGTACTGGCCTTCACCGAGAAGGTGAACCAGTTCGAGGATGCCTACCCTACCCTACCCCATGTGGCCACCATTTGTGTGTACCCCTGCTTTGCACAGATCGTTTCGCAGAGCCTCGAGGTGGAAGGCGTCGAAGTAGCTTGCGTCAGCGGTTCGTTCCCTTCGTCGCAAGCACAAATCGAGGTGAAGACGGTGGAGACGGCACTCGCCCTGCGCGATGGTGCAACGGAGATAGACATCGTGATGAGCGTTGGCAAGTTCCTGAGCGGCGACTACGAGACCGTATGCGACGAGATCAGCGAACTGAAAGCCGTCTGCGGCAATCGGAAGATGAAAGTCATCCTGGAGACGGGCCTCCTGGGCAGCGCCGAGAATATCAAGAAAGCCAGCATCCTGGCGATGTATGCCGGAGCAGACTACATCAAGACAAGCACAGGCAAGGAGAAACCAGCTGCCACACCCGAGGCTGCCTATGTAATGTGTCAGGCCATCAAGGAGTATTATGACAAGACGGGCATCCAAATCGGATTCAAACCGGCCGGCGGACTGAACACCGTACACGATGCACTCATCTACTACACCATCGTCAAGGAAGTGTTGGGCGAACAATGGCTCACCAACCAATGGCTGCGACTCGGCACAAGTCGTCTGGCTAATTTGCTCCTGAGCGAGGTGGTCGGCAAGGAAACAAAGTTCTTTTAAACGCTCTCTGGCTCGAAAATTCACGCCCCGACGGGCGGGCGGCGCAAAAAAACGCAGCCAAAAAGGGGGTGTTTCGGGTCAATCAATTTGAGAAAGAGTGGTTTAAAGGGAAATAAAACTGTATGGAAAATCATTCAAAGTAGAAAAACAACTATGAAGATGAAAGGAATCTTTGCACTCCTCATGGTGTGCACGCTGCTCTCCTCCTGTATGGTGAGCCGCAAGAAGTTTGAAGCATGCGAGGCCGGCCGTTGGGCCGCCATCTACAGCCGAGACAGCCTGGCCGACCTTCTGGACGGCAGCCGACTCCTCGCCACATCGCTGTCAAAAGACACCGCATTGCTGAAAAGTAGCCTGAGAAACTATCAGGCGCTCCTGGCCAGCAATCAGAACGAGAATCAAAAATTGAACTCGTCCCTGACAGCCAAGCAGAACGAACTGCTGCAAAAGCAACAGGAACTGGCCGAGCGTGAGAAAACCATCGCACAGCTGCAGGAAATGATCAACGCACAGAACGAGAAAGTGCAGGCACTACTGAACAACGTGAAAGATGCCCTGCTCGGGTTCAGCAGCGATGAACTGACCGTGCGCGAGGAAGGCGGCAAGGTCTATGTGGCCATGAGCGACAAACTGCTCTTCGAATCGGGCAAGGCCATCGTGAACGAACAGGGCAAACGCGCTCTGGGCAAGCTGGCCGAGGTGCTGAACAAACAAACCGAGATCGACATCTATATTGAGGGCCACACAGACAATGTACCTATCAAGACGGCAGTCTTCCAGGACAACTGGGACCTGAGCGTAATCCGCGCCACAAGTGTCGTAAGAATTCTGACAGAAACCTATGGCGTGAACCCCATGCAGATACAGCCATGCGGACGAGGCGAGTTTAAACCCGTAGCAAGCAACGAGTCGTCCGACGGGCGCGCCAAGAACCGTCGCACGGAAATCATTATGGCGCCGCGCCTCGACAAACTCTTCGAGATGCTGCAAAATAACTAAGACTGGACATCCTGGGGTGGGGGAGTGCATCCCCCACTCTCATTTATTTCATCCCTTAATCTTTGCGTTTTTAAGAGTTCGACGAAAACGAAAGGATATATACTATCGACTTTCGCATCAAGACTTCGCGCGGTGCCTAAGTTTCGCGAGCGAGCAAGCGCACTTAGAGTTTTTTCGCAAAAAACTGCTTTGCTTACACCACTATGCGATAATCTGCTTTCATACAGTGGTTTACTCGGGTGTAGGTTCTGGTGTAAGCAAAACAAAAAGTGTAGGTTTTGCCTACATTTTGCCTTTTGCACTCTAAATGCTTCCGAAAAAACAACAAAAAAGTTTACCCTTGTCAAAGGCATTTTCCTTTCTTTTATTTATTTCTGCGGGACAATACCGACGAGTTTTAATAGTCACGCAGAAATCACGGAAATCACAGAAAGGGATGGAACAACAGCAAGCAGGAGACGATGTGACAGCAAGCAGGAGCCGATGTGACAGCAAGCAGATTGTTGTCGGACACATTCATTTCGATTTTTATGGCGCAACCGACAAGCCCTGTGGGAGGGTGTAAGTCGTTAATGAGGCACACTTGACGAAGAGAGTAGGGGAGTGTGCTGCTCGGAGCCATATCTGTTGCATCTGTGAGGAGGAACATTGTTCTCCATTTTGGGCAATGTATTTCAGCGAAGAAACGACTTTTTGGAAAACTTTTAGTGTAGGTCGTCATATTCATTCGTCTATTTATCAACTACTTCCTTTTTCGTTTTGGAAAACTTTTCATTCTTGATGATTTTTCTTCTTTGATATTTTGGACAATTCAAAGAAGTGTTTTATCTTTGTAGTCGTTTTCCGCAACTTTACATTTAAAGTGTGTTTTTCGGGAGGCAGAAAGAGGTAAATAAACAACTAAAAACATATCATGATTGTTATTAAAAGAAACGGCTCGGAAGAGGAGTTTAACCGGGCCAAAATCAAAAATGCCATAATAGGGGCATTCCAGTCGGTCTCGGATCTCAGCGATGAAAGGATTCGGGCAATTGCAACCGACCTGAGCGAGAGTATCTCCGTCAGGGACGGATTCACGGTAGAGGAAATCCAGAACCGCGTCGAGATGGCATTGATGCAGAACGGCTATTATCTCGAGGCCAAGGCCTACATCCTCTACCGTCAGCGCCATGCCGATGCCCGCTTCATCAAGGAGCGTATCGACTACATGAACGAGTACAGCAAGACGAGCGACAATGCCGCCACAGCCTCGGAGACGGATGCAAATGCCAACGTCACGATGAAGAACGTGGCCAACCTGGAGGGCGAGGTGTACAAGACCACGAACCGAGTCATCCAGCGTCAGCGCATGAAAGACAAGCTGAACCAGATGTTCCCGGAAGTGGCCAAGCAATACGAACAGGACCTGAACCACCATATTATATATACGCACGACGAGGCCTCCACTCCGGTGCTGAAGCAGTATTGCATGGCCGTCAGCCTATATCCCCTGATGACCGAGGGCGTGGGCAACATCGACGGCGTGACGCCCGGCCCCCCCAACGACCTGCAGTCCTTCAGCGGACAGATTACGAACCTCACCTTCCTGCTCTCCTCGCAGTGCAAGGGTGCCGTAGCCTTTGGTGAATACTTCGTAGTGCTCAACTACTACATCATCTCCGAGTTCGGCGAGAAGTGGTACGACCACATGGACGAGGTGGCCACTGCTCCCTGCTGCCTGCAGCAACGCACCATTCGGGACCACATCATAAAGGCCTTCAAGCAATTCGTCTGGGGCATCAACCAGCCGGCCGGAAACCGTAGCTATCAGTCGCCCTTCACCAACGTCAGCTACTACGACCACACATACTTCAAGTCCCTCTTCAGCGACTTCTGCTATCCCGACGGCTCGAAGCCCGAATGGAAGGCTATCGACACGCTGCAGCGCATGTTCATGAAGTGGTTCAACAAGCTGCGTCTCAAGCAGGTGCTCACCTTCCCCGTCGAGACGATGGCGATGGTTTACGACCCCAAGACGGGCGACATCATCGACAAGGACTACAAGGACTTCACCGCCGAGATGTATGCCGAGGGCCATTCCTTCTTCACCTACATCAGCGACAGCGCCGACTCGCTGGCCTCCTGCTGCCGACTGAAGAACGAACTGACGGAGAATACGTTCAATCCCACCAGCGGACTGACCGGCGTGATGACCGGTTCGTGCAACGTGATAACGCTGAACATCAGCCGCATCGTACAGGATGCCAAGCGCACCGTCCAGGGCACCGAGGGCGACCACGACTTCTATGCCTTCCTGCGACTGTATCTCTCCAACATACTGAAGCGCGTCTACAAGTACCATATTGCCTACAAGACGATGCTCTACGAGATGGAGGACCGCAAGATGTTTGCTGCCTCGAACGGCGGATACATCTACATCAGCAAGCTCTACAGCACCATCGGCATCAACGGACTGAACGAGGCCGCTCGCTTCCTGGGACTGAAGGTGGACAACAACCCCGAGTACATCAAGTTCCTGCAGCTCGTTCTCGGCACCATCAAGGAGGAAAACAAGCGCAACAGCATCCACGACAAGCAGCGACCCTTCCTGTTCAACAGCGAAGTAGTGCCTGCCGAGGGACTGGGCGGAAAGAACTACAAATGGGACAAGGAGGACGGATACTGGGTACCCGAGGACGAAAATCTCTACAACTCCTACTTCTACGATGCGCACGACGACACACAGGTGCTCGACAAGTTCATCCTGCACGGACGGCAGACGTATCAATACACCGACGGAGGCTCGGCCCTCCACTGCAACCTCCAGGACCACCTGTCGAAGGAACAGTACCTGAAACTCATCGACTTCGCCATACAGAACGGCACCTCCTACTTCACCTACAACATTCCCAACTCGAAGTGCGAGGCCTGCGGACATATCATCAAGAAGCCCATTGAGATATGCCCCTGCTGTGGCTCAAACAATATCACCCAATACACCCGCATCATCGGCTACCTTCGCCCGATTCCAGCCTTCGGGCGCGACCGTCAGATTGAAGCAGCCAAACGTACATATAGCTGCAGTTTCTGATGAAATACGTCGATGTAAAAGAAGTCTTCGCCGAGATTCCCGACGAGATAACACTCGCCATCAACATCAGCGGCTGTCCCATCCGGTGTAAGGGATGCCACAGCCAGTACCTTTGGGAAGATGTCGGCCAGGAACTCACCGCCGAGGTGCTCATGGACCTATTGTCCAGGCACCTCGGCGTTTCATGCGTCTGTCTGATGGGAGGCGATCAGGCCCCCGAAGAGGTGAATCGGTTGCTCCGTCACGTAAAGGCACACAGCAAGGTGCGCACAGCATGGTACAGCGGCAGGAAAGAAAAAGCCGAAGAGGTGCAGCTGCGCAATCTCGACTACCTGAAGCTGGGCCCCTGGATGGAAGAATGCGGCCCACTGACCAACAGAAATACCAATCAGCGCCTCTATCGGGTGCAGCACAACGGCACCGACGAGCACCCACTCACCGACCTCACCCCACGCTTCTGGAAAAGCATTACTTGACAGACTTGCACGCTCCTTTACGTAACACACACTCTCATCTCCACGTTATGAAAAGAAAAACACTTCTTCTCCTGCTTGTCTCACTTGCAGCAAGCAGCACTCCCGTCTGGGCGCAAGGACTGAAAGACGCCTACAAGGACCACTTCACAATGGGCGTTTCCGTAAACCAACGCAACGTGACCGACTCCCTGCAGAAGGCACTCATCTGCGCCAACTACAACAGCATCACGGCCGAGAATGCCATGAAGCCCGCCTCGACAGAACCGCATCAGGGAGACTTCAACTGGCGGGCGGCCGACCGCATTGCCGACTTCTGCCGCCAGAACGGAATCCGAATGCGCGGACATTGCCTCGTGTGGCACAATCAGATAGGGAAGTGGATGTATGAGGATGCGGAAGGGAACCCTCTGCCCAAGGACGAGTTCTTCCGTCGGATGCGGGCTCACATTCACGCCATTGTCAGCCGATACAAGGATGTCGTCTACTGCTGGGATGTCGTGAACGAAGCCATCACCGACAATCCCCGCACCAGCAATCCCTACCGCGAGAGCCCACTCTATCGCATTGCCGGCGACGAGTTCATTGCCAATGCCTTCCGATATGCCCGCGAAGCCGACCCCGATGCACTCCTCTTCTACAACGACTACAACGAGTGCGACCCCGTGAAGAGCCGTCGCATCTACGAAATGGTACTTCGCATGAAGGCAGACGGCGTACCCATCGACGGCATCGGCATGCAGGGACACTACAACATCCATCGTCCGCAGACAAAGGACATCGATGCCGCCATCCGTCTCTATCGCCAGCTCGTGAGCCACATCCACGTCACCGAACTCGATGTGCGCACCAGTCGTGAACAGGGCGGACAGCTGCAGTTCAGCCCCGAAGGCGAGGCCGTGAACGATTCGCTCGACCAGCTCCTTGCCGACCGTTACGCCCGCATCTTCACCGTTCTGCGCCGCCACAGCGATGTGATTGACAACGTTACATTCTGGAACCTTTCCGACCGCGATTCATGGCTCGGAGCGAAGAACTACCCCTTGCCCTTCGACGTAAATTATCAGCCCAAGCGCGCCTACAACACCATCCTGCAGCTGAAGGAAATGGAGGAATAGGACACCTCGTGTCAATACTTCATCGATATAGGCTGCACTCGGGAATGGAAAGAAAAAACTCATGTTTTTCTCTTTGTCATTCCACTCGTTTGCACTACTTTTGCATTATGAAACTGCGCGAACTAGTCAATGGTAAATGCGTTAACGCATCTTAGAAAGTCCGATACATACTGTAGTGAGTGTATTTTGGGTTTTTGCGCCCCGGAAATCATTATGGCGCCGCGCCTCGACAAACTCTTCGAGATGCTGCAAAATAACTAAGACTGGACATCCTAGGGTGGGGGAGTGCATCCCCGACTAAAGAAGAGACGACAGAATACGGGCAAGTAGGTTGCAGCGGGAAATAAGTCTCGACGGGACGGCAGACCAATCTCCCTCCTCCACCCTGCGCCGAAAAATCCTTTTTTTCGGCGAGATTCCCTTTTTCCGTTGTAAATAGCTGTAAGTAAATGCTTTATGTGGATGGAGTCTCCTTTGAAACTCCCTTGAAACTCCCTTGAGATTCCCTCTCAAGCCACTAATGGTACCACCTTGTACTGCGCTGCATGGTCACGTTCGATGTGCTCGTATCCCAGTTCCTTCATGGCTCTACTCAGCAACACCTTGGCGCTGTGGTCAATCTTCAGACTCGGGTATGCACCTCTTATCACCTCTAACATCTGCTGACCGTTCATCGTCTTGGGCATATCTCCCTCTTTCGGCCTACGGAAACATGTGGTAATCATGTCCGCAATATCCTTCTTCGTCGCAAATTCGATGTTAAGCTCCTGAATACGAGCCACTTCATCGTTGCCGAACCAGTAGGGTGCTTTCAGTTCTCGCACCTCGTAGAGCACTTGGGCATACAGTTGGCTGTAGTCGATGTCCCCTACATTATTAATATACTGTCCCTGCGGAATCCGAATGCAGATGTATCGACGACTACCTGTGGCATCCGTCAGGGGATGGGGATTGTTCGTCGTGGCCACGAACGAGGCAAAACGAGGACGATCCTCCTGGGCACAGCCGTAGATAGGTCGCCCGTTCACCTTGCTCTTCGAGAGTGTCTGCTTCAGGGCCGCATGTTGGCTGGGTCGGATGGCATCCAGTTCGTCCAAGTTTACTATCAGGTTGTTAGTCAGCGCCATCTCCTTGTCGAATTTGTTCGACAGGTTCAGGTGGTCGAGGTAGTACTCCCGCAGGTGCTGGGGCAGGAGGCGGCGCAGGAAGGTCGTTTTGCCGCATCCCTGTGGTCCGATGAGCGTGGGCACACACTCGTTTCCGTGAAGCGTATCCATCTGGAGCCAGTGGGCCACTGTCGAGCGCAGCCAGACGGAGAGGAAAGCCAGATGCTCGGTGCTGACTCCGGGCAGGCGTCCGAAGAGCTCCGCCACATGGTTCCGGCCGTCCCAGGCAGGCAGTCCTTCCAGAAACTCCGCGACGGGATTGAAGGCCGGCACCTCCTCCGAGTGGATGAAGTCCGTGATGTCCGGTTTCGGATTGCCTCCGTCGCAGATATCCTCACGCTTGGCCCTCAGAATGATGCTGTTCAGCGCCTCCTGGGTCAGCGTGCGGAACTCCGATGTCTCGGCTCCGTCCTTCAGGGTTACAAACTCTATCTTCCCGTTCAGCATGTTGCGGCGGAAAAGATAATTCTCATTCAGGAACTGCTCGGCTGCG
>JAILBW010000141.1 GCA_024680695.1 Bacteroidaceae bacterium
GCCGACGGCTTCGGGGACGGAATGAAGCGTGAGAGTGTCGCGGCCTGCAAGCCAGCCCTCGCGCCGATAGACACTCCACCACCAGGCATCCACTGGGAGCGCACCGTTCTTCACATAATCGACATAGAGGCGGGCCCGGCGGCGATTGACGATGCCCTGCAAAGTGCTGGCGGCATGCAGTTCGTCCCACATATCGAGCACCGCAAGGCTGTCGGCATAGTCCGTCGCATTCAGGTGGCGCAGGTCGAGGTAGAGAATGGGCTGCCCGCTCCTTGCCGGAAGGGCAAGGAATGTGAGAATCGTAAACAAAAGCAGCCGAGGCATCTGACTATGGACTATTGACTAACCTCTCCTCCCCCGTCTTTTCTTCTTCGGCGCGTAGGAGAAGGTGTCCTGAATCTGACCTGTCACACAGTTGTGCACAGTGATGTGGAGGCGGCCATCGCGAACGGCGCCCTCGATGACTGTCGGGAAGAGATTGGGAGCCTCGCGCCGTTTCTCGCCTTCGCCCGTGAAGCCCATGATAGGACCACCGCCGACAATATGTGCCCAGGATCGCGTCTCGCTGGGTGCATCGTAGCGATAGACATGCTGATGGGCGGTGATGATGACCTGGCATCCAGCCTGTTCCAGCAGAGGTGTCCAGAGGCGGGAGCAGGTGCGCTGCCATCCGGCAAAGTCGGCAGTGTATTTATCCTTTGCCTCCTCGGGCGGCACATCGCCGGGGTTCACCTTGGGGCGCGGGTCGAAGAGCGGGATGTGGCAGAAGGCAACGAGGAAGGGCGCCTTGGCTATCTCGGGCTTCATGAGCGCATCGCGCAGCCAGGCGGCTTGTGCCTCGCGGTAGGCCTCGCTGTTGAACAGTCCTGCGAAGCGCTTGTCGTTGTCCAGTTTGTCCTCGCCTGTGTCCAAGCCTATCATCGCAATGTCGCCCATACGGACGGCAAAGTTGCGGCCCAGGTCCCAGTCGCGCGGCGAACGCTCCTCGGCCTGACGGTACATCCAGACGCGCTCGAGGTGGCGGTTGGCCATGCCGCGAAGGTCGTGATTGCCAGGGCAGAAGAGGAAGGGGGTGCAGGCTGCATAGTCCTTGTGGGTGATTTCAGGCTGGAAGTAGATGCGCATCTGCGACTCGATGGTCTCCTCGGTGTTGCTGGCATCGCCGTTCCAGATGACGCACGACGGAGCCAGCTGCACCACCTTGTCGATGGCTGCCCCAAAGGGTTCCCACCTGACATGGGTGTCGTTGATTACGCAGAAGTGGGCAGGCGACTCGCTGCCGGCGGTCGTGAAGTGATATGTGCGGGGATCTTCCTCGTTTCCAACCACCTTCATGTGGTAGCCGCCCTTGTATTCGATGCGGTCGGCTCCGATGCGGTAGTAATAAGTGGTGGAGGGTTTCAGGTCCGTCAGCCGAACGAGAATTACACGGTCGCTGATGTCCGTCACACGGAAGCCGCCGCACTTCACCTTGCGCGCCCCGCTCATGTCGGGATTCTCGCTCAGGAGTACATAGCCGTTGGCCATGTCGCTCACGGCAAAGGCAACGCCCATCGTTGTCTCGGCATAATTCTGCAGCATGGGCGGCGATGCCAAGAGCGGCTTAGGTTCAGCGTCTGCTTCTGCAGGTTTTTCGTCGTCGGGACGCGCCTCGGGCATCTCGGTCGATAGCGTAGGGGCGGCCTGCGCCACACTGTTCACTCCGCTGGCAGCTGCCAATATCGCTGTACTTCTCAGGAATTCTCTTCGCTTCATTTTGCTTGGTCTTAGTTTAGTCTTGTTCGTTTCCACGGACAAAGGTACGGAAAAAAGAGGAGGGCACAAAATAAAACGGTTAGATTTTTATTTCTGAGCGGAAGAGAACACTTGCGCAGGCAGGAGCCAACACTTGTGCAAGCAGGAGCCAACACTTGCGCAAGCAACCGCCCACACTTGCGCAAGCAGGAGCCATTACTTGCTGTGGCAAATCGAGATGCGGCAGCAAGCAGGAGCCTTTGCCTGCTGTCACAAACCGAGATGCGGCAGCAAGCATTTACATCCGTTGACGGACAGCCTCGAAAAGGAGGATGGCTGCACTGACGGAGACGTTCAGCGAATCTACCTCACCCAGCATGGGAATGCGGATGTGGGCATCGGCTGCCTCGCGCCACTGCGAGGAGAGCCCTGTCGATTCGGTGCCCATGACGATAGCCGTAGCGCGGCGCATATCGGTATCGTAGTAGAGGTGAGAATCCTGCAGCTGGGCCGTCAGTATCTGAATGCCGCGCTCCTTCAGGAAACGGATGCACTCATCGGACGAGCAGGCCACACAGGGCACGGTGAAGATGGCTCCCAGCGAAGCGCGGATGAGGTTGGGATTGTAGAGGTCGGTGAGTGGGTCGCAGACGATGACAGCATCGGCCCGGGCAGCATCGGCTGTGCGCAGGACTGCACCCAGATTGCCTGGCTTCTCCACACGCTCGAGCACCACTATCAGCGGACTCTCCGAGAGGTGGAGGCTGGAGAATACGGCTGGCTTGGGAGAGACAAGGGCCAGGACTCCCTCGGTGGTGCCGCGATAGGCGATGCGGGCATACAGCGTCTCGGACACCTCGAAGCATCGCCCCTGCAACTGCGTCGCCATCCAAGCCTGCAGCTGCTCGTCGCCAAGCAACGAGGGGCAGCAGAAAAGCGCCTCGATTCCGTAGCCCGCCTTGACACATTGCGCCAGTTCACGCTTGCCCTCCACGACGAACAGCCCTTGCTGCCGCCTTTCGGACGACTTCTGTTGCAGGGCCTGCAGCCGCTTGATGTGCGGGTTCTGAGTGCTGGTTATGAGGACTTCGGCCATAGTGCAGATGGATGAATATGGATGCAGAATGAAAGTTTTCTCGTGCAAAGATAGTAATATTCGGAGGATTTTCGCTACCTTTGCGCAAAGAATATGCAATTTCCTCCTAAAATACTGCAATTATGGAAAACAAAGACAAAGAACAAGGACAGAAAACACAGGCTGCCGGACAGGGGCGACTGATGTCGATCGATGCCCTGCGAGGCTTCGACATGCTGTTCATCATGGGTGGCGCGGGTCTGTTTGTAGGGCTGGCAAAGTGGCTGCCCTGTGGTTTCACCGAGGCACTGGCCAAGCAGATGGAACATGTCGAGTGGCACGGACTGCTCCACCACGACACCATCTTCCCCCTCTTCCTCTTCATCGCCGGCATCTCGTTCCCCTTCTCGCTCGCCAAGCAGCGGGCCAACGGACGCAGCGAGGCTGCCATTCATCGGAAAGTCATCTATCGCGGCCTGATGCTGGTCTTCTTGGGAATGATCTATAACGGCCTGCTGGCCCTGAACTTCGAGAACTTCCGCTATGCCAGCGTGCTGGCTCGCATCGGACTGGCCTGGATGTTCGCCTCGCTGATATTCCTGCATACGGGATGGAAGGCGCGCGCCGGCATTGCCGCTGTGCTGCTCGTCGGCTATTGGCTGGTGACAGGCTTCATCCCCGCTCCTGATGCCGAGGGTGCCGACATTTTCTCGGCAAAGGGCTCGCTGGTGGGATACGTCGATCGCATCTGGCTTCCGGGCCGCGTCCTCTATGGCGACATCGACCCCGAGGGCATCCTGGGCATCATCCCCGCCATCGGCACCGCCCTGCTGGGCATGTTTGCCGGCGAATGGGTGAAGAGCGACCGTGAGGGCCTGACTGGTAACAAGAAGGTCGTGGGCATGGTGGTGGCAGGTATCGTCCTACTGGCCGTCGGCCTGCTATGGAGCACAGTGTATCCCATCAACAAGAAGATGTGGACCAGCACCTTCACAGTCGTGGTGGCTGCCTACTCGGTGCTGATGTTCGCCCTGTTCTACTATATTATAGATGTTCGCGCGTGGAGGAAATGGACGCTCTTCTTCACCGTTATCGGCATGAACTCCATCACCATCTATCTGGGACAGCGCTTCATCAACTTCTCCTACACGGCCGACAAGCTCTTCGGCGGACTCGTCCACAAGCTGCCCGAAGCTTCGCAGGCGTTCTTCTCCTCGGCGGCCTACATCGCCGTGTGCTGGCTCTTCCTCTACTTCCTCTATCGCAAGCGCGTATTCCTGAAAGTCTGAGAAAGTGAAAAAAATGAAAGACACGCTCCAGCCCCATACTGCGCGCTGGAGCGTTGTCCTATTCCTAAAAACATTCGGACGATAACATCAAAAAAAGTTGCGAAATATGGACCGACGAACTTTCTTGCACAGAACAGCGGCTTTCGCCGGAGTGGCTTGTCTCGACTTCCCAGCTTTCGCCGAGAAGGTCGGGACTCTTGGGGGACCAAGACTCCGACTGGGCATACTCAGCGATGTGCATATCCGGGAAGAGGAACAGACACAGGTGCTCAGGCATGCGCTCGAGTACTTCCGAGACCGCAATGTCGATGGGGTCATGGTGGCGGGTGACATCGCCGACTGGGCGCTGGAGTCGCAGCTGAGATGGTTTGCAGAGACATGGTACAGCGTGTTCCCAAAAGACAAGGCTCCCGACGGGCACCATGTGGAGAAACTTTTCATCTATGGCAACCATGATGTGAAGGATGCCGCAGCCATTCTCAAAAAATACAAGGTGACCGAGGCACAGGCCGAGGCGGAGGCTATCGGTCCCCGACGCGCCGAAGTGTGGAAGAAATACTTCAAGGAGAAATGGGAACCCATCTACATGAAGGACATAAAGGGGTATAAGTTCATCGGCGCTCACTTCACCACCTTCGACGGCGTCGACAACCTGCAAGAGTTTCTGGATTCCGTAAAGGACAAACTACCGACCGACAAGCCTTTCTTCTACTTCCAGCACATGCACCCGAAGGACACTTGCTCGTCGCCTTGGGCTTGGGGGCAGGACAACGGCAAGACAACGGCCGCACTGAGCCGATTCTCCAATGTCGTTGCCTTCTCGGGACACTCGCATATCACACTGACCGACGAGCGGACCATCTGGCAGGGGGCGTTCACCAGTGTGGGCACTGCATCGCTCTCCTATATCATTCCCCCGGGCGGGCGCGAGAATACCGTCCAGTCGGGCAGCAAGGAAGTAGTGCACTCCCAGATGAAGAAGATGAACACCCGCGACGGCAAGCACGGCCAGCTGATGACGGTCTATGACGACTGCATCACCCTGGAGCGCCGCGAGTTTGTCTATGACCAGCCGCTGGCCGACAACTGGATAATCCCCCTGCCCTACGACGGAAGCGGCGCGCTGTCCCCCGAGACGAGGGCTCCGAAAGCGCCCGTACCGCAGTTCCCAGCCTCTGCAAAGGTGACCCTCTCCAGAGCGATGGGCACCGACAATCAGGACAAGGAGGAA
This sequence comes from Bacteroidaceae bacterium, assembly GCA_024680695.1. Classification (GTDB taxonomy): domain Bacteria; phylum Bacteroidota; class Bacteroidia; order Bacteroidales; family Bacteroidaceae; genus Physcousia. Next base: position 5,330 of record JAILBW010000141.1, read on the forward strand.
GACCAGATTACCGTGCGCTTTCCCTCTGTGCTGAAGAAGAATGCCGGCTGCCGCGCTTTCGAATACGAGATACAGGCCGAAGTGAAGGACTACGACACATACAAAATCCTCGGCACCAAGCGCATTTTCTCGAAGGGGTTCTATCTGGGTGAGAATCAAGACGAAGAGGATGTCGTATGTCCCTTCGCCATCAGCGAACTGAAGGAAAACAGGGAGGTGCGCTTCATCGTGCGCCCCATGAACAGCTTCGGAGGGAAGGGAGCAGCCCTCTGTTCCGACTGGATTTCCACTGCGACCGCATAGGGAAGGTTCTGTCCGCCACTGAGAGGAGAGACACAAATGAGAGAGAGAGTACGTCCATTGCTTCTGGCTGTCTGCGTGTGCCTGATGGGCACAGGCCGCCTGTGGGCATTGGAGCCGAACGGCGAAGGGGTCTATGAGATCGGCTCGGCCGAGGACCTGCTGGGGTTCGCTGCGCTGGTGACTGCAGGCAACTACAACATCAATGTCTGCCTGACCGCCGACATTGACATGAGCCGAGTGAAGAACTTCACGCCCATCTCTCCCTCCACCGATAATTCCACAGCCTATCGCGGCACCTTCGACGGCCAGGGACATACCATCACGCACCTGACCATCCACACAGGCGAGGACTTTGTGGGCTATGTGGGCATGTTCAGCTGTGTATGCGGCGCTCTGCTGCAGAACATCTATATGACAAACGTCTGCATTACCACCGACTCCTCGACACCTGTGGCCACCGGTGCGCTGGTGGGCCGTAACTCATCCTCGGTCATCAACAATGTGGCTGTGGTGGGTATAACGCTCAACCTGAAGGTCGCAGGCGAGGCCGACAAGTCGTGCGGAGGCGTTATCGGCTACACATCGAGCAATGTGAAGTCGTTCGTAACCAACTGTTTCACAGACTTCGAAACCTGGGGCAACTATGGCTCGAAGGCAACCATCACCAACTGCTTTGCGGGGCAAAACGTGGCAGAGATGGCTCCCAAAGGCGCACTCTGCTACAAGCTGAACGAAGGGCAGCTCTCCACCGTTTGGTACCAGACACTGGGCAAAGACCCCTACCCCGTATTCGACAGCAGCCACAAGCAAGTATATGGCGCAGGAAAGATGCGCTGCGACGGCACACTGCTGGAAGGCTCGCTCTCCTATTCGAACAACCCCAACGCTTCGGGCAGGGCTCCTCACGACTACGACCACGGCATCTGCATGCACTGCGGCTTCTGCAATCCCGACTACAAGGAACTCATAAACAACGCCTACGAGCTGGAGGATGCGCAAGATGTGCTCTGGTTCTCGACACTGGTGAACAACGGTATGCGCACGGTCAATGCGCGCCTGACTGCCGACATTGATATGAGTGGCACGAACGGGAGGTTCATGCCCATCGGCACAACAAAGGCGCCCTATTCAGGCACGTTTGAAGGCAACTACCACACCGTGAGCAATCTCAATGTCGATATGAAGGGCGCGGCCTTCGTAGGATTCATCGGCACAGCCGGAAGCGGTATGACGCTGAAAAACATCACCTTCGACTCGTCCTGCTCGTTCCGAGGCGACCAATATGTGGCTCCAGTGGGCGGCAGTCTCTCGGCACAGACGGGTGATGTTCGCCTGACCAATGTGGGCAACGAGGGCACGGTCTATGCTGTATCATCCGAGGCTGGCGGTATCATCGGTCACAACCAGAGCTCCAGCGCCACCTTCCATATCTCCAACTGCTATTCGACCGGCTCTATCGGAGGCGCGAAGCACAACGCCGCCATTGCCTCATGGATGGGCAAGAAGGGAAAGGGCATAGTTGTTGGCTGTTGGTCCACAGCTGAAGTGACCAACCCGATGAGCCAGGAACAATACCTATACCGATTCGACGGCGCAGACGTCGTCCATGAAAGGCTCTATGCGACGAAGGGCAACCAGGGCAACATCGTGACAGACAAACAGATGGAAAGCGGCGAAGTGTGCTGGCTACTGAACGGAAGCACAATCTATGCAGCCCATTGGTATCAGACAATCGGCGAGGACAACTATCCGCGACCGATTGCCGACCGCGGTTTGGTCTATAA
>JAILBW010000142.1 GCA_024680695.1 Bacteroidaceae bacterium
ATAGAATATATATATGTATTATTAATTATAGGCCGCATCCCCCTGTTTGCTTTGTTTTTGAGGGGTGTTTCACAAGGTGCATCACATTGCTCATTTTCTAAATGCAAAATGCAAAATGCAAAATCGCCCCGTTTTCTTCGTGTCTCCTGATGACCCTATTTCGCTGAAACATAATTTTTTCGACTGCCTCGTCCGGTCGGTGGACTACAAGCGTTTTTTTGCAGTCCCGACCGAGACAGGGGGTTATTTTGCTTCATTTTTTCGCCTTTTTAATGCTTTTAGAGCGAGCAAAAGCACAAAAACGAGTAACAAAGCGAGGGCAGCGTAGGCAATAGCTTCGGTGGTGTGGACACTTTGCGGATCGAACGTCATCACTACTGTATGGCGGCCGGATGGCACTCGGATGGCGCGCAGTACATAGTCGGCGCGGGCAATTGGTGTAGTCTCGCCGTCGATGGTGCATTTCCAGCCGGGATAGTAGATGTCGCTCAGTACGACCACGCCGCCTGTTGCGCTCTCCATCACATATTCGAGGCGGTTGGCTTCGTAGCCGGTGAGCGTGACGCTTGCTGCAGAGTCGGGCTGCGAGGCATCGCCCAGGATGTCGCGGAAGCGGCGGTCGACAATGGCGGCGGTGCGCGGACTTTCGACATGCAGCGCTGCCAGCTCGGCATCGGCGTCGTCCACGTAGTGCACTGCCGAAACGAACCATCCGTTGCCATAGGCGTGCGGATTCGTGGCCGGCATCTTCTGTCCGTCCTGCAAGGGGAGTATCAGATACTTGGTATTGAGCATATTGAGTACGGGGAAGAGGCTGTCGCCTGCCACCTCCTCGAGTTGGCCGCGAGTGTCGATGACGGCCTGCTGGATGGCACGCATCTCATGCTGAATGTGCGACTCGATGAGCTCCTGGTAGCGCCGCAACTTGGCTGCATGGTAGCCGCCGATCGACTTGTGGTGGTAGGAGGTCGTATTGTCGTTGAAGGTGCTCACCGTGAGGTTCAGTACGCGGTAGTACTTGGCAGTGTCCTGAAGAATTATCTCATCGGCCTGCGAGAGGGGGAACGACTGCTCGTTCGAGCGCGGACGGCTGAACATCCCGTCGTTCAGGTAGCGCTTGTTCACTCCCCACATATCCACGAGGCAGAGCAGCGTCAGGCCCATGACCATCGGCATTGCCTTCACCACTTTCCAGCGATGGAGCAACAGCAGGCCGAGGCCGATGGCGATGACGACGAAACTGCGCAGGGCGTCGGAGGTGAACATGGCGCGGCGCATCTCGGCCATGTTGGCCAGGATTCCCGACATCATCTCCTGCGGGACGTAGCCTGCCGAGACGTATTGCTGCATGTAGCGCATGTCGCTGGATGAGATATAGTTGCCGAAGAAGAGGTCGGGTGCGAGCCAGAAGAGCAGGGCAATGCCGCCCGTCAGGCAGAAGGCAATCGTAAGATAATGAATGCGCGCGAAGCTGCCGTCCTTCCCGTCGAGGCATTGCGGCTCATCGACCAGCTTCTTCAGCGCCAGCATGGCGAGGAACGGAATGGTGAACTCGGCGATGACGAGAATGGAGGCTACGGTTCTGAATTTATCGTACATCGGGACGTAGTCGAGGAAGAAGTCGGTGAAGGGCATGAAGTTCTTGCCCCAGGAGAGCAGGATGCTCAGGACGGTGGCCGCCAGCAGGCACCACTTCATCGGCCCCTTGACGATGAACAGACCCAGCACGAAGAGGAAAAGCACGAAGGCACCCACATAGACCGGCCCGCTGGTGCCCGGTTGCTCGCCGAAGTATTGCGTGAAGCCCTGGTAGATGGGACGGTAGGTCTGGTTGGCCTTTTTCATGGCCGTCTTGTTGTTTGCCAATGCGTCGCTCGCGCCACCTTTCGTGTTGGGAACCAGCAATGTCCACGTCTCACCCTTGCCGTAGCTCCAGGCGGTGATGTAGGAGCGCTCCAGTCCGCTGCTCGTCTGGTCGGCAGGGTCTTTTGTCTTCTGTGTCAGTTCGCTCTTGCCGCGCATACTCTCCTTGCTGTACTGCCAAGTGTGGTACAGGTTGCTCAGGTTGATCATCACGGCGATGAGTCCGCCGACGGCGAAGGCTGCTGTGCCGGCCAGCCACTGACGCAGCGTCTTCTCGCGCACCGCCTCGATGAGCCAGGCCAAGAGCATGAAGCCAATGACGAATAGGAAATAATATGACATCTGGACGTGATTCGACAGTATCTGCAGGGCGGTGAACAGTGCGGTGCAGACGATGCCGGCCAGATAGCGTCCGCGATGACAGAGCACCATGCCGGCTATCATCGGCGGGATGAAGCAGAGCGTGAGCAGCTTCCAGATGTGCCCGGCGGCGATGATGATGAAGTAGTAGCTCGAGAAGGCCCACAGTACGGCACCAAGCGCCGCCATCCAGGCCCGGAAGTCGAAGGCGCGCAGCAGGATGTAGAAGCCCAGCAGCATCATGAAGACGTAGGCCACGACGGCCGGCAGGCCCAGCCGATACACCGACTCGATGCGCGAAAGTGTGTCGGTGCTGGGGTAGGAGGGCGCCATCTGGTAGGTGGGCATACCCGAGAAAAGAGTGTTCGTCCAGCGGGTGCGCTCTCCGTGGTGGGCGGCGCGGTATTGCTCCATCTCCACGTTGCTTCCCACGGCGGCGCTGTGGTCGTTGCCGGTGAGCACAAGGCCCTCGGTGACTGGCTTCCAGAAATAGACCATGCCGACAGCCACGAAGAAGACGATGGCAGCCGCGTCGGGAAGCAGTTTTTTCAGGAATGTTTTCATGCGAATGAATGGTTTTGTATGCGATTTACACCGCAAAGATACGAAAAAAACGATTACGCTCGGCAGAGTGCGCGAAAAAAAGTGTTTTTGCATGCTATTCCCCAGCCGCATTGTGTGAAGAAATCGGAAGCTTAACTTCTTTTAACAACGCAGGGCTCTGAGAAATACGCTTTTTTCGTAATTTTGCATGCAAAATCTTGGAGTATCTGGCAAAAAGGTTGCTCCAAGTCATGATAACGGACCGTTTATTCTAAAAAGTTTACATTATTTAAAGACAAGAACATGAAGAAATATTTCCTCACTTCTCTCATCATGGCAGGCATAATGTGCCTGATGGGGACGAAAGCCTGGGCGCTCGAGAAGGACGGCGATGGCGTCTATCAGATTTCGACAGCTCAGGACCTTGTGGACTTCGCCGCACTGGTGAATGGTGGCGAGACATGCCTCAACGCCGTGTTGCTGAACGATATCGACATGGCGGGAATCGAAGGCTTTGCCGGCATCGGTGTGCCTCGCAACGTGCTCTACACCGGAATCTTTGACGGTCATGGCCACAAGATTTCGAACATGACCATCAGCAATCTGGAGGCCACTGACGTGGGTCTGTTCCACATTGCCGGCGGTGCCGTACTGCGCGACTTCTGGCTCGATGAGACTTGCCTCATCTCCGGCTT
>JAILBW010000096.1 GCA_024680695.1 Bacteroidaceae bacterium
AGTGTGAGCACAAGCACAAGCGTGGCATGAAGGATTTCTTCTGGAGCGAGGCATGGGAGCGGGATTTCTTTCGCGACTATGAAAAGCTCTACAGTCGTGTGTTCCCCGTCTATGACGAACCATTGGACTCGAGCGACTTCACCCGCCAGATAACCTTGCGCACCCTGCGCCGCACGTTTAAGAAGGATATGGACGAGGAAGAGCGCGAATTGACGCTGACACTCTATCCTGAGAGTGGCAATCTCGTGGCGGGCGTGCCCAACCGTGTAGCGTTCGAGGCCGTGATGAGCGATGGGGGGTGGCTGGAAGGAAAAGTCCCCTACCTTACCTCCCCCAAGGGGGAGGAGGTAAAGACCCTTAATCGTGGGCGCGGCATGTTTACGATTGTGCCGGAGAAGGGAATGGAGCGGGAGGTGGTGTTCACTACCAAGGACGGACAGACAGTGAAGGCAAAACTGCCGAAGGCGGAAGAGAAAGGCGTAGCGTTGCAAGTAAAGCAGGAGGGCGACAGCATCTGCATCGAAGCAAATGTAGTGGGGCTGAGTGCCGACAGCCTGGGCCTTACCATCATGCACGAAGGTAAAGCATCAGTGTTTCGGCCGATGAATGCAAATGCCACGCAGAGGATCGAAACGAGCGAAGAATCTAAGATCCTTCGTTCCACTCAGGATGACAAACACGCCACTTCGTTCAGGATGACAACCCCTCATGCACAATTGCCCTGCGGAGTGAATCAGGTGACGGTATTCGATATTGACGGGCACGTATGGGCAGACCGCCTGTTTTTTGTAACAAAGCAGGATGAGATGCAACCTACGCTGACTGTCTCGGGCGCGAAGGACGAATATCTGCCCTATGATTCCATCGGCTTGGACATTCAAGGTAAGGCTGGGGATGCGACTATCTCCCTCGCCGTGAGGGACGGTTATCAGGCAGATGCGCTCTTCGACAATGCGAATATCATGGTGGAGATGTTGTTATCCTCGGAGATTCGCGGCTTCGTGCCCGACCCCGGCTGGTTCTTCGAAAAGGATGATGAAGAGCATCGCACGGCGCTCGACCTGCTGATGATGACGCAGGGCTGGCGGCGCTTCGGCTGGCGCGACATGGCGGTCAAGGGCGAATGGGATCTGACACAGCCCGACGAACGATATGCCCCCATCATCATGGGACGAATCCGACCGAACCCTTATCGGGACTCCATTAAGTCGAACAATGCAGACGTGTATATACCCTGGCAGTTAGAGAAGCAGGCAGAACTCAGTCTGTATGACGAGGACGACGGCCTGACGGAGCAGACGTGGGAGCAGACGTGGGAAACCCACTTGAAAGAGAGTGAGAAAGAGTCGCAGGCAGAAAAAAAGGCGCGGCTCCTTGCCCTGGCGAAAAAGGAGAAGGAGAGAGCGTTGCGCCTGCATGTCGAGCATGTGCCCACGAGCACCATGCAGCCATGTGTGAGCGAGATGGACGTGAACGACAACCGCTTCCGCCTTCAGCTGCCGCCGTTCTATGGGAAGAGCATCCTGTTTCTCTCCGTGGCCGACACGACGAAGTGGGAAAAGAGGAAGAAGCAATATACATGGATTCAGATGGCCGGCCCTGCGGGCGAGCTTGCCCTGCACCATCAGCGCAAGTTGGATACGGAACCCGCAGAGTATCTGGCCTACGTCTCCTGGCCCTATCCACGCTTCGTGAAACGATACGACTACCATCACACCCACCTGATGGAGGTGGAGAGGAATGTGGTCTCCACGCCTATGCTACTGCCTGACAGCGTGCACCTGATGCAGGAGGTCGCGGTGAAGGCACGGCGGCGGAACCGGCTAAGGCGCTTCAACGATGCCTTCCCCACGCTTGCGATGGATGCCTACGAGGCATGGAACATGATGGACGATGCGGGAATAATCTTTAGTGGTCCCAAGGAAATCGCCACCCTCCTGGCGAGCAACTGGTCGTCCACGACTCCCCCAGGGTCGGGTACGCACGAAACGAAGATACAGTATGGCATCAGCCCCTCGCGCCGCAGACTGCCCCAGTACATCGACATCCCTACCGACTCACTCTATCACCCTAAATATCTGACTTCGATTGCCGAGCAGTTTGACTTCTCGCCAGGCGAGAAGCGCGAATACTGGGGCGACGAGCGGATTGCCGAGGACCCGCGCTTCCTTATTGACCGCTACGTCCTCTACACCGACTTCCAGCCGCGTCTTGAGGGCAGTAAACGCTATGACCTCTCAACTTATGACGAAACCCGCATCGCCATCTACCCATTCTACGACGGCGGGGAACGGGTTATCTATCGCGACCGTCGTTACATGCTGGACGGTTTCGCGCAACCCACCGAGTTTTACAATCCCGACTATAGTAAGCAGAAGCCGCAGGAACCGACGGACTATCGCCGCACGCTCTACTGGAACCCGAACCTAAAGTTGGATGCCGAGGGTCGCGCACGCGTTACCTTATATAATAATAGCCGCACGACACAGATACAGGTGGATGCCGCAGGGCAGGCGCAAGATGGCACGCTGCTGTGGAACAGATAATAGAAAGCTATGTGAAGCAACGATGCAAGTAGACTATGCCATACCCTTAGTGGACAGCCGCGACTGCGGGTGGGTCAGCGAGTACAGGAAGTACGTTCCATCCGACTGTAGCTGGAGCAGCAATGCCACCAGGTTCCGGGACTGGGACCTGCTGAGATATCAGCTGCGCAGCATCAGCCTATTACAATTGCCCCGATTTGTGTATTGTATGAGCGCATAATATTTGTATGGGCCGAAGTTCCACAGCGAATACATGATGCATCTCGAAGAGAGAATGAAAGTACTCGGAGCTAGTAGCCTGTTCAGCCCAAGCATAGACTTCCGGCTTAGTTTACCTTGAAACGGTATTTCACTTCGGCGAGTTCGGCATTAGCCTTGACAATCTTCTCCTTGAGGCTTTCCTTGTAGGCTTTCAGGCGGGCGGCGAGGTTTTCGTCGCTCAAGGCCAACATTTCGGCAGCCAGGATGGCCGCGTTCTGGGCACCGTTCACGCCAACTGTGGCCACAGGAATGCCGGGAGGCATCTGGATGATGCTCAGCATGGCATCCAGGCCGTCGAGCATCCCCTTGATGGGGACACCGATGACGGGGAGCGTGGTGCCGGCTGCAATCACTCCGGGAAGAGCAGCTGCCATTCCTGCGCCGGCAATGATGACGCGCACGCTGCGACCTTCTGCTTCGCGCGCAAACGTCTCCACTTCCTGTGGTGTGCGATGGGCGCTCAAGGCATTCATCTCGAAGGGAATTTCCATCTCGTCCAGGAACTTTGCTGCTTTCTCCATGACAGGCAGGTCGCTGGTGCTGCCCATGATTATGCTTACCATATTTTCTTTCTTTAAGGATTAGGGGTTAGCGAAAGTTAAGCGGTTAGTGGTTAAGGGTTAAGGGTTAGTGGGGGATTACATCATAATGATTCCGAAATAGCCGCAAATGATGCCGACGAGTGTGCCGCAGAGTACTTGAGCAAGTGTGTGCTGACGCAGGAACATGCGGCTGCTCATCACCAGACCGGCAACAAGGATGGCTGCGCAGAGCCACCACACTGGGTTGAATTTGAATATCATCGCGTAGGCCACCAATGCTCCGATGATTCCGCCTGCACCAGCCGAGTGCATGCTGATCTTCCAGCGCAGGTTGATGACGATGCATGCTATCTGGATGAGCAGCGACACGGTGATGATTCCCGTCACGAAATGTGGCAGATGGAGCTGGGTGAGCAGATACATGCAGCAAAGGTAGCAGAAGAGGTGGATGGCATAGGGCACCAGTCGTTTCTCCTGATGGCGCAGTTCGTGGCGACGCCAGCCTCGCAGGCGACGATAGAAATAGGTACCGAGCATTGGCATTAGCACCGTGAAGAGATAGACAATGGCGAGCACCCATAGTTTCACCATCCAGGGGAGCATGGAGAGATAGGTGATCGTGAACAGAAGTATGATGCCCACTGTGGGATAGTACACCGGACGGAACACGGTGGAAAGAATGCGCGATATGATGATGACGCTCTTCATTGTTTTCTCATTCTTGCCACTGGGAGTCCCAGCTGTTCGCGATACTTGGCCACAGTGCGGCGCGCGATGTTGAATCCTTGCTGGCGGAGCATCTGCGTGAGTTGCTCGTCGCTGAGCGGGGCGCGTCGGTCTTCGTTCTCAACCAGTGTGCGCAGTGTGGCCATCACCTTGCGTGACGACACTTCGTCGCCGTCGGCCTGGTGCGAGGTATGGGAGAAGAACCACTTGAGCGGGAAGGTGCCGAAGTTCGTCTGCACGTATTTGCTGTTGCACACTCGGCTCACCACGCTGATACTCACGCCCGAGATTTCCGAGATGTCCTTCAGTTTCATTGGACGCAGTAGCGACTCGTCGCCTTCGAGAAAGAATGGACGCTGCAGGCGGATGATGGCCCGCATGGTGCGTATCATGCTCTCGCGGCGCATGGCCAGTGCGTTGATGAACATCTGGCCGTGTTCTACGTAGTTGCGTGTGAAGTGGAGGTCCTCCTGAGCTGCCTGACTGAGGGTGCCCTTCTGCATTTCGTAGCCTTTGAGCTTCTCGACGGCATCGGGGCTGATGATGAGCGTGGGCACTCCGGTTTCGTTCAGCGACATTGAGATGTTGCCGTAGCTGTCCGTCTCGACGATGTAGTCGGGTGTCACCTGCGGGCTTCCTTGTCCCACCTTCTCGCCCAATGCATTTCCTGGCCGCGGGTTCAGTTTCATAATCTCTCGCTGCAGGCGTTCGGCCTGTGCCTCGGAGAGTTTCATGCGTCGGCGGATGCGGTCCCAGCGTTTGTGGATGAAGTCGTCGTAGGAATCCTGCATCACGGCTTTCATTTGTGCTTGCCAAGGGTTGCCCTTCAGGCGGTGTATCTGGATGAGGAGGCACTCCTGGAGCGAGCGTGCGCCTACTCCGGCGGGGTCGAACTGCCAGAGAATGTGCAGCAGGCGTTCCAATTCCTTGCTGTCGGTGGTGATGCCTTGGTATATCTCGACTTCGTCGACCAGCTGCTCGAGGCTTTTCTTCAGGAGTCCGTCGTTGTCGAGCGAACCGATAAGGTATTCCATCACTCCCTGCTCGTGTTCGCTGAGGTCGTATTCGCCTACCTGAGCCTTCAGCTGGTCGTAGAACGAGAGAGTGTCGCCGTACTCGATGTTCTCGGGTCTGTTGCTCCCGTTGGCAGCACGGAGCAGGTAGTCGGGTACGTCTTCCTCGCTGCGGTAGTCGCCGAGCATGTCGTTCACGTTTTCCTCGGGTGAGCGGCTCTCGTTCTCTTCGCCTCCGATGCCTTCGCTGGCGTAGTCGTCGGTGTCTTCGTCGGGTTTGTGCTCCAGCCAGGGGTTTTCCAGGCATTCGTTCTCGATGCGTTGGTGCAATGCGTCGAGCGACATCTCCGTCAGGCGCACGGCAATCACCTGTTGTGCTGAGAGCGACTGTGTCTGCACCTGTTCGAGTGCCTGCACGTCTTGTTGCGACTGCGTATTCCGCCGGCTCTTGTAGTCTGCCATGCTGCTTGCTGTAGTTATCCCGTTTGCTTGCTGTAGTTCTTCGTCCCGCTTGCTGTAGTTCGGGCCGCCGCTTGCTGTAGTCTTTTCGAGTCCCTTACCAGATGTCCTCGGGGTACTCGGGGTTGTCATAGACCTCCTTGGGGCAGTACTCGAGGAAGTCTATATAGATGTAGCGCGTCGGGTCGTCCATCACGGTCTTGAATCGGATGTAGTAAGTGTCGTCGGGATCCATCGTCTGGCGCAGAAGGATGCGTCGGGTGCAGATGTTGCTGTTGCGTGCCCAGCTGCTGCCGCCCGGGCCTCCTGCGTTGTAGAGGACGGGGCTCTTCATGAAGCCGTTGTTGCGCAATCGCTTGTCGACCTCGGCATCGTAGTCGTCGTCGCCTGTATCCAGTTCCCATCCGATATCGCATTGTGTGTCGCCCTTGTCGCTGATGCGGCGGTTAGCCACCAGTCGCAGGTCGAGGGGAATGCCCATTGCGGCGAGGCGTCCCTTATCCTTGCCCCAGTAGAACTGCACGATTCCGCGCTTTCCGCCGCCGCTCTGCACCTGATAGCGCAGTTCGTACACTCCGCGCTTGGGCACTGGCGGCAGTTTGAACGTCATGTCCGGCAGGCCGCGAATCGTGGTTTCGTCGCCCAGATAGTTTGCCCAGCCCTGGTTCATGCCTGTCCAGTAGTAGAAGAGCGTCTCCTGCGAGATGTCGGCATCGGCCAGATAGGGATATGTGGAGTTTGACGGTATCCAGATGTCTGTGTGCTTCTCGTCGAGGATGGGGTTCATGCGGATATTGTTGTTCAGGAACTCGGGGAACATCGCCGAGATGTCCCAGCGGATGCGTCCGCGCATCATGTTGTTGCGAGTGTTTTCATCGTAGACCAGCAGCTTCTCAATGGGGTAGATGATACCGTTGCGTACGTTGTTTTCGCCCTCGAGGTTCGTCTCTCCTACATGGATTCCTGCCTGAGCCTCAGTGCATTCCTTCTCGCGATAGTTCTCGCGCCGGCCATTCTTCAGAGTGGGGAAGCGGTTGATGCACACTCCGTCCGACTCGGGACTCTCGAAGAGCTGCAGCAGGCGTCGCTTGCCCATCGTCGTGTAGAACTCGCTCATGGCGGCGCCCAGGCGAATGTTCTTCGTGTAGCCCTGTTCGTTCCAATGCATCACCAGGCGGTCGGGTGCCAGACGCTCGGGCAGGAAGTGATAGGTGACGAAGCGGTTCAGCAGGTTGTCTTCGTTCTTATAGTCGGTATTGTTTACCGCATCGGGATAGATTTTCTGTTCCACAAGGTAGTTCACTACGTCATCGACGGTAATGTCGAGTGCCGGTTTCCCGATGAGCTGCTGCCAGACGCTGTCGGTCTCGGCAAAGAGCGTGAAGCCGTAGTAGCGATGCTCCGGCGTATGGAATCCGTCGGACGACTCGGCAATCTCGCCACGCTGGTAGAGGTCTTCGTACGCAAAGTCGCAATACTGCTTCAGGGAGTCGGTCAGGCCGATGGCATCGGTCAGCATCGCAATTACATGGTAGCCCTCGCGTCGCTCGTTGATGATGTCGGCAAAGAAGTTGCCCAACGTGTTGTTGCTGGGGGCAATCACGTTGTTCATGGCATGAATCACACCATTTATGGTCAGGATGTCGTAGTTGCGGCTGTCCATCTCCGCGTCGTTAATCAGATAGATGTGCTTGCGGGTGTTCAGATAGACGGAGAGCCGGCGGTCGTACATATTCTCGAGCGGTATCTCGGCATTCTTCTCGACGGGAAATTCGTAGGTCATGAAGAGTGTGTTGTCGCCGCCGTCGATGATGCTGTTGTAGGCAATTACCTGTTCGATGGAGTCCTTGGCGCGCTCGCTCTGGAAGCCCTCCCACGATGGTTCGACGATGAGGCCCTTTCTGTAGAGCGAATCCAGAAAGAGCTGGATGGCTTCGTTGGTGGGCGCAAAGACGGTGTAGTTCCCTCGCGCGCTCAGCAGCTGAGCCAGTGTCGTCTCCGAGATACGGCTTACGGGCATCTTGTTGAGCAGTTCCAGATACTGGGTGTACTGCTCATGTTGTGACAGATAGTCGATGATCGTGTTTTCTTTGAAGACGTATCGGTTCGACGTATCGACCGATTCCGTGCAAGCGTCCAGCATCAGGATGCCGAGCAGGCAGATTAGTGTCGAAGTTCGTTTCATGGGAAAGTTCAAGTTTCGTTTTAATGTTGTTTCGACCACAAAGTTACGAATAAGCGAAGAAGAAACAAAGCAAATTTGCGAAATTCCTTCTATTCTTCGAGCGAAAGTGGCAAAAAACATAGATTGAGTGACAAATAAGCGAGGGAATTGCAAGGGAAAATGCGAATTATTCCATTGCGTTGCCGAGCGGAAGTGGTTTCTTCATTTCGTTGCCGAGTGGAAGAGGTTTCTTCATGCAGGCATCTGCTCAAAGAAGTGCGGCAGGCTTGGTCACTACTCACTCTTGCCTGCACGCTTGCGCTCCAGATGGTCGAGGATGCACTTGCGCATTCGCATACTCTTTGGCGTCACTTCGACGTATTCGTCCTCCTTGATGTACTCAAGCGCTTCTTCGAGCGAGAAGATGGTGGCGGGGATGATGCGCGCCTTCTCGTCCGACCCGCTGGCTCGCATATTCGTGAGTTGCTTGGCCTTGCAGACATTGACTACCAGGTCGTTCTCGTGGACATGTTCGCCCACGACCTGTCCGGCATAGACCGTCTCCTGCGGCTCGATGAAGAAGCGGCCGCGGTCCTGCAGGTTGTTGATGGCGTAGGCGTAGGCGGTGCCTGTCTCGAGGCTGATCATGGAGCCGTTGATGCGGCGGTTTATCTCGCCCTTGTAGGGCTGGTATTCCTTGTAGCGGTGGGCCATGATGGCTTCGCCCTGACTGGCCGTGAGGACGTTTGTGCGCAGGCCGATGATGCCGCGGCTGGGAATCAGGAACTCGATGTTCACTCGCTCGCCCTGCGACTCCATGCTCAGCATCTCGCCCTTGCGGCGCGTAACCATATCAATCATCTTCGAGCTGAACTCCTCGGGCACATTGATGGTCAGTTCCTCGATGGGTTCGCAACGCTGTCCGTCGATTTCCTTATATATTACCTGCGGCTGACCCACCTGCAGTTCGTAGCCCTCGCGACGCATCGTCTCGATGAGGACGCTGAGATGGAGCACTCCGCGCCCGCTTACGGTCCAGCGGTCGGTATTCCCCTCCACCTCATCGACACGCAGGGCGAGGTTCTTCTCCAGTTCGCGCTGCAGGCGTTCGTAGATGTGGCGCGAGGTGCAATACTTTCCCTCCTTGCCGAAGAAGGGCGAGTCGTTGATGGTGAAGAGCATCGACATCGTGGGTTCGTCGATGCTGATGGCGGGCAGTGGCTCGGGCTGTTCTGCATCACAGATGGTATCGCCTATCTCGAAGTGCTCGAGGCCGATGATGGCGCAGATGTCGCCGCTCTGCACTTCGCGAATGCGCTGATGTCCCATGCCTGAGAAGGTGTGCAGTTCCTTGATCTTCGTCTTCTCGGTCGAGCCGTCGCGATGGGCCACGGTGATGGGCATGCCTTCGCGCAGCGTGCCGCGATGTACGCGGCCGACGGCGATGCGGCCAGTGTAGTTGCTGAAGTCGAGGCTCGTAATGAGCATCTGTGGTGTGCCCTCCAGATATTCAGGTGCAGGAATCTCGCTCAGGATGGTGTCGAGCAGGTAGGTGATGTCCTCGGTCGGTGTGCGCCAGTCCTGCCCCATCCATCCGTTCTTGGCCGAGCCGTAGATGACGGGAAAGTCGAGTTGTTCCTCCGTGGCGTCGAGGTCGCACATTAGGTCGAACACCATCTCATAGACCTCCTCGGGACGGCAGTTGGGTTTGTCCACCTTGTTGATGACGACGACGGGCTTCAGTCCTATCTCGAGTGCCTTCTGCAGCACGAAGCGCGTCTGTGGCATGGGTCCCTCGAAGGCATCGACGAGCAGCAGGCAGCCGTCGGCCATGTTCAAGACGCGCTCCACCTCGCCGCCAAAGTCGGAGTGACCCGGAGTGTCGATGATGTTTATCTTCGTGCCCTTGTAGTTGATGGAAACGTTCTTCGAGAGGATGGTGATGCCTCGTTCGCGCTCCAGTTCGTTGTTGTCCAACATCAGTTCGCCCGTCTGCTGATTGTCGCGAAAGAGGTTTCCTGCCAGCAGCATCTTATCGACGAGTGTCGTCTTCCCATGGTCGACATGGGCAATGATGGCTATGTTCCGTATGTCCTGCATAATTGTCCTTTTCTTCAATTCGGGTGCAAAGGTACGAAAAATAGTTCATAATGCACAGTGCATCGTTCACAGTTTTCGAAAAAAAACCTTTCAGCCCTGTTGCACAAAGCGAATCACCTCCCTCAGTCCCTCTTGAGAAGGGAGATGAGAGCAGAGATTTCACTCTGCACTCAGTACTCTCTCTCTACAGCCAGCCGTTCGCCTTGTACCATTCGACGGAGGCCTTCACGCCACGCTCGAGCGGCCATTCGGGATCGTAGCCGAAGTCTTGGCGGGCAGGCTCGATGTCGCACTGCCAGTTGCGCTGCGCCAGGATGTGGTACTTGTCGTCGTTCAGTGCATTCATCTTGCCTGTCAGCCTGCTGATCTTGCCGCTTACCCAGCAGATGGCGCGCAGCAGCCACAGCGGCGCCTTGATGTGCAGCACCCAGGGGTTGCCCATTTCCTGTTGCAGCAAGTCGCTGAAGCGTCGGCTGTTGTACACCTGTCCGTCGGAGAGGAAGTAGGCGCGGCCCTCGGCCTGCGCTGCGTCGAGACACTTGTAGACGGCCTGCACTACATCCATCATATAGACGAAGGTGATCTCCTGCGGACGGAAGCCCACGGCGAAATCTGTGTGCTGCTTGATGCTCTGTGCCATTAGGAAATAGTCGCGTTCGCGCGGCCCATAAACACCGGTCGGGCGCAGGATGGTGAAGGGGAAGTCCTTCTGGGCCGTCAGGAAGCGTTCGGCTTCGAGTTTACTCTTTCCGTAGGCCGTATTGGGCTGCGGTGTGTCGCTCGTCAGGATGGGGCTGTATATCCAGGGATTGTCTGCAGTCGGCTTGCGCACCGGCTGTTCGCGAATGGCCCCGAAGATGCTCAGACTGCTTACGAAGACAAAGCGGCGGGGCACCATTCCCGTCTCTCGCAGAGCCTCGACAAGGTGCTTTGTTCCCTCTGTGTTGGTACGGAAGAAGTCCTCTTCGTGCAGGCACTTTGTGGCACCAGCAGCGTGGCATACATAGTCCCATCCGCGTCCGCCCATCGCA
The DNA here is from genome assembly GCA_024680695.1 of Bacteroidaceae bacterium. Classification (GTDB taxonomy): domain Bacteria; phylum Bacteroidota; class Bacteroidia; order Bacteroidales; family Bacteroidaceae; genus Physcousia. Next base: position 10,843 of record JAILBW010000096.1, read on the forward strand.
GCTTTGTACTCGAGCAACTGCGCCTTCAGTCTGTCGGGGTTGGCCAAGTCCAGCACGGCGAAGCGGATGCGTTCGTCCTGCAGATACCCCTTGCTGCTCGAGCCGCGCATGCCAGCCCACACTTCAAATCCTCGCTCCAGTCCCACCTGCACGATGAAACTGCCTATGAAGCCACTGGCTCCTGTCACTAATATCGTCATTCCTTTCTCTTTTTTCGATTTCTCCGCACAAAGATAGTGCAAACGAGCGGAATGACAAAAGAAAACCACAGTTTTATTTTGGCATTGCCGAGTGCAGCCTATCCTCGACTGCAGGTCAGAGTAGTGCAAACGAGCGGCAGAGTTTTTCCTGCTATCACATCTTGAACCTTTGAACTTTTGAACTTTTCCTTGTGTAAACATTTCGTCACAACATCCCCCGTCAAGCGAAAAGTTGGTCTGCCCAAAATGAGGCGAAAAAGGGCACTTTTGCCCGCTTTTTTGGCCGAAAAGGGAGAGATAAAAGATATAAATACTTGATTTTCAGTAATGCAAAATTCTGCGATTTTTTCAGTCAAGCGTACCTTTGGCCGAAAATAAGCGATTCTGGCGAGGGAAGAGCGCGTCGCGGAGGTCGGAAGAACGCTTTCTTCGGCTCTCCGCGAAGCGTTCTTCCGCGGTCTTCTTAGTGTTGTCTGCAAACGCACAAAGTTTTGTGTAAATTTTTATTCGCTATCACGCCTTAAATCGCCTCCCATATTTCGGCCTTCGTCACAGTTCCCTTCCGCATAAAGTTGATGAGCTGGGAGATGCCTGCATTTGCAGATAATGAGCCAGAAGACTACTTTTTTTTGTCAAACTTGGTTAATCAGAACTTTTTCATTATCTTTGCAGAGCCAAATACAAAAATAGGTGGAAAGGAAAGAGTTTATCCGGTTGTTTCCTGACGGCATCATCATGTTGCTCTTGAACCCTTGAACCCTTGAACATTTAAACTTTTGAACCGTTCTATGAAAAAGAAGAAGACAGGAGGCCGCAGCCTCAAAAAGAGAGACCTGGAGCAGATGGTCATCGAACTCTTTCAGGAAAATCCAGCAAAGGCATACGACTTGAAGGACATCTTCCGCCTCTTGCACCTGACCACTCATCCCGCCAAGATGCTGTGCATGGACGTATTGGAGACGTTGCTGATGGACGACTACATCAAGGAGAACCCCCGCTACGTCTATTCCCTGAATGCACCCTCGCAGGTGATGGAGGGCATCTTCCATCGCAAGGCCAACGGCAAGAACACCATTGAGCCCGACGGAGGCGAGGAACCCGTTTTGGTGGCCGAGCGCAACAGTATGCATGCCATGGACGGCGACCGAGTGCGGGTGACGATGCTGGCACGAAGGAAGAATCATGTCCGCGAGGCCGCCGTGACCGAGATACTGAAGCGCGCCGACAAGCAGTTCGTGGGCACACTGCAGGTGAGCAAGGACTACGCCTATCTGCTCACTGAGGACCGCACACTGGCCAACGACATTTTCATCCCCAAGGCCAACCTGAAGAAAGGCCGTACGGGCGACAAGGCCGTAGTGAAGATCGTCGAGTGGCCGGGCGAAGCCAAGAATCCCATCGGTAAAGTGGTGGACATCTTGGGCAAGACGGGCGAGAACAACGCCGAGATGCATGCCATTCTGGCTGAGTTCGGACTGCCCTACGTCTATCCCAAGCAGGTGGAGCAGGCGGCCGAACGCATCGACCCGGGAATCACCAAGCAGGAAATCGCCCGCCGCGAAGATATGCGCGACGCACTCACCTTCACCATCGACCCGCGCGACGCCAAAGACTTCGACGATGCCCTGAGCATCCGCAAGCTAAAGGCGAACCTGTGGGAAGTTGGCGTCCACATCGCCGACGTTTCGCATTACGTCACCGAGGGCAGCATCATCGACAAGGAAGCCCTGAAGCGCGGCACCAGCGTCTATCTCGTCGATCGCACCATTCCCATGCTGCCCGAGCGGCTGTGCAACTACATCTGTTCGCTGCGTCCCGACGAAGATAAGCTCACCTACAGCGTCATCTTCCACCTCAACGCCAAGGCCGAGGTAAAGGACTGGCACCTGGCCCACACCGTCACCCGCAGCGACCGCCGCTTCACCTACGAGGAGGTGCAGGCTGTGCTCGAGGCGCACCATGAGGCCAGTCCCGAAGACTATGACAGCCCTGGCGACCGTCCGGTGCCGGCAGAGGGAAGCGACAATGCCCGTCCTGCCGAGGACTTCGCCGAGGAGTTCATCATCCTGAACCGCATGGCCAAGGAACTGCGCCGCCGTCGCTTTGCTGCCGGAGCCGTTGATTTCGACCGTCAGGAGGTGCGCTTCGATATTGACGAGACAGGGCGGCCCGAGAGTGTCTATTTCAAGGTGGCCAAGGATGCCAACAAGCTCATCGAGGAATTCATGCTGCTGGCCAACCGCACTGTGGCCGAAAGCATCGGCAAGGTGCCGCGAAACCAAAAGGCCAAAGTGCTGCCCTATCGGGTTCACGACAACCCCGACCCCCAGAAGCTGATGAATCTCTCGAACTTCGTGGCTAAGTTCGGCCACAAACTAAAGACCACCGGAAATCGCAACGAGATAAGCAAGAACTTGAACCGCCTGCTCGCCGATGTGCACGGCCGGCGCGAACAGAACGTCGTAGAGATGATTACTCTGCGCGCCATGATGAAGGCGCGCTACAGCACCCACAACATCGGGCACTACGGTCTGGCCTTCGACTACTACACCCACTTCACCAGCCCCATCCGCCGTTATCCCGACCTCATGGTGCACCGCCTCCTCACTCGCTACGCCGAGGGCGGACGCAATGCCAATCAGGAAAAGTACGAAGCCCTCTGCGACCAGTGTTCCGACATGGAGCAGGTGGCACAGCAGGCCGAGCGCGCCAGCATCAAGTACAAGCAGGTGGAGTTCATGGGCGAACGACTGGGCCAGACGTTCCAGGGCACCATCAGCGGCGTCACCGAGTTCGGCCTCTACGTTGAGGTGGACGAAAACAAGTGCGAGGGCTTCGTCCCCCTGCGCGACCTTGAGGGCGACTACTATATGTTCGACGAGAAGAACTACTGCCTGCGCGGCCGTCGCTTCCACCATGCTTACAACCTGGGCGACCCCGTCAAGGTGCAGGTGGCCCGCGCCGACCTCTTCCGCAAGCAACTCGACTTCAAACTGATTCGGGAGTAAGCTCTCCCCCAGAAGCCCGCCCTTAGTGCGAGAGTGAGGAGTCCTTCGTTCAAAAGGTGAACGAGCTCCTCGCTCTTTTTTTCGTTCCTGCCCGATAACATTTCGATGCATTGTGCGTTTATTAAACAGAAAGCATGAGCAATGAGCATGACGCCGAGCGAATATATAACCCATGTTGCGCCTCTTCGGCCGCTCCTCCTCGGGGTGGGCAGAAATTTCTTCCACAGCGAGGAGGAGGCCGAGGATGCAGTGCAGGAGACGCTGCTGCGTCTGTGGCTCTGTCGCGACCGATTGGCGGCGGACGATAGTCTGCGGCCCATGGCACTGCGAGTGGCTCGGAACGTCTGTGTCAGTATGTGGCGAAAGGCACGTCTGCGCGAGACACTGACGCTCGAGGAAGGGCATACGGCAACCCGCCCCGCCACGGATCAGGCCGACAGCCGTCTTCTGGCCGATGACCGTCAGTTCCTGCTCGACATGGCCCTTCGCCGCCTCTCGCCCTCCGAACGACGCCTCTTCCTGTTACGGCAGGAACCCGACATGAACCTCGACCTCATGGCTCGCATCACCGGGATGCAGCCGCGCAGCATCAGCAGCAAACTCTCGGCAGCAAGACGAAAAGTGTATGATTTCATAAAACAACGCCTATGAACAAGCTTATCGACAAATATCTCAGCGGTTCGTCCACCCGCGAGGAGGAACAGGCCCTGCGCCGCATGCTGGACGATGCCGTACTGCTCACTCCCGAGCAGCGAATAGTGCAGGCCATGCTGCAGGCCGAACCCATGCAGGCCGAGCCACAATGGCTCACCGAGGACGATTCGGACGAGTACGATCGACTGGTGGCTGTTCGCTACTCGAGGGTGCGCCTGCTGTGGCGCTGGGTCAGTGTGGCAGCCGTTGTCTGTGTGGCTGTGGGCATTGCTATTGCCTTGTTCACTTCCCATGAACCGACGAACTGTACCGTTGCCTGCATCTATGGACAGGAAACTACTGATGAGGCTTTGGTTCTCAGTATGATGGAAGGTACCATGCAGAGCGTCTTGGCCTGCTCCTCTACCGAGAGTCTGGAAGGTCAGCTCACCGATATACTTAACCCATAAAAGCATTCCCCCACATGAAACGAATTATCATATTGACGCTCCTTCTGAGCATGGCACTCGCTCAGGCTGTGGCACAGAAAGATATGGCCGTCACGCCAGTCTTTGCCGGGAAGATCGTTCCCAAGAAGCGCATGGAAGAAACGCTCGTCAAGGGCGAGAGCATCCACAAGTTCAAGCTGTCGCTCTTCCGCAGCCTGAAGATGGAGGTCAGCACTGCCGAGCGCGACAGCATCGAGTCTCTGGTGCTGCATGATGTCGAGGGGCTTGAAGATAGTCCCGAGGCGGAGTATGAGATGAAGGACGGCCATCTCTCCTACTGCATCTCCAGCCTGCCCGCCCAGCAGAAGTGCTACCTCTGCTATCAGTGCTACGAGTCGCGGCCCGGCAACTACCAACTCACACTGGTCTATATCGAGGGATGGGCCACGCTGAAGGACCTTCATCATACATTTAAGAGGAAGTAGAGAATTAGATAAACTGTGCATTATGAACTTTGAACTGAAATCAGTGCTGGCCTGCGCAGTTCTGGCCATTGCCTTGCTGCCCGCGGCAGCACAACCGAAGTACAGCGGAACGCTGAGTGTAGAACGAAAGACGGAGGGCGACTCGCTCGACGCGCGCCGGGAGGAGAAGCAGTATGTGGATGCCTACCACGAGGCTGTGGACCACGAGCGCCATCCGGGCGGCTTCGACTTTAGCATATCGTTTTGGCTGAAGGACGAGAAACGGAGGCGTGGCGGGACTATGGAATGCTTCTCGGGCGGACTGGGCATCGGTTTCATCCATACGATGAATGCTCCGGACAATGTTTCCACCGCCATGGGGCGCAGCCTGGAGATCAACTGGGCCGATGCCATCGGGCTGGCCTACAACATTAACCCGAAGAATGCCTTTTCGCTGGGCATGGGCTTCCTGTGGCGCAACTATCGCATGACGGGACGCTACCGCTTCCTCGAGGCTGCAGATGGGACAATCAATGTGGCACCCTACCCTGCAGGGGCCAACCCGAAGTTCTCGCGCCTGCACACTATGCAGGTAACGCTGCCACTGCGCTACATCCATCATTTCAACAAGAAAGTGGATTGCTCGATAGGCGCTGAGTTTGCCTTCAACGGCGGCATCAACAAACATACCCGCACGCTGAAGACGCGCTACACGCTGGATGGGGAAAGGTACAAAGACATGCAGCGCGACGTACACATCAACTCGGCCAATGTCAATCTGGTGGCTAATCTTTCGTGGGACTGGATAGGCATCTATGCCCGCTATACTCCGACGAGTGCCTTCGACACGGACTATGGTCCCAAGTTCCAAAGCCTCTCCGTCGGCGTGATGCTGTTCGGGTTCTAACCCGGCGAACGTTTCAAATCCTAAATGAAAAGGCTGCGAGTAAGCGGGAGCAGAGCCAAATCACATTTGAGCTATGTCGAGTGGAAGCAGGTTAGAACATAGTTCAAATACAATTTGCAAAATGCAAAATGCAAAACCTGTTGTCCTTAATCTTCTGCGACCAGCGAAGCAGCATAGCCGAGCGGAATGGATTACACTTTGAACCTGAGGTGGTTGAATACCATTTGTCTTAACCCTGGCGAGGATTGAATTACTGCTTGCTGCCGCGGGAGCCGTTGCTTGCTGTCGCGGAAGCTCCTGCTTGCTGTCGCGGAAACTCCTGCTTGCTGTTGTATTTTTGTTCGCTACCCGCACTTTTTGCATTTTGCATTTTGCAAATAGCATTTGAACTATGTTCGAGTGTCTTCCACTCGGGAAAGTTCATGCAAGCATGACTTTCCTCTCGCTTACTCGCAGCCTTCGCAAATGGATACTGAATGCAATCGTTCATTCCATCCTTCGAAATGCCTATCTCTTCCAGAGGAAACGATAGTTGAAGCGGCGGTTGGGGGCAGTGTCGCCTGTGGTACAGAGACTGATGGTGGAGCGTAGGTTGCGCGGATTGTCGGCCCACTTGAAGTCCAGGGCGATGAAGTTGCCCTTGGCTCCGATTAACTTGCGCGGTACGGCGACCTCGAAATTGCTGCCGCTGACGGCATACTGGAGTTCGGCCTCTTGGACCCACTGCCCGTATTGGGCATCGTAGCGCATGAGGGTGGTGCGGTCGGCGGAGAGTACTCGGTTGTTGATCAGGTAGTCGTATCCCTCCCAGCCGGTGGCGGCATTCTGGTCGGCATCAATGAGGAGAAGCATCCAGTGGGGGTCGGTGCTGGGGGTAAGGGGCTTGTCCGTCTGGGCATAGAAGTAGAGGCGGTCGCGGTCCACCGCCACTCGAGAGAGGATGATGTCGTTGCGTCCGCTCTCGTCGCGGTAGTGTAGGTCGCCATAGCCGTCGTGGTCGCGATGGACGATGTCGCCCCGCGTATCCTCGTAGGTCACAAAGTCTGCATCGGCCCACTTGGCGGCATCGGCATTTACGGGGCCTCCATGCAGACCGTGGTTCACGGGGATGGGATGGACACCCTTGTAACGGCGTATGTTCTCCACCATCTGCATGTAGTAGTTGTCGGTCCATCCTCCCTTCATGGGGGCGATGCTGCGGTTGAACTCAGCATTGTATTGGTCCACGAAATAGAAGGGGTTCTCACGGCCAAGGAAGGTGGTGGGTCCAGGCAGCTGCCCTGAGGGGTCGATGCCGCTCTTGTACTTGCCGGCGGTCCATTCGTTCCAGTCGTTCAGATAGATGAATTCGGGGTCCACGCTTAGCGCCTCGTCCCAGCGGTCTTGGAAGTAGATGCCGTAGGCCGTGGGGTTGTCCACCGTCCGTCCCAGCCAGGGCACATAGGTGGGTTCGGGCATGTCGTGGTCGTTGAGCTTGGGCTGACCAGTCTGCAGGCGCCAGCTCTTGCCGACAATGCTCACTGGATGCTGTGCCGGCGTGACGGCCATCTCCTCGAGGTGTCCGTCGTGGCGCGAGGCGCGCTGGGAGGGCGTCATGCTGCCCACATTGGGATCGTGCATGTCGTAGCCGAAGCTCCAGTTGTCCTCGGTGCCCACGAAGCGCTCGCCTGCCCATTTGTAGTAGCCCCACCACATATTGCGAAGGGTGAAGAACTGCTTCACCTCGGGCGAATAGTCGTTCTTGTCCATGCCACCGCCTGTGTGGTTGGCATCTACGTCGGGCTTCGCATTGTAGAGCAACAGCGGCTTGCCGTACCACTGGAACCAAAGATCTTCGTAGCGACGCGGCTTGTAGTAGCGGTCGTAGAGCTGCTGGACCACCCACGTCGTGGGACCGTTGAAGGCCCAGAAGCAGAACTGCGGCACCCGATTGCCCTGTGCCTTCATCTCGGTCATGGTCTGGAACAGGGCCTCCCACTCGTCCCAGTAGTGCACGGCATTCGTCACGTCGAGGATGAGTACATCGACACCAGCATCGGCCAACATCATCAGGTCGTGGCGGATGACGTAGCGGTCTTGCGAGAGGAAGTAGCCGTATTCGGGCTCGCCCCAGTGGTAAGTGCCTGCGGTCCATGCTGGACTGTCGTTGTTCATGCGGGCATTGGGATCCTGCCGGAGGACTCGCGTCACGTCGGCACGATAAGGCTGTCCGTTGTGCAGACCTGGGGTGTGCCAAGTGATATAGAAAATGCCAACAGTGCGTTGTCGGTCGGTCTTGAGCGGTGCTTCATCGGCTGTGGGGGTGGTGCGTCCCAGCGCATCGGTGGCCACCCAGGTGTCCGCATTCTGTGCCAACGACGTAATGCCTAAGCACAGCGTAGCGAGGATTGATACAATATTGCGTTTCATCCGTGTCTATTTTTCACTCTTAATTCTTCACTCTTAATTCTTCACATTTTCACTCTTACCATTTTACTCTTCCGCCTTGGGCAGGGTAACGTGGAGCATGAGGCAACCGGACAGGGCTGAGGCTACCGATCCGCATAGGATGCCCAGCTTGGCGTCGTTCAGGAGCAGGAGATGATCGGGACTGTCGTAGGAAAGGTTGGCCATGAACATCGATACGGTGAAGCCGATGCCGCAGAGCATGCAGATACTGGCCAGAATCGGCCATGTACCGCCCTTGGGCATCTGGATGACGCGCAGTTTGATGAAGAGCCAAGTAAAACTGAATACGCCGCTCAGTTTGCCAAGGAACAGACCCAGGAAGACGGCCAGTCCCACGCCGCTAAAGAGATTCTCCAATGACATTCCAGAGAAGCAGACGCCTGCGTTGGCGAAGGCAAAAATGGGCAGAATGTAGAAATTCACCGGCACTTTCAGGATGTCCTCAATGTCCTGAAGCGGACTGATGAGCTGGTCGCTGGCACTCTCAATTCGTTTCAGGGTCGAGATCTCCTTTTCGCTAAGGATGACGGGCTTGTTGCGGTCGGCTTTTGATACTACAGTCTCGGGGAAACAATTGATGGCATGGCGAATGCGCTCTATGTAGTACTTCGTGCCGCGCGGCAGGTTGGCTGGCACGCAGAAGGCCAGTGCCACACCGGCTATCGTGGCGTGAATGCCGCTGTTGAGCATGCAGAACCACAGGATGATACCCACGGTGAAGTAGAATGCCTTTGTGCGCACCTGTCGCCAGTTGCCAATGAGCAGGACGATAATGCACACTGCCGCTATGGCCAGGTAGGTCCACGAAAGTTCCTCCGTATAGCGGACGGCGATGACAAGGATACCGCCCAGGTCATCGGCTACCGCCAGCGTGGCAAGGAATACCTTAAGCCCGATGGGGACGCGCTTCGAGAATACGGACAGAACGCCGAGCGAGAAGGCGATGTCGGTGGCCATCGGGATAGCCATGCCGCGCTGCATGGCGGGATCGGCCGGACAAAGCAGATGGAAGACGACAACGGGCACAATCATTCCGCCGCATGCGCCGATGACGGGTGCCAGTGCCTTCTTCACACTCGAGAGCTCACCGCACAGCATTTCGCGCTTTATTTCCAAACCGACGCTTAGGAAAAAGATAGCCATCAGATAGTCGTTGATAAACATCCCCAGCGACATGGCATGCCCACCATGGCTGAAGAGGTTTAATGGCCCGATGCTCAGGCTCACTGGCTGTTGCCATATCTGGGCATAGGCATCGCCCCACGGACTGTTGGCTACGATGAGTGCCAGCACCGTGGCTATAATCAGGAGCACGCTGGCGCTGATGTATCGGCGCAGCAGGCTCACAAAGGAATAGCTGACATTGTTTGGTATATGCTCTCCCCACTCGTTTTTCGTCGGAGAGGTTGCTTGCTGCTTGTTCTCTGTGTCCATATTGTCAGTGTTAATATTGTTATTTCCTGGCTATCCACTCGGCGCCTGTAGCCCGATGTGCCGTGGTGGACGAATCACCTCCTGCCATTACATTTTGGATAAAGGCTTCCATCTCTTCGTAGTGCTGCTCGATGCTCAGCAGAAGGTGGAACTGGTTGTTGGCGCGCACAAAGTTGTGGGTGGGATACTGGCACTTCCAGTACTTGTCGCCGCTGAGGTAGTCCCACAGGAAACGTACGCTCTGCATATAGGGGAAGAGGGCTGTGGCATAGGGCAGGTTCTCCACCTCGACAGGGAGTAGGAATCCTCCGGCACTGCGCAGGTAGCCTTCGGTGAAAGCTTTGAAAATATCCATGCGGAAGGCTACTCGATCCATGTCGGGACAGTCCTCAGCCACCATGTTGGCAGCAGTGCGCAAGAAGTCGCCGAAGTCGGAGAAGATGAAGTTGGGCATCACGGTGTCGAGGTCGATGACGCAGAGCACCTGATCGTTCTCGTCGAAAAGCATGTTGTTCACCTTTGTGTCGCAATGGCAAACACGCTTGGGCAGGATGTTCTCGCGCCCCATGCGTTCAGCCTTGCACATATCGACAGACCGTGACTCTATCTCTCGCAACATGGCTTGCACCTCGGGCTCAGCCACGCGCCCCACGGGATCGGCCTTTACCACTTCGCGAAGCTGGCGGAGGCGGAACTCCATGTTGTGGAAGTCCTTGATCGTTTCGCCCAGAGGTACGGCGATGTCGGCCAGCATAGCCTGGAAGTTGCCGAAGGCCAGACCTGCAGCGCGGCTGCTGTCGGGATCGACGGCCTGCTTGGTCACCGTGCGTGGAATGAAGATCATCAGGCGCCAATAGTTGCCGTCCACCACGGTGTAGAGACGTTGCGCATCCTCTTTCAGGCGGATGAAGGTGAGCACCCGTCGATCGATGTCGTCAGCGCCCTGCTCCTCCAGTTTGTGGCGGATGTGGCCGGTGACGGCAGCGATGTTGCGCATAACCATATCCACATCGGGGAATACATGGTGGTTGATACGTTGCAACACATAGTCGGGGCAGTCTGCCTCGGCCGTCTTTACGAGATAGGTGTCGTTGATAAGTCCTGCGCCCAGAGGAGCGATGTCGGTGACGGTGCCCGTCACGTCGAATTGTGAAACGATTGTGTTCAGTTCGGGATTCATAGGTCTTTGGGTGTTATATGGCGCTTTATGCGGTTGAATCTTCGGCAAAGGTACAAATAAGCATGCGAAAAGCCAAATTTTGAGGCTGCGAACTCAAAGAAATACTTTCTCTAAGGTCACTTCTGAGGGATTATTCCTGTAATTCCGCTTCGCAGGAAGGAGCCTTTACCCAATTCCGTAGTAGGGGTCAAAGTGCGAAACCAGCCGTTGCTCACTCCGCTCCAGCCAAGGTTGAAGTGCAGGAACTCGTCGAATACGCCATCGGCCACGAATATGTGGCTGTTGTCGCACAGGATGCATGGCCGCCCCTCGCCTACTTCGCGCCGGATGGCATCGACAAATTCCCCTTCGCTTCCTTTGCTTCGGAGGCGCACACTGTCGGAGTACAGAAAATTCTTCTTTAGTGCGTCGGGATAATAACGCATTTGTGTGTTAGTATTGTTGGGACCATACTTCGAGTGAAGGGCGATTCCGCACATTTTTATAAGCGGGTCAATGGTAAGGCTGTCGCGATCCTTCCATTTGTAATAGTCCTTCATCTGGCTCCAGTTGATGGCGTTGCCCTCCAATGTTGTATTTACGTGGTGACCATCGTCGGTGTCGTAATCGACGGTGCCGCGGGCCACATTCGGATAGCGATAGAAATACATCACCTGGGCCATCGCGACGGCACCGCAGCCACTAATCCATGTCTCTGGCTGCCATTCGAACAGACCATTCACCCCGAACTGCCTCCATGCGATGTTGCGCAGCAGGGGTGTGATGCGTTCCGAGGGAACTTCGGTCTTTAGCGAAGACTCGGGCGGAATAGTACCTTGATCCATCTTTATGAGGATGCTGTCGTACTTCTCTATCATTTTCATAAAAGGTTGAGGCTGCGATACCGAGCCATAGCGTCCCCCGATTGTGAATGCCAGCATGCGTTCCTTTACGTAACGGGCATAAGGTTCCCGTACGACAAGGAAAAACTTCGTTCCCATCTCGTCGTGCAGAAAGGCTAAGCGTTCGGTGACGGCATCGCCCCGAAGACCAAGCAGAATCTGACTCGAGCCTCGCTCGCGCACGAAGTCTTGGGTGTAATGGGTGATTTCCTGCTGTTCGTTCTGCGGAATTTTTGTCCATTCCGTTTTTGGCGATGCCTGCTCCGACTTTATTCTTTTTTTCTTATCGGCTTGAACATGCGTGCAGTACACAAAGCATAACAGGCATAGAATGGCCATTCGTCTCATTGTGCTCGTTTCATTATGCGGGGGTTCATTATTTTTCGTGTTCGTTGATGCTGAGGGAGATGAGCTGGTTGGTGCTGCTTAGTATGCCGAATCTCCCTTCACCTCATCCATCCTTCCATGGCATACACTTTCTCCAGCAGTTTTTGCTCCTTGCCGCTCCGGGGATGATGCCACACCTCGACCCGCACAGCGTAGTAGTCGCCCCAGTCGCCCTCGTAGATGGTGAATCGCTGGCGGTCCACGATGCGGGAGAACGTCTCGGATGCCTCCACCGGGCAGCGGCTGGCCTTTCGCAGACGCCGCTTGGAGAGGGCGATGTTCTCCGTCACTTCGTAGCAGCGTAGGAACACTTCGCCTGCAAGGAGCGGGGGAGCGTAGAGTGTGTATTCGTAGATGCCGCCCTGTGAGCCTCGGTAAATCTGTAGCCAGCTGGCGGTGTCGGCAGGACTCGGCTCTTGGGTCAGGATACTGTCGGCGGGTAACACGTTTTCGTACGCCAGCCCCTCGGGTATCGGATGGTCAATGCCGAAGCGGGTGGGAGCCGACTGCGCCGCCATGCCGATGGATACGACCGTGAAGGCCATCACGGCACCAGGGATGAGTGACAGCAGGAACTGGACAAACTTGTCTTGCCGCAGCAGGTTCACCTGAGCTACGATGTAGAGAAACAGCAGCAGGAAGTAGGCGTCGCTCCATAGGCCCTCCTCTGTCGAGTAGTACCCGGACATCAGATGGAAGATGCGGTAGGCACAGTACACGAAGAGCGGTGGTATCATGAACCAAAGGCGAGTGATCCACTGCAAGGCCAGACGGAGGTATTTCATAGACTACAATTAATGATGGGCAAAGTCGGTTGTCTGCGCAGCCAAATGGCAAGTTATTTCACGTACTGGCTGAAGAAGTTCCACACTTCCTGGCCTGTGTCAATGTCGTCGGTATGCCATGTGTGTCCGGCACCGATTACCTCATAGAGCCACACGTCGCAGCCTGTCGAACTGCCCGTGAAGCGATGCTTGATGATGGCATGTCCCTGGCTGCCGCGCAGACTCTCTACGCGTTCCGTTTCTTCATGCGTGCAGCGATTCTTGGCCACCCAGTAGCCCACGGCCAGCGGCACAGGCATATAGGCACCCCATCCACCTTTGTCCTCCAGGTCGCCGCCCCACTCCGAGGTGTGATCCTTCGTACCGTGAACCTCCATGAGAGGGATGGGTCGCGAGGCTTCCAGTTCGCGGTACATCCACTCCATCGTGAGTCCGGCGAGGGGTGCCACAGCCTTGAACGTCTGCTGCTTGCTGTAGGCCATCAGGTAGCACATCTCGCCGCCGTTGGACATTCCTGTCAAGAAGGTGTTCTCACGGCTCAGCCGATACTTCTTCTGTACATACTTGGCCATGCGGCAGAGCGATTTCACGTCATCGATCTTCCATCCCTTCTGGAAGGGGTAGCCCACATTCCAGCTAGGCTTACCTTTCAGGTCGCGCAAACCCTGAGGGATGCACACTCCGAAGCCATGCTTGTCGGCTACATGGATGAGAGGATTCTCGCGCCAAATTTTGCCGCCGTAGCCGTGCAGGACGAAGACGAGCGGTGCGTCAGCCTTGAGTCCGGCAGGCAGATACATCACGAATTTCCGCATGTGGCCCTGCACCTTGACTGAGTCTTCCACATAGGTCTGTGCCCAAGCCATGCTGCAAAGTGACAGACCGAGCAGCAAGGAAATCATTTTTCTTTTCATAGTTGTTTGTGTAGTTTGATTTAGTTGTTAGGGTTATGTGTGTTATTGATATCATCTTTAGCTCATTGCCCTCGGAACATGATGGACCTGTTGAATCGGCTCTTGTCGGACTTTCCTGCGTGTGTGGTCAGCTTCCAGCGGGGGCATGAGGCTGATTGAGGCGCAGGGCTTCGGGCGCACCATCTCGTATGAGCAATCCGACTGCAAAGATACGGTCTTTCTGCGAAAGCGGCAAGGGAAAGGGGGTACAATATATTAAATGCAAAATGCAAAATGCAAAGTCCGTGGTTGAGGACTGCTTGCTGTCGCATTGCCTCTCGCTTGCTGTCGCATTGCCTCCCGCTTGCTGTCGCAAAGTATCCTGCTTGCTGTCGCATTGCCTCTTTAGTTATTACATCCCCGATGAAATGCCCAAAGGTCTTCTTCCTGCGGGCTGAGTTCTCAGACAAAAAGCACTTCGGGCACTTTGCCTCAAATATGCAAAGCAGAGTTGGCAAATTTGCACTTTTAGCGAAAAAAACAGCCTTCCGATGTGACAAATGCCCTGCTCTGTACATTATATATTATATGGGGGCGTAAGATTTTAATGATGAAGAATCGGACTTTTCCGAAAAAAGATGTAATTTTGCAAGCAACTTGCATTTGCAGGCTGAGTCCGACGGAACGAACACATATTGTTAATGAATACCATAATACAAAAGCAATGATGAAGAAGATTCTCTTATGCACACTCGCCCTTGCATTCTTTGTTTCGGTGCAGGCGCAGACTGACATCACCCCCGACGTACTGAAGGCACTTGCCGGAAGCTACACCGCTACGCCCGCCGACAAGGCGCTGCGCAATGCGCTGAACAATAACAGTATCGCCCTGATGGCCGTCAATCAGGAGAATGCACAGAGTCCCGACACCTATTTCAACGTGGAGGTGAAGAACACAGGCATTAGCGACCAGCAGCACAGCGGACGATGCTGGCTTTTCACCGGAACGAATGTCTTGCGCAACCGCGCCATGAAGAAGCTGGGTGTGGAGGACTTCTTCTTCAGCCAGGTTTACCTGTTCTTCTACGACCAGTTGGAGAAGAGTAACCTGTTCCTGCAGAGCATCATCGACACCCGCAAGGAGGCTATCGACTCGCAGACGGTGACTTGGCTCTTCCAGCACCCGCTGAGCGACGGTGGCACATATACCGGCGTGGCCGACCTGGTGACGAAATACGGACTTGTGCCCAAAGATGTGATGCCCGAGACGTACAACAGCAACAGCACAAGCGAGTTCAACGGTCACCTGAAACGCAAGCTTCGCGAGTTTGGCATACAGCTCCGCGAAAAAGGCGAGGCGGGTGCCAGCGAGAAAGACCTGCAGCAGATGAAGGTGGAGCAACTGAAGACCGTATATCGCATGCTGGTGATGGCCTACGGTGTGCCTCCGACATCGTTCGCCTGGACGCCAAAGAAAGACGGGAAGCCTCTCGGCGAGGCTAAGACTTATACGCCGCAGGAGTTCTACCGCGAAGTGTGCCGCGGCGACGAGGATCTCTATGCCGACTATGTGATGCTGATGAACGACCCAAGCCGTCCCTACAATCAAGTGTATGAGATCGAGTACGATCGCCATGTCTATGAGGGACACAACTGGAAGTATGTCAATCTGGACATCGAGGAACTGAAGCCGATGGTTATTGCCAGCCTCAAGGACTCGGCCCAGATGTATTTCTCGTGCGACGTAGGCAAGTTCCTCAATCGCACCACCGGCATGCTCGACCTCAAGAACTACGACTATCAGAGTCTGCTGGGCACTACTTTCGGCATGACAAAGCGGCAGCGCATCCAGTCGTTCGACAGCGGCAGCACCCACGCCATGACACTGATGGCCGTCGATCTGGACCACGACGGAAAGCCCACCAAGTGGAAGGTAGAGAACAGCTGGGGCGCAGAGAGCGGCATGAAGGGCTACCTGATCATGACCGACGAATGGTTCAACGAATACATGTTCCGTGTGGTGGTAAACCGCAAGTACTGCACCGCCCGAGTGCTCGACCTGCTCAAGCAGAAGGCCGTGAAACTGCCGGCATGGGACCCGATGTTCCTCGGCGAGGAAAACTAATCCCCGAATCTTCCCTCCGAGTATTCCGATTATTCCGAAAAACAAAATAAGATGGAAACAACAAGACAAAACAAGATAGCGCGCCTCATCCAAAAGGAACTGAGCGACATCTTTCAGCGCCAGACAAGCGGCATGCGAGGCGTATTGGTGAGCGTCAGCGTATGCCGCATCAGCCCTGATCTGAGTGTCTGCCGAGTATATCTGAGCGTCTTCCCCAGTGCGCGGGCCGAAGAAATCGTGGGCAACATCAATGCCAATCAGCGACAAGTGCGCTACGAACTGGGCACTCGCGTGGGCAAGCAGCTGCGCATCATTCCCGAACTGAAGTTCTTCGTGGACGACTCGCTCGACTATGCCCAGCATATTGATGAACTCCTGAAGCAGAACTAAACGCCCTGCCTGTCTCCCTCCCCCTTGCAAAGCCAATGAATGCCAGTTTCTTCATCGCCCGACGCTACCTCTTCAGCAAAAAGAGCCACCATGCCATAAACATCATCAGCGGCATCTCGGTGGTGGGTGTCGCTGTGGCCACGATGGCGCTGGTGTGCACACTGAGCGTCTTCAATGGTTTTCAGGAACTCGTGGCCGACCTGTTTACCGCCTTCGATCCGCAACTGCGCATCACTCCCTCGGCCGGAAGCACCGTGCCGACCGACGACGAGGCACTGCTTCGGCTGCAGGAATGCGAGCTGGTGGACGTCTGTACCCGAGTGCTTGAAGGCCAGGCGTTGGTAGTGGAGGACGGTCAGCAGCAGGTAGTGACCATCAAGGGTGTGGACGACAATATTGGTGAGCAAGCTCACATCGAGGACATCCTGTACGGCGATGGTGAGTTTTGCCTCCATAGCGATGTACTGGAGTATGGCATCCTGGGCATCCAGCTGGCCAGTCGTCTGGGCCTTTCCACCTCGTTCCCCGACCCGCTGCAGGTCTATGCACCACGGCGGGGAGAGCGAGTGAACATGGCCAATCCCCTCAGTTCCTTCAATCACGACGAACTGCAGAGTCCCGGCGTAGTGTTCATGGTCAAGCAGGTAAAGTACGATGCCAACTACGTCCTCACGAGCATTGACTTTGCTCAGCGTCTTTTCGATCAGCAGGGCCGGGTATCCTCCGTCGAGGTACGGCTCAAGGATGGTGCCTCCACAAGTCGTGGGAAGAAGCAGCTCAAGCAACTCTTGGGCGAACGTTTTACGGTGGCCGACCGCTACGAGCAACAGGAAGACGTATTTCGCATTATGCGCATCGAGAAACTCATTTCCTACCTCTTCCTGACGTTTATCCTTCTCGTGGCCTGTTTCAACATTATCGGTTCACTGTCCATGCTGATGATTGACAAGCGGGAGGATGTGAAAACGCTTCGTAGCATGGGAGCCACCGACCTCCTGATCATCCGCATCTTCATGCTCGAGGGTCGCCTCATCAGCCTCATCGGTGCGGTCATTGGCATCGTTCTCGGCACGGTATTGTGTTGGGCGCAGCAGACATTCGGCCTGTTGGCAATGGGCTCGGTCGAGGGCAGTTTCATCGTCGAAGCCTATCCCGTAAGCGTCCACCTCACCGACCTCCTGATCATCTTCCTCACCGTGCTTGTCGTGGGATGGGTGGCGATATGGTATCCTGTACGCTACCTGTCGCGCAACTTACTTTAAACCAAATTCGAAGAAAACAATCAAATAAGCATAAAACAAATCAAGGTAATGCCTTCCGAAAGACCATTAGGGCGCATCATTGCGCTCCCCAAATACGACGATCCACGCGGCAACCTCACTGTGGCCGACCTGCAGGGCGGGATGCCTTTCCCCATTGCCCGGGCATACTGGATTACCGACGTGCCAGGCGGAGAAAGCCGTGGGGCCCATGCCCATCGTCAGTGCCGCGAAGTGATTATATCCGTAAGCGGATCCTTCTGCATCACCCTCGACAACGGACAGCAGCGCGAGACATTCCACCTGAAACGCCCTTGGGAAGCCCTTCTGGTCGAGACTGGGGTGTGGCGCACACTCGAGGACTTCTCCTCCGGAGCTGTTTGCCTTGTACTTGCAAGCCATGACTTCAGTGAGGACGACTACATCCGCGAATACGATGAGTTCCGGGAATACATCGCTCGCAATCCGAAAAAGTAAAAGGTACAATATTTATATCAGACTTCCTATGAAACACCGAATCATTCTCCTTTGCCTCTGGTTGATTGGCTCGATGCCCCTTTTGGCACAGACCACAGCCACCATGCCCACGACGCTCGAAGGTTGGGCTGCCCGTCTCCAGAAGTTTGGCAAATCCATTCCTCAGGAACAGGTCTTCATCCACATGGACAATACCTGCTATTTCCTCGGCGACACGCTCTACTACAAGGCCTATACGCGTCGCAGTGACACTGGCGGACCCAGTACGGTTAGTGGACTGCTGTATGTCGAGCTGCTCAATCAGGACGGATACCTCGTGGAGCGCCAGCAACTCGAGATGAAGAAGGGGCAGGGAGACGGCTCCTTCTGTCTCCCCGACACACTCTACGGCGGATACTACGAACTGCGGGCCTACACACGCTGGCAGCTCAACTGGGGCGAATACGAACACGATCATTCGCGCCTCTCCGAACGATGGTTCTTCAACAAGAAGATGGCGCGGGAATACTATCGCGACTACGAGAAACTCTACAGCCGCGTCTTCCCCGTCTACGACAAGCCTAAGACTCCCGGTGAGTACAATCACAACATGACGCTGCGCCCCCTGCGCCGCCACTTTAAGGCCGACAACAGCGTGCCCGAAACCGTGCTGAATCTCTATCCCGAAGGAGGCCATCTTGTGGCTGGCATCTCCAACCGCGTTGCCTTCGAGGCAAACGACGAGGAAGGCATGCATCTCGAGGGTACGCTCGCCATTCTGGATGCCGCCGGTACGCAAGTGGCTGAGGCTAAGACCGAACAGCGCGGTCGCGGCAGCGTGGAATTCACTCCGATGGCTGGCGGGAAGTACACTGCTCAGTTCACTTGGAAAAAAGGATCGGGCAAGCAGAAACTGCCCGACGTGGAGGAATACGGGTGTGCGATGAACGTAAGTCAAAAGGATGGGAAAATCACCCTGCGACTCCTGACGGCAGGGCGCGTAAAGGACGAGGAACTGGGACTGACGATTACCAATCAAGGGGTTATGCAGGACTTTCAGGAGTTGGGTCGCTTTGCCGAGAAAACGGTTACCATCGATGCTGCCACGCTGCATAACGGCGTGGTGCAGGCCACCATCTTCAACGCCCAGGGTTGCATCTATGCCGACCGCCTCTTCTTCGTGCGCAATGCCGACCAAGAGGCCAAGCCGATGACCTTCTCCGGGATTGCACCGACCTACGAGCCCTACTCTGCCATCAAGGTGGGTGTCCACGGAGGCGCGGCCGGCAGCACTATCAGCATGGCTGTGCGCGATGCTGCCCACACCGAGTACACCTTCGACAACGGGAATATCCTCACCGAGATGCTGCTCAGCAGCCAGATTCGCGGCTTTGTGGAAGACCCCGGCTACTACTTCGAGAAGGACGATGAGGAGCACCGCCGCGCACTGGACCTCCTGCTGATGATACAGGGCTGGCGCCGATACGACTGGTACACGATGGCCATCCCCGGCGCCTTCCAGCTGAGCCACATGCCCGAACTCACTCAGCTGATGACGGGCGAGGTGAACACCTATCAGGAGGAGAAATCCGAGGACTTCGCGTATGACAAAGGACTGGAATATCACATGGAAAAAACCGAGACGAACCCGGAAAAGGAAGCCGAGAAGGCCGCCAAGAGCAGTCGCAACACGCAGACAAGCGATTCCGAGAACACGACGGACAGCGACACCCCCACTGAAGGCCAACGCACAATGGAGGATGCTGTTTCCACCATTAACAGCGCGCGTGCCGATGCCGATGCCCACTTCCGCAATGCTCGCGCGCAGACCGGCGAACAGATAGACAAGAAGAACCTTTTCGGCAAGAGCAACATGAAACGAGAGGTCGTCGTACACGCTGAGTTCACCAAACCTGGCGCACCCGAAGGCATCGTTGGCGATGTGTCCACCGAAAACGGATTGTTCAAGATCGAGAGCCCCCGTTTCTACGACGGCTGCTACTTCTTCCTCGCTGCCAGCGACAGCACCAAGTGGAAGGGAAAGACCTCCGATCAGATCATTTGGGTAGTCCCCGGCGAGGACGAGAAGGAGGCACTGAACTACCCCGAGTTCTACGTCAAGCTCACCCCCATCTATCCCCGCTTCGTGAAGCCCTACAACTTCTATCAGTCCAATCTGGCCGAGGCACCCAAGGGCTCGGCCATCGCTCCCGATTGGGTTGACGACGGGTCGCGCGTACTGGACCAAGTGACCATCGGTGCACGGCGCAACGGCCTGAGTCGTTTCGATCCCAGCAAACCAGCCTTCGTCATCGATGCCTATCAGGCCTTCAACGATGTGGCCGATGCCGGCATCGGAAACGGTGTCTATGTGGGACCCTCGCGATTTGCCAACGAGATAGCCCGCACCTACATCGGCGACATGAATATGGAGCGCCCTTACGAATTCGAGCTGCGCTACGACACCCGCGCTGCCTCCGGCGACCTGCAGAACTGGGGACCCAAGGAACGCGAAGTATTCGAGCACATGAGGAATCTCGACAAGATATACATCTACACCGACTACAGCCCGCGGCGCGAGGGCGACAAACACTTCGAGGCCAGCAATCAACCTCAGGTCATCGTCGATCTCCACCAGTATGCACCCAACGACGGGCCGCGCGCCACCTATCGCGACCGCCGCTACATCCTGCCCGGATATGCCGTGGGCGAAGTATTCTACCAGCCCGACTATTCCAAGACCCCCCTGCCCGAGCAGAAGGACTATCGCCGCACCCTCTACTGGAACCCCAGCCTACAGCTCGACAGCAACGGCGAGGCCGAGGTGCAGTTCTACAATAATGGCAAGAAAACGCAGATCGCCGTGAGCGCCGAAGGCATGGCTGCCGACGGCACCCTGCTCACGGGCAGCGACATGCCTGAGAACCACTGACACGGAATGCAAGTGCTTTCTGTGTGACGAAATGCCTCGCTTCGTGTGGGGCATTTTGTTTTCCATTATTGCACCTTCGGCACGTTTCTTCTCACGGATAACATTACTCAATATCTATTTGCAAAATGCAAAATGCAAAATTTGAAACCTACGGGTAAGCGAGAGGGAAGTGAAGCTCGCTTCGACTTTCCCGAGCGGAAGCTGGCTCGACGATAGTCAAATCGTTACATTTTCACAGATTCCTGAAAAAAGCTGACACTTTCTTTCGCCGACAGAGAGAGCTTTTCCACGTTGCGTGACAATTGGGACAAAGGACAGTCCATTTTTCTGCACCGTGGGCGGATTTCGCGGGGGAGGGTAGATGGTAAATAATTATATTACAATAAGTTAATATAATTATAGTTATATATATAGTAATATATATAAT
>JAILBW010000229.1 GCA_024680695.1 Bacteroidaceae bacterium
CAATATACACTATGCTTCATCCACCCATGAGGAGGGCGAAATAGATGAGCGTGAATAAGTTGGTTGGCTTTCTCTGTGTTATAGGCATATGTAATAGCCCAATGCTTTATTCCTATTAATGCTTGTACACCGACAGACAAACGTGTAAGTACTCATAATTATCGATGGGTTTCTTCTGAGGGTGAAGATTATTTTTTTCCGTTGGAGAGTTGGTCCTGTTCCTAAAGCTGCTAATGGCGATTTCACTATTTATATAAATGAGGTTCCAACATCAAAGAAAGATTGGACGAAACAACAGAAGATTCACTTGTGTTGAAGAGTCAAGTAACCTATAAGTTTGCTGTAGAGATAAATGGCGATGCTGACATTTTACCGTTCCTGCCTCCATGCTGTCTAAGAGTCCGCTCTCAAACAGCGTGTAGGCCTTCTTGCGGCTCTGCCCGTCAATGCTGTTGTCGGAATAGGTGAACCAGTCAAGAAAGGCATGAGCCCGGTTGCTGGGATAATGCTTCGCCAGCATCTGCACGCCCTCGGCATCCAGCACGTCCGCCTTACGCATCTTGCCGTCGGGAGCCTCGAACTTGAACTCGTGAGTGGCACTCACGAGTTGAATCCCCTCGCCTGACAATTTCTTTTTCAGCCATCGCCAATAGTTGCCTGCCTTGGCATAGTCTTCCTCATCGTTGATGGCGCGTACAACATCGGTTGCAGAGAAGTACCATTTGCTCTCGGCATCACTCCATACAGCCCGCACCTTGCGGTCGTTGAAGAAACGGATGGATTTCTTGCTTGTCATTATATTCTTCCTGCTAACGAAGCACCATGAACGGCAGGATGATCTTCTTGTAATCTCCTTTCTCGAAAGCATGTACCAACACATCGTTGGCAATGTTCCGGATGAAGGAGAAGAGAGCGTTATATTGTTTGTTGTCCATCGGTCAACGTTTTTGGGGCTTCAGCGCTTTCTCAGTAGCCAAGAAGTAGAGTTGGTAGAGGCCAACATTGGCATAGCCGTTGTAGTTCATGTGGAGATTGTCCTTGAGATAGAAGCGGTCCTTCGTCTCGGGCGTGAGGATGGGGAGGGTGAACTGATCGAAGAAGCAGAGGCCATGCATCTCGGCGACCTGACGCTGCAGGTCGATGTAGTAGGCGAAGTTGTGGCCCGTCTTGTTCGTCTCCGTGCTGGCAGGGTCGTAGCCGCCGCTGTTCCACCAGAAGGGGAGGGAGCCGAAGACGTATATCGTAGCTTTGGGATTGAGCTGACGGAGATGGCGAATGCAGTAGTTCAGTCCGCCACACTGAGTGACGAGCTTCGACGCATCGTAGCCGTCGGCCTCGGTGTAGTCCTGCGGTGTGCCAGGCTCGCGGCTGTTGGTGTAGTCGTTGGTGCTGGCCCAGAGGATGTAGATGTCATGCTTTCGGGCACTGTTCACCTGGTCGAGCACAGAGCCTTGGAGCGACGAGAAGCCGTAGCCGCCGTGGCCGTAGTCGGTAACATGCATGTCGAGGTACTCGCTCCACATGAGCTTGGCGGCCTGGCTCTCCTTGTTCACGGAGAGGCTACCGCCGAAGACGGCTACGGACTTGCCGCGGTTCTTACTGTAGCGGCACTTCTTGGCGACCTTCGTCATGAGCGACGAGTCGGTAAGCTCGCAGCCGAGTGCCTTGAGCTGATGGATGTTGTGAATGTCCTGGGCATTGGCCGAAAGGACGGGTGCGATGAGCCAGAGGGCGCAAAGCAGGAGGGTGTGGATGGGTTTCATAGGTTAGCGGGGATTAAAGCCCCCTCCCAACCTCTCCGAGGGGAGTGGTTCGCAGGGCGGAGTAATTATGAATTGTGAATTGTGATTCCCTCGTCGCCGATGGTGATGAGACGGCGTTTGTAGAGGTCGCCGACGGCTTTCTTGAACACTTTCTTGCTGACGCCAAAGGTGTCGTAGATGAGCGTGGCGGGTGACTTGTCGCCCAGGGGAGCGTGTCCGTCATGGGCCTTCAGGTAGTCGAGGAGTACGGCAGAGAAGGAGTGTACGGCGCGTCCGCCTGTGGGCTGCAGGGCGAGGTCGAGCTTGCCGTCGGGACGAACCTGCGTCACGTAGGCCTTCGTGCGGTCGCCGGTCTGCAGGTGACGGAAGAGCTGGTCGTCATAGAGCAGTCCGCCATAGCGATTATCGACAATGGCTTTCAGGCCAAGGTCGGTCTTCTGCCACACAAGGATGTCCACCTCATCGCCTTCGCGGTAAGGGGGAAGGGAGGTAGAGAGGTAGCGCTCCACCTTGGCGCTGGCCATGATGCGGTAGGTCTCGGGGTCGATGTGGAGATGGACGATGTAGCGCTGCCCCTTCTGCATCTTCATCTTCTGTTCGCGGAAGGGGACGAAGAGGTCTTTCTGCGGCCCCCAGTGGAGGAAGGCACCGAAGTTGTTGACCCAAGACACCTCGAGATGGGCAAAGTCGCCGACCATAGCGAGCGGGCGGTGCATAGTGGCCACGAGGCGTTCTTCCTGGTCGAGGTAGAGGAAGACGTCGACAACAGCGCCCTCGGCAAGGGGCTGGGGCTGCGATTCGTCCACCTCGCTCGAGGGGAGCAGCACCTCGATGCGTCGTCCGCGTATCGCGCCCTCCAGATAGTATCCGAACTCCACCTGCTTCACTACGGGCAGGCTATTCATGCGTCCAAGTTGTAGTTCTGTCATGTGATGAGGGTTAAGCCCCCTCCCAACCTCCCCGAGGGGAGGAGAAAGCCGGGAGGAGCAATTATGTATTGCTCATTAGCATTCCGTCCTTCATGTGGATGGTTCGGTCGGTGGTTGCGGCAAGCGACTCGTCGTGGGTGACGATGACAAATGTCTGGCCGAAGCGGTCGCGCAGGTCGAAGAAGAGGCGATGCAGTTCTTCCTTGTTCTGACTGTCGAGGCTGCCGCTGGGCTCGTCGGCCATCACGACGGCGGGATTGTTCACCAGCGCGCGGGCCACTGCGACGCGCTGCTTCTCGCCACCCGAGAGTTCGTTGGGCTTGTGGGTGGCACGTTCCTCGAGTCCCATGAAGCGCAGCAGTTCGAGTGCGCGCTCCTGTGCCTCGCGCCGTCCGGTGCCGCCGATGAAGGCGGGAATCATGATGTTCTCTATGGCCGTGAACTCGGGCAGCAGTTGGTGGAACTGGAAGACGAAGCCGATGTGGCGGTTGCGGAACCGTGCCAGTCGGGCTTCGCCAAGCCGACTCACATCCTGCCCATCGATGAGTGTCTGCCCGCTGTCGGGGCGGTCGAGCGTACCCATAATCTGGAGCAGAGTGGTCTTTCCCGCACCGCTCGGCCCCACGATGGAGACGATCTCGCCGCGGGCAATGTCCAGGTCGATGCCACGCAGCACCTGGAGGGAGCCGAAGCTCTTGGTTATTCCTCGGAGTTGAATCATAGACATACTCTCCTCTCCCCTCTTTACTTCATTGTATAGATGAGCCGATGGCGTCCGCTGACGAGCACGATGGGCTGAGAGGCATCAAGGACGGTGTTTCTGTCGCCGGTGTCGGTGGACTGCTGTTTGTCGTCATAGACGAGGCCGCGGCGGGTGACGCGCTCGAAGGCCGTCTCGACCGTCTTGGGCTGGAAGGGCACCTCGACGGTGGCGGTGGTGCCTGCAGGCACGGAAACTTTCAGGTCGAAGGTCTTGCCCGAGAGCGTCCAGTCGATGACAATGTCTCCGTAGGGCGTGGGCTTGCAGCAGCGCACGAAGCGGATGCCGTCGGGAATCTGAGGACGGATGAAGAAGTGGCGATAGGCGGGAGCCTCCTCGTCGTTGACGATACCGGCCAGCGCCTGATAGAACCACGAGCCGATGCCGTTGTAGCAGTTGTGGATGCGGCTGCGACGGGCATCCCAGTGTTCCCAGGTGGTGGTGGCACCGTTCTCAATCATATAGAGGTAGCCGGGGAAGCTGCGTTTCTTGAGCATGTCGTACATCAGCTGTGCCTCGCCGGCGCGAGTGAGCCACTGCGTCAGGATGGGGATGCCTACGAGGCCTGTGAAGAAGTGTCCGGCAAAGCGCTGGTAGGTGAGGTCGCGCAGCGAGTTGTTGACCTTCTCGCGCAGCTTCTCAGGCGTGGCACCCACGAAGAGCGGGAAGGCCAGGTCGAGCTGCAGGCCGTTAGAGTAGGTACTTTCCTTGGCATGGTAGAAGGTCTCGTGGATGCGGCTGTTGATGTCGGCCTGCTTCTGTGCGAAGACTTTCTGCTCGTCGGGCTTACCGAGGATGGCCGCCGTCTTGGCAATGATGCCATACACCCAGCTCATCGAGCAGGAGTTCACTATGTCGATGCTCGACTCGTCGTGCTGGTGCACCTCGTTGGGCAGTGCCCAGTCGCCCAGGAACCAATGGTGCTGGCGATTGTTGGGCCAGCGGTTCTTGATGGCAAGCAGTCCGTCGGGCATGTAGCCCTCGGCAAACTCGGCAAAGCGCTTCATGTAGGGATAGTAGTGAGCGAGGATGTCCTTGTCGCCATACTGCTGATAGGTCTGCCAGGGGGCATGGGCAATGAAGGCCAGCCAGTAGGGACCGCCACCGCAACGGGTATAGGAGGGAGCGGTGTGGGGCAGGTCGCCGTCGGGCGACTGTTCGTCGCCGTAGGCCTGCATCCAGTTCACGTAGAGCGGATAGAGGTCGTACATCAGCTGCGCCGCGAGGGTCGAGGAATTGCCGTCGCCGCCGTAGCCGCCGCGCTCGAGATGGGGGCAGTCCACCATGTAGCCGCTCTGGGTGAGACACTCGAAGGTGTAGTGTATCATGTTGTGGATGGCATTGATATCCTCATCGTTGCAGATGAAGGACGAGCGGTTGTCGTAGCCTGTGTGGATGAGGTAGGAGGTCACATCGTCGAAGTCGGGCGCATGCGTCAGGCCGGTAATCTTGATGTAGCGGTAGGCATGATAGTTAAACTTGTTCTCAAAGTATTCCTCACCCTCTCCACGGGCGATGTAACGGTCGGAGAAGACGCCGTACTCGAACTCGCCGTTGAGTCCGAGCATGTCGCAGTAGCTGATGCCGATGGTCTGCCCCTTCTGCAAGTCCTTCATCCGAATCTTTGTCCATCCGACAACGCTCTTGCCCATGTCAATCATCCAGGTGCCGGGGCTGAGCTGGCGGATGCCTTGCGGCCGCAGGGCGTCCTTGATGCGGTTGGGTTCGCACATCATCGGGGTGATGGTGCGCGGGGGGATGCTGGCCTCGAAAGTCTCATCCCACTGAGCGGCGGCAAGTGTCTCGTGGGACATGTCGGGCAGTAGCTCCTCGGCCTTGACCACCTCGCCGTCGAAGCGATTGCGTGCCCAAGTGCCCGGCAGATAGTATCCGCTCTTGCGTGCCCGCCAAGTGCGGTCGGTGGCAACTGCGGTGGTCCATCCCGCGCCGTCCTGCACATCGATCTGTGCCATCACGTAAGGACCTTTGGCGATGCCTCCGGGGACTGCAGCGTCGTAGAATCCCTTGCCGAGCCAGACGACAATATCGTTCT
This sequence comes from Bacteroidaceae bacterium, assembly GCA_024680695.1. Lineage (GTDB taxonomy): Bacteria > Bacteroidota > Bacteroidia > Bacteroidales > Bacteroidaceae > Physcousia. Next base: position 5,506 of record JAILBW010000229.1, read on the forward strand.
CGCCGTCGCGAAGGAGGGAGGTCACATCGTAGCTCATAGCCTGGCTGCGCTTTGTGAATACCACCACCGAGGGGGCGAGCACATCGTTGCCCACCCGCCGTCCGTTGAGGTACACTTCATGGAAGCCGAGCGTGCTGATGTGCAGGAAGGCCTGCGCACCGCCATTCTTCGTGCAGCGGAAGGTCTTCCAGAGAAGGGGCGAGATGGTGGTGTCACTGCGCTCCATGCCGATGTAGCGACCGTGCCAGTCGGACTGCTCGAGGAGCCCCACGGTGAAGCGGGCCGTCGCACTCCAACCCGACTCCTGGTTCTGCTCGTCCCACACCTTCACCTTCCAATACACCACACTGCGCGAGGTGAGAGGCTTGCCTTCGTAGCGTACCCAGATGGACTGGTCGGAGTCGATGCGTCCGCTGTTCCAGAGGTCGGCATCCTTCTCATTCAGTTTCTCGGGCGTGGATGCAGCCAGGATGTAGTAGGCCTTCTGTCCGATGCCTCGGCGTTCAGCAGGTATCTGCCAGCTGAGGTGGGGCTGCGTAGTACCGATGCCACAGGGGTTGTCGAGCATCTCACACTTCAGATTGTTCGTTCGAATGGCGGACAAAGTGGTGCTGCAAAGCAGGCAGAGCAATGTGATGAGCGTTCTGGAGATTCGTTTCATGGGAGTATTGTGTTAATGTAAGATTTTCCGTGCCTTCCCGTCGGCGCGCCGGACGATGGAAATGCCATGCTGAGTGGTGGAAAGCGACATTTGCCGTCCGCTCAGGTCGTAGCGTGCCACGATGCGTCTCGGGCTCGACTCTTCCGTGTTCTCGATGCCTGCGAAGTGGTCGAGCACATATTGCAGGCCAGCCTCGGCATTGATTTCGCCATAGCCGTAGTCGTTGTTGGGATAGGTGATGCCAGACTCGGGCTGGCGACTGGTGGCGGCGATGGTTTCCAGGACTTGGTCGTGCGTCAGCGTAGGGCAGGCCTGGAGCCAAAGGGCGATGACACCGGCGACTATGGGGCAGGCCATCGAGGTGCCCGACTGGGCGTTCCAGGCGTACTGGCGCCCAGCAAAGGGGAAGCGCGAGACGTCGAACCCGGTGTACCAGTCCTCGCCCTGCTGCTCGAGATAGTAGCTGCTCATGGCGGCAATGACATGCATGCCAGGGGCCATTACATCGGGCTTTGTCAGTCCCATGAGCGACGGCCCCGTACTGCTGGTGGCAGCCCGAAGTCCATCGGTGCCGGCATTCATTTCTTGCCATTCGTGCCGGTAGTTGAGGATGCCTGTGCGGTAGGCCGTGGAGCCCACGCAGATGACGCTTGATGCGGCTCCGGGCGAGTGGATGCTGTGGGTGAATTCGCCTTCGAGATAGTCGGGATAGGCCGTCGAATGGGCGAAGTGGCCGCCCGAGGCAATGGCTTCCACATCGGTCTCCTGTCCCATCAGGGTGAGCAGTACGCGATAGTCCTTGTTCTCCTCGCCCTCGAGGCTCTTCAGATACAGTTCCGTGGCCCACTGCGAAGAGTCGTAGCACGAAGGGTAGCTCGCCATCAGCAGTTGGTAACTCTTCGACTCGAAGCGGAGAGTGTCGATGAGCAGGCTGTCGGGGCAGGCCAGGATGTCCGCCGTAGCCACCTCGCGCGTGCCCAGAACCTGCTGGGGCGAATGGAAAAAGGTGAGCCTGACGGTCATCAAATCGGACGAGCGCAGGGTGTAATAGGCAAAATCAGGCTCGAACTGGAGCAGGACGGAACGTTCGGCCAGGCCGAGCGGCTTGTGCAGATAGGTGAGGTAGCGCCCCAGATTGCCGGCCGAGGCGCAGAGGATGCGGCCAGGTCCGGCAGTCAGCGAGTCGAGAACTTCGAAGGTGAGCTGGTCGTCGCCGTAGAGGTCCTGATAGCGCCCCTCGCTGAAGGAGACGACGCAGGGCTTCCCCTGCTGCCGGGCGTAGTCGTAGATGTACTTGAAGCCCAGGAGGTCGGTAGCCGAAGTGAACTTGTACTGCGCCTCTTCAGGTACGAGCTCCATATCGCTGCCGACGGCATTGGCCACCAGGCAGAGGTCGGCCTCGGGGGCAAGTCCGACATAGGGCGAGTCGTAGCCACTGCCGGCGGCGGTGGAGGCGGTGTGAGTGCCGTGGAACTGGATGAGTCCGTCGGCGGCATGCGCCTTCGCGAGGATGGCTTCACGACCGAGATACTCCTGTCCGACATAGAGTACGCTGTCGCCCGAGAAGTCGAGCTGGTCCCAGAAGGCGCGGATGCGGTAGTCCGACATGTCGCGCGAGTAGAAGGTGGGATGGGTGAGGTCGAAGCCGATGTCCACTACGCCCATCACCACGCCGCGCCCCGTATAGGCGGTCAACGTATCGGCCGCCGGGTTGTGCAGGCGTTCGGCACCGGTGATGATGAGTGCCGTATCGAGCGTTGCCGAGCATTGCCGGCCGGCCTCGATGCGCTGCACCGATGGCTGGGAGGCGAGGCTGACAAGGCCTTCGAGCGGGATGTCGGCGATATGGATGTCGCCCCATGAGGCCAATATGCGGCTGCCATGCCGAGCGAGCAAGTCTTGGTCGGATGTCCGGACGAGGGCGCACAGAGTGCGGCTGCCACCTTCGCTGCGGCGGGCCACTCTCGCGGAGCGAGTCGCGTCCTCGGGAAGTGTCTGGCGCTGTCGTGCGGCATTGTCCATTGCGGCCTGCCGGACAAGGGGCGACATCTTACGCAGCACAGAAGCACTCTGCGCACCGGCCGGCAATGCGGCGCACAGCAGGGCAAGCACCGCAAAGGCAGGGAAGACATGGCGACGCAACCAGCCGAACAAGCCGTGCGACTGGCGGGTGACGGCCGTACCGTTGGGCGAGAAGACGGAGACGGAATCCATCGGGTCGCCCCACTGGTCGGGGAAGAGGAGCATGACGTTCGTATTGCCGAAGTGCTGGTGGAGCTGTTGGGGCAACAAGTCGAGGGCTGTGGTGTAGCTGATGAAACCCGGACGCGCCGAGACGACAACGAGCATCTTGTCCTCGCCCATCTTGTCGAAGAGTTGTTCGAAGTCGCTCCATCGCGGCATGGGCTGGTAAGTGGCGCGGACTCGGGGATGCTTCTGCGACATATAGCCCTGGATGTACCACATCGTGGCCGGGTGGGCACGGAACTCGAAGCGGCAGTCCGTCAGTTCGCCGATGCGGCACAGGTGTTCGAGCCACTTATAGAAGCCCACTTCGTATTCGGCCTTCTCGGGCACAACGACCACCACCTGGCGCAGTGTGCCGGGGGGCACGATGGCGCGGATGGCGATTACCTCGCGGTGGGAGCCGTTCAAGACATCGTTGATGATGTTCCCGAGCGAGGGCTTCAGCATGCCTGTCTCGCGGTCGGCAAGGCTCATGATGATTTCGCCCGCCTCGTATTCGTGGAGGGTGTGGAGGATGCCTCGCGAGATGTTCGTACTCATGCGGCAGAGGGTGGACATCTGGACGTTGGCCGATGCAGCGATGGCCTTTGCCTGTTCCAGCAGCTCCTTGCCGCGACGGTGCGTCTCCTCGCTTTCCTCGTTGTCGTAGGAGACGGAGAGGCCCATGAGGCTGTCGGCGATGTAGGGATTGCGGATGAGGATGGCCAGCTGTGTCATCACATCCACATCATCGGCCTGGGAATAGGTGATGACGCACTTTCCGTGATACGAGCCTCGGTTCTCCTCGAGCGTCGTGTCGCTCAGGGCCAGCTGCTTGGCGCCCTTGTTGGTGGCCAGCGAACTGATGATGCAAGAGAAGAGGATGAGCATCACCGTGCTGTTGAGGAGCGACGAGTCCATGAGGTTCACCTCGGGACTTGTGCCCACCATGACGATGGCCAAGGCTCCGGCTGCGTGGGCATTCGTAAGTCCGAACATCAGCCGAGTGCTGCCGTTACCCATCTGGGCGATGCGCGCCATGAGCCATGCAGCCAGTCCCTTCGAGGCGGTGGCTGCAATCACGATTGCCAGCATGCAAAGGGTATCTTCCATGTGGCGCATCACACTAATGTCGATAATCATGCCCACCCCAATCAGGAAGTAGGGAATGAAGAGGGCATTGCCCACGAACTCGATGTGGTTCATCAGAGGGCTGGTGTGGGGAATGAGGCGGTTCAGCACCAAGCCGGCCAGGAAGGCGCCCAGCAGTCCCTCGAGGCCTGCCAGCTCGGCCAAAGCGGCGCTGAGGAAGACGAGTGCCAGGATGAAGATGTATTGGAGCACACTGTCGTTGTTGCGACGCAAGAACCAGCGTCCCAGGCGCGGGAAGCCGAAGACGACGGCAGCCCCATAGACCGCACATTTCGCACCGAAGAACATCCAGGTGTATATTGTCGTCTCAGGGTCGAGACTGCTCACGGCAAACGTCAGCGTGAGCAGGGCGGCAAAGATGGCAAAGGCAGTAGCCACCACGCTGATCACCGCTACACGATGGCGCCCCAGTCCGTAGCGGTTCACGATGGGATAGGCCACCAGGGTGTGGGAGGCCAGAATGCAGCTGAGCAGGAGGCTCGAGAGCCAGCCGTAGCCCAGCACCGCATGGCCCACGAGCAGGCCGGCACCAAAGGGAATGCCGAAAGTGAGCAGGCCGAAGAGCAGGCCCTGGCGTCCGTAGCGCTGCACGCTGCCCATGTTCAGTTCGAGGCCTGCCAGGAACATGATATAGTAGATGCCCACCTTGCCAAAGAGCTCGAACGAGCTGTCGCGCTCCAGAACGTTAAAGCCGTACTGCCCCAGCAGCATTCCCGCCACGATGAGTCCGATGATGGGCGGAATGCGCAGGCGGCGCAGCAACAGGGGAGCTGACAATATGATGAGCAGTACGAGGAAGAATATCCACGTAGGGTCGGAGATGAGGGCTCCCGACGATGTCTGCAGGAGGTGGGCCATGAGTGTGTGCATGTTCCGAATCGGCGCTTTGCGATGCAAATTTACATAAAAATCGCGATTTGTAAGCCAGTACGACAAAGAAAACGCAAATGTATTTGCAGTTTTCTGAGCGAGAGGACCAAAGACCGAAGGTCAAAGACACAAATAAACCTCCGAAGGACCCAAAAAGTTGTGCCTTTCTTCGACAACTGTAACGAAAGACTTTGTGACAGCAAGCAGGAACTTCTGCGACAGCAAGCAGGAGCTTCCGCGACAGCAAGCAGGAGCTTCCGCGACAGCAAGCAGGAGCTTCCGCGACAGCAAGCAGGAGGCATCGTCTGCGGTCGCTCTGCCGGATGTAAGAAGTATCGTTCTCGGCCGAAGACAGAAGAAGCGGCTACTTCACATAGACGCGGCCTTCCAGAATCTTCTCTGCGGCATTGCGTCCCAGCCACACCTGATACCAGCCTTCCTCGACACGGAAGTGCATATCGGCATCCCACAGGCAGAAGGTGCGATGGGGCACCATGAGCTCCACCCGTTTTGTCTCGCCAGGCTCGAGTGTCACTCGCTTGAAGGCAGCCAGTTCCCGCATGGGGCGAGCCACGGAGGCCAGCTCGTCGTGCACATAGAGCTGCACCACCTCGTCGCCTGCCATCTGTCCGGTATTTGTCACACTGACGCTGACGCGCAGCGAGTCCTCGCCCTGCAACTCGTCGTCCATCGCGAAGTCGCTGTATTCGAAGGTCGTATAGCTGAGTCCATATCCGAACGGATAGAGGGGACTGCCGTCGTTCTCCACATATCCGTAGCCGCGGCCGCTGGGCTTGATGGAGTAGTACATGGGATTCTGGCCAATGCTGCGCGCCCAGCTCATGGGCAGTCGTCCGCCGGGGCAGTACTTTCCCGTCAGCACATCGGCGATGGCCGTACCGCCCTGCTCGCCGGGATACCACGCTTCGAGGACTGCAGCTGCGCCGTCCACCCAGTCGGAGATGTCGATGACCGCTCCGTTGTGGAGCACCACGATGACGGGCTTGCCGGTGGCAATAAGGTCGCGCACCATCTGCTCCTGGTCGATGCGCACCTTCACCGCCTGCTGGTCGGCAATGATTTGCGCGCCGGTCTTGGCTCGCAGCTGCGCTACGCGGCTCGACGGCAGGTGGAAACTGCTGCGGTCGCTGCCCTCTTCCTCGGTGATGGAGGGGAAGAAGATGAGTACATCGCACGTTCTGGCCAGCGGGTTCACGTCCTGACCGGTCGTATTCAGCACCACCTCGGCCTTGCCCTCGAAGGCTTTCTTCAGTCCGTCGAGAGGTGTCACTCCACCCTCGCCGCGCCAGCCTCCGCGCCCGCCGCTGTAGTCGCCGAGGTTGAGAATGTCTGCGGCAGGACCATAGAGGCCTATCCGTCGCACACTGCCCGGCTGCAGGGGCAGGATTCCGTTGTTCTTCAGCAAGGTCATGGTCTTACGGGCACACTCCTCGGCCAGGCGGCGATGTTCGTCGCTGCGCACGATGGCGCCTGCCGCTTCCGGGTCCACATAGGGGTTGTCGAAGAGGCCCAGCTCGAACTTTATGCGCAGGACGCGCCGCACGCTCTCGTCGAGCGTCTTTTCGCTGATTCTGCCGTCGCGCACCAGTGCGGCCAAGCTGTCGCTCGTACTCGCCAACTGCAGGTTGAGTCCGTTGTTCATGCAGAGCGCCAAGGCATCCTCGGGCGAGGCGGCCATGCCATGCTGCGAAGCCACGATATTCACACCGCCATAGTCCGATACGACGTATCCATCGAAGTGCCATTCGTCCTTCAGTATGTCCTTCAGCACTTGGCTGTTGCAGCTCATCGGCACCCCATCCACCGAGTTGTAGGCAGCCATTACGGCGCGCGCTCCGCCCTCCTGGATGCAGGCGCGGAAAGGCTCCAGATACACCTCGCGCAGCTCGCGCCACGACATTGTGGAGGCGTAGGAATCGTGTCCGCCCGCGCCATAGTTGTCCACAAAATGCTTCGGAGTGGCCACCACTCCGCCTTCCTCGAGCGCCTTCACATAGGCCACTCCCATGCGGGAATTGAGCAAGACGTCCTCGCCGTAGCTCTCCTGGCCGCGTCCCCAGCGCTGGTCGCGGGTGATGTTCACCACCGGTGCATACACCTGGCGGACACCGACGGCACGCAGTTCCTCGGCCACTATGCGGCCCATCTGGTGATAGAGGCTGTCGTCGAACGTAGCCGCCATCGCAATGCTCTGGGGGAAACAGGTGGCATTGCCCCACTGCGCCCCGTGGAGCGCCTCGCCGTGCTGCAGCACCGGGATGCCCCATCGGCTGGCCTCGACGGAGCGGCGGGTATCCTCGTTGATGTGCTCCGCCACCGACTTTGCATCGTTGGGGATGTTTCCCTCCCACAGGAAGTGCCCAATGTTGCGGATATGCCCCTTCGTGTAGTCGCGCTTCGCATGGAACTGCTTGTAGAAAAGCAGCTGTGCGCTCACCTGGCTGACCTTCTCCTCGAGCGTCATGCGGCGCATGAGGTCGTCCACTCGGCGCTCGACGGGCAAGTCACTGTTCTGGTAATCACACTTGTCGGACTTCTCCGTCTGACAGGAAAGCACTGCGAGACATGCCAAGAGGGGAAGGCATCGGCGGACTGAAGGAAAGGAATGCATGGCGGAACGTTTTTTAATATTGTACGCAGAATGATGAAAGCCGCAATTGGCACGACAAAATTACGAAATATTTCTGCAAATCCAAGGAATTGTGCCACATAATTCATTTTTCGGTGTGCATTTTGTCTGTATTCCGCGTAAAATGGCTACCTTTGCAGCGCAATTGGAAAGAACAAGAAGAACGACTCGAACTTAGCACAAAAGGACGGCATGAAAATAGCAATTGTAGGCGCCAGCGGCGCAGTGGGGCAGGAATTTCTGCAAGTACTGGAGGAGAGAGCGTTTCCCATCGACGAGCTGCTGCTCTTCGGCAGCCAGCGCAGTGCGGGACGCACTTACGTATTTCGCGGCAAGGAGCATGAAGTGAAGCTCCTGCAGCACAACGACGACTTCCGCGGAGTGGATATCGCCTTCGTAAGCGCAGGCAGCGGCACAAGCAAGGAGTTTGCCGAGACCATCACGAAGCACGGCACGGTGATGATAGACAACAGCAGCGCCTTCCGCATGGACGAGGATGTGCCTCTGGTCGTGCCCGAATGTAATGCCGAGGACGCGCTCTGCCGTCCCCGCGGCATTATTGCCAACCCCAACTGCACCACCATCATGATGGTTGTCGTGCTGCAGTGCCTGGAGCGGCTGAGCCACATCCGTCGCATTCATGTGGCTTCGTATCAGGCAGCCAGCGGTGCAGGTGCTGCCGCCATGGCCGAACTGGAGCAGCAATATCGTGAAGTGCTCGACGGACGGCCCGTCACGGTGGACAAGTTCGCCTATCAGCTGGCCTACAATGTCATTCCGCAGATAGACGCCTTCACGGACAACGGCTACACGAAGGAGGAAATGAAGATGTTCAACGAGACGAAGAAAATCATGCATACCGACGCGCTGTGCTCGGCAATGTGTGTGCGCGTCCCCAGCCTGCGCAGCCATAGCGAAGCCGTTTGGGCCGAGACGGAAGAGCCCGTCAGCCCCGAAGCATTTGCCGAGGCCATCCGTCAGGGACAGGGCGTACAGCTGATGGACGACCCTGCGAACAAGGTGTATCCGATGCCTCTCTTCCTGGCTGGCAAGGACGATGTCTATGTGGGCCGCATCCGCAAAGATCTGGCCAACGAGAACGGCCTCACCTTCTGGCTCGTAGGCGACCAGATAAAGAAGGGGGCCGCACTGAATGCCGTACAGATAGCCGAATGGCTGCTCGCTCACGACAAGCGCTTCTGCTCCGTCGGCTGAGAAGGGAGGGACTGCCTTAAGAAAGCCTTAGAGCAGTTCAACGCTATTCTTTCAGAACCCACCTAAAACACGCTTTTTACAATCTGGCACACATTGTCAGTCTTGGCCATCGTATAGAAATGAATGGCAGGCACGCCATTTGCCAGTAGCTCGCGACTTTGGCGGATAGCCCACTCGATACCAGCCTGATAGGCATCCTCGGCCGTCTTCGCCTCTTGCATCAGTGCGACGAGTTCCTGCGGCAAGTCTATATGGAAGGCGCGCGGTAGGAGGTCTATCTGTCGCGGCGAGGAGAGGGGCTTCAGGCCTGGGATGATGGGGACGGTGATGCCAGCCTCGCGGCAGCGCTGTACGAAACGGAAGTACCGGCTATTGTCGAAGAACATTTGCGTGACGATATAGTCGGCCCCCGATGCCACCTTCTGCTTCAGGTACTGGATGTCTGTATCCAGATTCGCTGCCTCGTAGTGCTTCTCGGGATAGGCCGCTACGCCCACACAGAAGTCCGTGGCGAGCCCCTTCTTGACCGTCGGGTCGAGATATTGTCCCCGATTCAGCCGGGCGAGCATGTCCACCAGCTCGGAACTGTGACTGAAGCCGTCTCGCTCTGGGATGAAATAGCGCTGTCCGGGCAGTGCATCGCCACGCAGAGCCATCACATTGCGAATGCCGAGGAAATGCAGGTCGAGCAGTTCGCTCTCCACCCTCGAACGCGAAGCCCCGCCACAGATCACATGCGGTACGATCTCCAGTTCCGGATAGCGGCGCATGATGGCAGCCACGATGGCGATAGTGCCAGGGCGCTTGGCCAGCGTCATCTTCGTGAAGGTGCCGTCGGCATTGGGTATATACTCTATCTCATCGCGATGGCATGTCACGTTGATGAACGGCGGACAGAACTGCATCAGCGGGTCGATGCTCTGATAGAGCAGGCTCACATCGCTGCCCTTCAAGGGCGGCACCAGCTCGAAGCTGGCAAATGGGCGCTTGGCAGTGCGCAGGATATCAATGACTTTCATAATCTTGAGCTTCTTCCCTTCAGGGGAGGTCTTCCTTAATATATTTCGAGAGCAGTTGCTCGCCGTCCTCGGGCGAGATGCCCCTGCGTTGGCAGTAGTCGGTCAGCTGTGAGCGGTCGATGCGTCCCACAGGGAAATAGCGTGCCTCGGGATGCGCGATGAGCAGGCCGCAGACAGAGGTGGAGGGCTGGATGGAATAGTGGTCGGTGAGCGTGATGCCAAGTTGCCGCTCGGCTTCGATGCGGTCGAAGACGATGCGCTTGAGCGAATGGTCGGGACAGGTGGGATAGCCGAAGGCTGCCCGCAGGACATGTGCCTCGCCATAGCACTCGCGCTGCAACCATTCGGCAGCGGCCTCGGCCAGACGGGCACACAGTGCATGCTGCATCAGTCGCTCCGTATCGTCGGCGGGAGCGCTCAGTGCATCGGCCGTGACGACAAACATCCCCAACTTGCTTGGACGCTCCGGGTCGAAGTAGTCGGCCAGGCAGCAGAAGTGTCCCGACGGACTTTGGCTGCGCAGCATGGGCAGCAGCGTGCCATCCGGCTGGAGCACTATGTCATTGCCTCTGCGCACAGCCGGCTCGAAGCGCACCAGCGAACGCACCCGCAGACTTCCCTCGCTGATGGCCTTTTGGAGGTACTGCTGACCTTCGTGCAAAGTACGCTCGGCCTCGGGATTCACCAAGAGCTGGGGCAGGCTCTCGCCCTTGAAGCCCCAGAAGAGCAGGAACATGCGCCAATCGACGAGTGCAGAGAGGCGGGCGCAGAGCGTGGGAGGTTGAGGAGCGGCGGCAGGCTCGGCGGAGAACCACTGATAGCGCGGCGCGCGGCTGTTGGCCTCGGCGTATGCAACCAGCTCGGAGTGATGCGCTTCGTAGGCCGTGCGCAGCAAGTGCTGTTCCTCTTGTGCCTCGGCAGCTACGGCAGGCAGGTCGAGTTCCATGCGCTTGGCCAGCACCGAGGTCTGCGAGGCATCGCCGCCATACACCACCAGCGCATCATAGAGTGGAGCCAGACGGACGGCAGTGTGCACGGCCGAGGTGGTGGCACCGCCCACCAAGATGGGAGTTCGCAATCCTTCGCGCTGGAAGAGTTGGCACAGCTGCTCCATCTCCTTCAGCGACGGGGTGATGAGTCCGCTCACTCCGACAAAGACGGGCCGATAGCGACGCACGGCCTCGAGGATGGCTTCGTTGGCCACCATCACACCCAGGTCCTGCACATCGAATCCGTTGCAAGCCAACACGATGCCCACAATATTCTTCCCGATATCATGTACGTCTCCGTTGGCCGTTGCCAGCACTACGCAGGGGCGTTCGCGACCGCCGTCGGCCTCGCTCGCCGCATCGATGTAGGGTTGCAGCAAGGCCACAGCCTCCTTCATCACCTGGGCCGACTTCACGACCTGCGGCAGGAACATCCGTCCCTCGCCAAAGAGCTGGCCGATGTGCTTCATCGCCTCCATCAGCGGTTTCTCGATGACTTCGATGGGCTTCCCATACTTCGCCAGCGCCTCGGGCACGTCCTCCGCCAGATGTTCGCCGATGCCCTTCGTCAAGGCATACGACAGACGTTCCTCGACGCTTCGGCCTCGCCAGTCGGGCAAGGTGTCCGGCGACTGTGGAGCGGCAGACGCAGTGCCCGTCGCTTGCTGAACCTCGGCGGCAAGCGCAATGAGCCGTTCGGTGGCCTCATCGTCCGTGTTGAGGATGACATCCTCGACCGTGCGCAGCAAGCGGGGCTCGATATCATCATAGACCTGCAGCATGGTGGGATTCACGATGGCCATGTCCAGCCCCTTGCCGATGGCATGATAGAGGAACACACTGTGCATCGCCTCGCGCACCTTGTTGTTGCCGCGGAAGCTGAACGACAGGTTGCTCACTCCGCCACTCGTCTTGGCCAGCGGCAGGTGGTGCTTTATCCACTCCACGGCACGGATGAAGTCGATGGCATAGGCCTCGTGTGCCTTGATGCCTGTGGCCACGGAGAGGATATTCGTATCGAAGATGATGTCCTGAGGCGGGAACCCAATGCCCGTCAACAGTCGATAGGCGCGCTGGGCAATGGATGTCTTGCGCGCGAACGTGGTGGCCTGTCCCTCTTCGTCGAAAGCCATCACCACCACTGCGGCTCCCAGTCGCCGCAATTCCCGCGCCTTGCGGATGAAGTCCTCTTCGCCGGCTTTCAGGCTTATGGAGTTCACGATGCACTTGCCCTGCGCGTTCTTCAGTCCGGCCACCACGGTGGGCCAGTCGCTGCTGTCAATCATCAGCACGGCGCGTGCCACAGACGGGTCGCCCGAGACATAGCGGCAGAAGGCCTGCATCTCCTCGCGGCTGTCGAGCATCGCATCGTCCATGTTGATATCGATGATGTGTGCGCCGCCCTCTATCTGATGCCGCGCCACCGTGAGCGCCTCGTCATACTTCTTCTCAGCGATCAGACGGGCAAATTTCCTCGAACCGGCCACGTTAGTGCGCTCGCCGATGGGTATGAACCCTCCCCCGCCCCCTTCCGTCGAGGGCACGGCAAGCGCTTCGAGTCCTGCCAGCCATAGGCGGGTGTCGGCCTCGACTGGCCGGCGCGGCTCGATGCCTCGCAGGGCTTCGCTGATGGCCTGAATGTGGCATTCGTCGGTACCGCAGCAGCCTCCCGCAATGTTCAGCAGGCCTGCCTCGGCCATCTGGCGCAGGTGGCTGGCCGTGTAGTGGGGCACTTCCTCGTATTCGCCCATTTCGTTGGGCAGTCCGGCATTGGGATGAATCGACACGAAGACTGGCACTCGCGCCGAGATTGCCTCAGCCAGAGGGCGCAGGTCGGCCACGCCGAACGAGCAGTTCAGGCCGAAGCTCAGCAAGTGGGGATAGTGGGCAATGCTAACGTAGAAGGCCTCCAGCGTCTGCCCCGTCAGGGTTCGGCCGCTGCGGTCGTTCACGGTGGCCGAGACCATCACGGGTGTCTCTCTTCGCAGCCGTTCGTTCAGGCGCTGAATGGCATAGAGGGCAGCCTTCGTGTTCAGTGCATCGTAGCATGTCTCGAGCAGCAGCACGTCTGCACCGCCCTCGAGCAGTGCTTCGGCCTGCTCCTCGTATGCGGCAGCCATCTCGTCGAACCCTACGCTGCGCATCGCCGGCCGACTCATGTCCGAGGCCAGCGTGAGCGACTTCGAGGTGGGGCCCATCGAGCCTGCCACCCAGACTCTCCTGCCGCTCTCATGGAGTGCCTCGTCGGCCACCCGCTTTGCGATTTGCGCACCGGCCAATGCCATTTCGCGGGCATGTGCCTCGCATCCGTACTCCTTCTGGCTGATACGGTTCGAGGAGAAGGTGTTCGTACTGATTATGTCGGCACCGGCCTGAACATACGTGCGATGTATGCCGGCAATCATATCAGGAGCCGTAAGCGACAGCACATCGTTGTTGCCCACAAGCGAAACCGGCCACGCAGCAAACCGGCCGCGATGGAAATCATCGGCGGTCGGTCGCAGCGACTGTATCTTCGTGCCCATCGCGCCGTCGAGAATCAGAATCCGCCGGCGCAAGGCTTCGTATATATCGTTCATTACATCACACGAGGGGTTCAAGGGTTCAAGGGTTCAAATGTTCAAGGGTTCTTCGCACTAAAGGCGAAGCGGCAGAGCCGAGCGCAAGACCTCGCCGCCGGTACTCCCCTCTCCCGAAGGGGAGAGGGGGATGTGTGTGAGGCTTGGTGAGGCTCTGTTCACAAAGGATACTCCTCGAAGGCATAGAGGACGGTCGAGAGGTAGCGTTCGCCGGTATCGGGCAGCAGGACGACCACCTTCTTGCCCTTGTTCTCCGGCCGCTTGGCCACCTGGATGGCTGCATAGAGGGCTGCACCGGCCGAGATGCCGACCAGCAGTCCCTCCTGCCGGGCTATCTCGCGCCCGGTGCGGATGGCATCATCGTTCTCTACATCAAACACTTCGTCGACAAAGTCGGGACTATAGGTCTTCGGCACGAATCCCGCACCGATGCCCTGAATCTTGTGGGGACCGCTCTGTCCGCCGTTCAGTACGGGGCTCGACTTGGGCTCCACGGCAATCACCTTCACGTTGGGGTTCTGCTCCTTCAGGTATTTGCCCGCGCCGCTGACGGTGCCGCCAGTGCCTACGCCAGCCACGAAGATATCGACCTGCCCCTCCGTCTGTGCCCAAATCTCGGGTCCGGTGGTGGCATAGTGCTTGGCGGGGTTGGCGGCATTCTCGAACTGCTGCAGGATGACGCTTCCGGGAATCTCGTCGCGCAGTGCTTCGGCGGCTCGGATTGCGCCCGGCATTCCCTCCTTGCCCGAGGTCAGCCGCACCTCAGCGCCGTAGGCCTTCACCAGGTTGCGACGCTCGATGCTCATCGTTTCGGGCATTGTCAGGATGAGTTTGTAGCCCTTCACGGCGCTGACGAGTGCCAGTCCCACGCCAGTGTTGCCGCTGGTAGGCTCGATGATGGTGGCACCGGGCTTCAGGATGCCCTGCTTCTCGGCATCCTCTATCATTGCCAGCGCGATGCGGTCTTTCACGCTGCCGCCGGGGTTGAAGAACTCCACTTTGGCTATCACCGGGGTCTCCAGCCCGTTGGCCTTTGAATACTTGTTGAGCTCCAGAAGGGGCGTGTTGCCGATGAGCTCGGTCAGTTGTCTTGCTATCTTGCTCATAGTTGTTGTCTTTTTTTGTGTGATTTGTGTGATTTGTTTGATTTGTGTTATTGAAGAATGAATCCACTTACTTTTCCTCGACGATCGGATACAGTTCGATGAACTCGCCCTGATGGTTTCGGCCGTCATTAATCAGTTCGGCCACCTTCTGCCCCACCGTCTCTGTGTCGTGAAATCCGGGCAGCGCCATGTTGCCGTTCAGGTCGGTGGTCGTAGGGCCCGGGTGGATGGAGAAGATCTCCAGCGGCGTGCCGCTTTGGGCGAACTCGGTGGCCATCACGCCCATCATGGCGTTCTGCGCAGCCTTGCTGGTCACGTAGGCCAAGGGGTGCCAGTAGGGGCTCACCTCCGAGGGGACGGTGATGTTTGCGATGCGTCCGTGATTCCGGGCGAGCAGTGGGATCAGCGCCTTCGTGAGGGCGAAGGTGCCGACGAAGTTCACCTCGAGTGTCTCCCTGATGTCTCGTATCTCCGTGTGAGCGCTGTCCACGCTCATGTCTCCGGGTATTCCGGCATTGTTCACGAGCAGCGACAGCTTCGGGTAGCGCTTGCCCAGCTCGCTGGCAGCCTGCGCAATGCTGGCGGGGTCCTTCAGTTCGACGCTCACCCATCCGAGCACCTCGATGCCCTCCGCCTTCAGCGCTTCGATGGCTTTCGCCGCCCGCTTTTCGTCGCGCGCGCCCACGATGACCTGCCAGCCTGCGAGGCCCAGATGCTTCGCGATGCCAAAGCCGATTCCCTTGTTGGCACCCGTCACAAAGACCGTCTTTTCCTCCATCTTCATGCAAATTTTCTGCAAAGGTAATTAATTATTGTGAATTACGCGCCATGAATCAGGCATTATCTAACGCTTGCGACAAATCTGCGATGATATCGTCGATGTGTTCCGTGCCGACGGACAGGCGGATGGTCGAGGGCGTGATGTGCTGCTCGGCCAGTTCCTCGGGCGAGAGTTGCGAGTGGGTGGTGGTGTAGGGATGAATCACCAGGCTCTTCACATCGGCCACGTTTGCCAGCAGCGAGAATATCTGCAGGCTGTCGATAAAGCGCCAGGCCGCCTGCTGCCCGCCCTTGATTTCGAAGGTGAAGATGGAGCCGGCTCCGTGGGGGAAGTACTTCCGGTAGAGGTCGTGGTCGGGATGGCTCTCGAGGGCGGGATGGTTCACCCGTTCCACCTTTGGATGACGGGCCAGGAAGTCGACCACCTTCAGGGCGTTTTCCACATGGCGCTCCACACGCAGGCTCAGCGTCTCGACGCCCTGCAGCAGGATGAAGGCATTGAAGGGCGAGATGGCCGCACCGGTATCGCGCAGGATGACGGCACGGATGCGGGTGACGAAGGCGGCAGCGCCGACCGCCGCGGCAAAGACAATGCCGTGGTACGAGGGGTCGGGCTTGGCCAAGGTGGGGAACTTGTCGGGGTCGGCCTGCCAGTCGAACTTCCCGCCATCCACCACTACGCCTCCCAGGCTCGTACCGTGTCCGCCCAGAAACTTCGTGGCAGAGTGCACCACAATGTCGGCTCCGTGCTCCAGCGGACGGATGAGGTAGGGCGTGCCGAACGTGTTATCGACGATGAGGGGGATGCCGTGCCGGTGGGCCACCTCGGCCACGCCCTCTATGTCGAGCACATCGCTGTTGGGATTTCCGAACGTCTCGGCAAACACCACCTTCGTGCGGGGCTGTATTGCGGCCTCGAGTGCGGCGAGGTCGTTCACCCGCACGATGGTGTGGTCGATGCCCTGCGAGGCCAGTGTGTGGGTGATGAGGTTGTACGAGCCGCCATACAGGTTGTCGGCTGCCACGATATGGTCGCCTGCCTGCGCGATGTTCTGCAGCGCATAGGTGATGGCGGCAGCGCCGGAGGCGACAGCCAGTCCGGTCACTCCGCCCTCGAGGGCTGCCACTCGGTCCTCGAAGACGCCCTGTGTCGAGTTGGTCAGTCGGCCATAGATGTTACCCGCATCGCGCAGCCCGAAGCGGTCGGCAGCGTGCTGCGAATTGCGAAACACATACGAAGTGGTTTGATAGATGGGCACGGCGCGCGCATCTGTGGCGGGGTCGGCCTCTTCCTGCCCCACATGTAGCTGCAGGGTCTCAAAACGATAATTTTTCTTTTCCATACACTCTTTAACTTTAAACTTTATTACTAACTGTCTTTAAACTTACAACCTCATAAACTCATAACCTCATAACCTTACAACCTCATAACCTTACAACCTCATAACCTCACAACCTCACCCTTTTCCCGCTGCAAAGGTACGGCGATATGGAGATATCCTCCAAATTTCTTGCAGAATTCGGAAAATCACACTACATTTGCAGCTGAAACAGAAAATCTTTCCTCGGCGCACCGAGAAAAAGTACGCCAAGGAGAATAAAACACCAAAAAGATGGCAAGCGAACTCGACGAAATCGACCTGCAGATACTGAAAACGCTGCAAAGGAACGCAAAACTGACCACAAAAGAGCTGGCCGCGGCCGTAAATCTCAGCTCCACGCCCGTCTTCGAGCGCCAAAAACGCCTGGAGCGGAGGGGCTACATCCGAAAATACGTGGCCGTGGTCGACCCCGAGAAGATGGGGCTGGGACTGCTCGTCTTCTGCAAGGTGAAGCTGAAGCAGATAAACACCGCGATAGCCGAGGCCTTCGTCTCCCGCGTCCGCTTCATCCCCGAGGTCATCGAGTGCTACAACATCAGCGGTGCCTACGACTATCTGCTGAAGGTACGCGCGCGCGACATGAAGCACTATCAGGAATTCGTGCTCACGAAGCTTGGCGATATCGACAGCGTAGGCGCCATCGAAAGCACATTCGTGATGAGCGAGGTGAAACACCCTTGACCATTGAACATTGAACATTGAACATGCTCCGCCACGAATTTCTTTTCCTCGCCCTGCTTCTGAGCCTGACGCTGCCGGCACAGACGAGCCCCACCGCCCAGCAGATGGCGCGGCTGGGATTCGTAGACGTCCGCCAGCAAGACTCCACCATCCACGTAAGCCTGATGTACAGCCGCCCCGACAACTTCACGGGCCGCACGCTCTATGCCGACCTGCGCGAGGCATACCTCCATCCCAAGGCCGCACGGGCACTGCTGCGCGCACAGCAGCTGCTGCGTGCCCGACGCCCCGACCTCGCGCTGAAGGTGTTCGACGCAGCCCGTCCCATGCACATCCAGCAGGCGATGTGGAACACGGTGAAGGGCACTCCGCAGCAGGACTACGTGAGCAACCCGCGCAACGGCGGCGGACTGCACAACTACGGGCTGGCCGTCGATATCTCGCTCTGCGACGCACAGACGGGCGACACGCTCGACATGGGCACCGTCGTGGACCATCTGGGCCCCGAGGCACACACCGACCGCGAGGAGGCGCTGGTGCGGCAGGGCACCATCAGCGCGCAGGCATTGGCCAACCGGCTGCTGCTGCGCGACGTGATGCGCCAGGCAGGCTTCACTCCCCTGCGCACCGAGTGGTGGCACTTCAACCTCGTCTCCCGTGCCGAGGCCCGCGCCCATTACAAGCCCATACCGTAGTCCGCACACGCGCACACGACAAACACACCCCCATGTGCAATGCAACACAACAAGGTGTACCCACTCTCGCGAGAGGCTAAGTTGTGGAAAGTAAGAAGAGAGAACGAAGTGAGGAAAAAAGCGTGCTTCCGCGCAGCGCTTCAGGGACACTCAGACGGAGGCGACGATGCGGGTGCCGCCCTCGCCGTCGAGGTGGTCGGCGCGGGTGATGACGACCTCGCGCACTCCGCGACGGAGGGCGGCAAAGGCGTTTTCGAGCTTGGGAATCATGCCGCCGGAGACGATGCCTTCGGCCTGCAGGCGCTGGAAGGCGGATGCGTCGATGACGGAGATGGCGCTCGACTCGTCGTCGGCATCGCGCAGCACGCCGCGCTTCTCGAAGCAGAAGGTCAGCGTGACATCGCAGTCGCGGGCCAGCGCACAGGCGACCTCGCTGGCAATGGTGTCGGCATTCGTGTTGAGTATGTGGCCTTGGCCGTCGTGGGTGAGGGGCGCAATCACGGGCACGAAGCCGTCGTCGATGAGGCGGCGCAGCGCATTGTTGTCCACATGGTCCACATCGCCCACCCAGCCGTAGTCGATGCCATCCCTGAGCGGGCGGCGGTGGCTGCGGATGATGTTCATGTCGGCACCGGTGAGGCCCACGGCGTTCAGTCCCTGTTGCTGCAGGCCAGCCACGACCTGCTTGTTCACCAGTCCGCCATAGACCATCGTGACGATATCGAGCATGGCTGCGTCGGTGATGCGACGACCGCCCACCATGCGGGTTTCAACGCCCAACCGCTCGGCCATGCGAGTGGCACTGCGTCCGCCGCCATGCACCAGCACCTTCGCGCCTGGCAGCACGGCGAAGTCGGACAATAATCGGGATAGCGCCGCGGCATCCTCCACCACGCCGCCCCCCACCTTTATCACATTGATTGGGTTCATATTCTAATTATTCAGAGGAGCCGGCAGCTTCCGTTATGTGTAATGGCGCCGAGCTCTCTTGACGACAACACGACGGCTGATGGAATCCTTCTCCGAGTATTCGCGCACATGACCACACTCGGGACAGGTAACCCTGTAGCGGGTGGTCTTTGTGGAAGACATCTCGTGCTCCACCTGCTTGTCGCCGTCGCCCCAGGTGGTGGTAATCTCGTCGGTCTTTCCACCCGAATAATGGTGACCTATTTCCTCGACATCGCAATCTCGGTGGTGGCATTTCACGCAGCGGAAGTGGTCTTCGTTCTGGATGGATGCAGGGAAGAGGGCGAAGAGGGCGAGAAGGAAGAACAACCAGGCGAAGAAGCTGTTCAGGCCAAAGAGCATGATGGGAACACAGAGGGCCAGGAATATCATCCATGCAAAGCCTCCAGCTTCATTGTTGCCGAGTGGGCGCAAGTAGTATGGCAGGACGGCCACATCCTTGGCCAGCCAGAATGTGACGGGCCAGAACACAATATTGGTAACCAGCCACATAATGAAGGCGAAGATAACGCCCAGCCAGCCAGAACAACGCAGCCAGGCTGGCAGGCTATACTCGTTCCAGAACGTGCATTTGGGATAGAGTGCATAGCCGCCATTCACTACATCGGGCTGCATCTTAAATGCGATTCTTATGGCTCGCGAGTGACCCTTGCGCACTTTGCGCGAAAGTTTCTTGAACCATCCGTCGTCGGCCTTTGCCTTGCTGTCGATGATGGAATCGACTTTGGCCAGCGGACGCAGCACCGTAGTCACGGGCAGATATACCTGCACCTTCTTGCTGTGTATGAACATGCTATCCACAAGTGCCTCGTCCTCGGCAATAAAGGGAAGATTGGCGCAGCCCATGGTGCCATCGTCCAGGCGGATGGCATAGTAGCGGTCGGGGGTGATAGTGCGCGGCGATTCGCTTTCCACATATTGCTGGATGCCCATCAGCTTCACATTTGTGCCGGCAGCTATGCTGCGCTCCTTGCCGTCAACATAGATTTTTGCAGCCTGCTTCAACCGGATGGTCGGTGCTTGCTCCAACGCCTTTTCCTCGCTCAGAGGACTATAGGTCAGGAAGACGAGCATCTGAGCGTAGGGCAGGAATGTGACGAAAGCCACAAGGGCCAAAACGGCCATTTTGATGAGATGTAGTTTCATAGGCTTCTTATTATTCATATTTTTCTTCACCGATACTCTTATAATTGGTGGCGAGGTTGAAGAGGTTGTCGGCGTAGTGGACTTTCTCGAGTGCCTGCATGCCTGCCTGGCGGTCGCCTACCTGATTGGCCAGCCGGATGGCTTGGTTGTACGACTCGGTGGCGCGCTTCAGTAACATCTGTTTTGAGTGGGTGATTTCCATGCTCTGATTGCCCACGAAGATGCCCGTATTCGCCCGGGGTATCATGCGAGCGGCCTCGATCAGTTCGTCTCCGGCCGTCAGCCAGGCATTGCGCTCTTCCTGTCGCCGCAGCTTGATTGTGGATTCCAGGCGTTTGTTCTCTTCGGTTTGCTTTTGATTCTCCTCCGCCAATTCGCCTTGGATGCGCACCAGTTCTTCGGCAGTCCGCATGGTCTCTTGGTCTATCACCTCTATGTCGGTGTGCAGACGGGATATCTCCCGTTCCTTCGCCTCGAACGAGTGCTGCAGTGCATCGATTTCGGCCAGCAGTTCCTTGTTCTGTGCAGCGTCCTGACGCGCCTTGTCCAGCTCCTCTCTCAGCATTTTCATTGCCGTGAAGAGTTGCTCCGACATGTTCGTGCCGTTGATGGAACCGCTGCGTTCGCGCTCACCCTCGAGCTGCAAGGTGTAACCCGTCACTTTGTTCATCAGCAACAGGATGCGGAAGAGTTCCTTGCGCTCCTCCATCAGGGTGCCGGCCATCTCGTTCTTGTTCTTTACCGCCGTCTCCAGCTCGCTGGCGTCCATCGTCACCTTCTCTTGGCCCGGGCTGCAGGCACTGGCAGCCAGAGAGACGATGGTCAGCAGTATGTAAAACTTCTTTCTGTACATTGTAGCGCTGTGTCTTGGTTATTCGCCTTCCAGTTGCCTGAGCTTCGCGTTGGCGTTGCTGATTTTCTGACTGGCCGATGGGGCGCCCATGCTGCCGGCTGTTTCGTAGCACTTGATGGCTCGGCGCAGGATGCGCTTGTTGGCCTCGCGGACGCCTTTCACCAGCTTTCCCCGTTTCTTCACCACCTGGGTCTCGTCGGCGCTTTCCACCAGCTTGTCTCCCACATCCAGCCATGTCTGGCGGCGAATGTCATCGATCTTGTCTTCCTCGCCGAGCAGGCGTTCGTGCGTGGCACGAAGGGTTGCCTGGGCATCCTGCAAGTCGGCATTCTTCTGCCGCAACTCATGGATTTTCCGGTCCAGCTCGTCCTTTTTCACCCATTTCACCGTGCGCAGGCGCGCAATCTCGGCCTCGCGCTCGCTCACCGTGCGTTTCAGTTCGTCGAGCATCTCCAGCAGTTGCACATTGTCAGCCGCCAGTTCGCGCGCCTCGTCAATTTCGCGTCCGATGGCCTTGAGCTTCGCCGTGATACGGTTGGCCATCGAGGTGTCCCGCAGCGACTGGTTTTGCTCGCGGTCGTTCTCCAAGGCGTAGGCATCACTGGAGAGTTCGTCGAGGCTCCGAAGTATCCGATACATGGTCTTGCGCTGCTCCATCGTAGCGCTGGCCAGTATGTCCGTCTCGTCTGCCAAACTGGAGAGAGTGGCCGAGTCCACCTTCACGGAGCCCGCCTTACGGCCGCAGCCGGCCAACAGGCCAAGGGTGCATGCCCAGAGGAGGAGGTGTCGTGCTAAAGTCCTTTTTCCAACAGCCATCCGTCAAATATCATTTTAATCTTAAACGCTTTCTTGTCCTGCTCCACCCGGCCAATGCCCAACTGGGGCGAGCTGAGGCTGCCCGTGGCACGGTCGTAGGTGATGTCCACCGTCTGGAGGTTGGCATTGTTGTCGAGCACAACCATCCGGAGCCGAGTGCCGTCGCCGTCTGTGGCATGCACCTCGGCGCCTGTGGTGCCAAAGGGGATTTCCGCATCGTTCATCCGAACCACGAGCCACGAGTTGCCCTCCAGCGAGGGGTATTGCATATCCGCGACGGCCGAAGAGGGCGCATCGGCGGACGAGTTGCAACTGCGGGCAGCGAGGAAGAGCACAAAGGCGACCAGCACGGCGCAGAGCACCCATCCGTAGAGTGCCTTGCCCTTCGGGAGGTACTGCGTCCAACCCTCTTTGGATGGTTTGTGCTCGGACGTTGGTGGTGGCGGTGGCGGCAGAGACGGCTTTTTGCGCAGCGTCACCATCACCTGGCGGGTGAGGCTGCCATCGGTCGGCTCCACCTTGGTCACGCTCTCGTATCCCTCGGCCGAGAACGCAAAACTGATATTGTCAGCAAGCGCCTCTTTGCGGAATGCAATCGTGACGGCCTCCCGCTTTCCGTTCTGCAGGCGGCTGACTGCCCGTCCCTGCTTCGTGCCGGATGTCCACACGATGAGAATATCCTCCGCTGCATGGCCTTGCAGCTCGGCAGCAATGAGGAAGTTGATGGTCTCCGATGGCGGTGGGGGCGGCGGAGTCTGCTTTTTTCGCAGTGTCATCCGCACCTGATGTGTGGGAATGCCATTGTATTTCTCCACCTTGATTGCTTCCTCGTATCCCTTGGCCGAGAAAACGAAACGGATGTCATCGCCGACTTCCTCCTTCGGCAATTGGATTGTCACCTGCTTCCTCTCCCCGTTCTGGAAGTGGCTAATCTCCTGTCCGCCATTCCTGCCGGAATTCCACTTTATGAGAATGTCGCCGGTGGCATGGTCGTCCAATTCCGCCGCAATGTGGAAGGAGACGAGGTCGTCCGCCTTCTTCTCATCGGGATTCTCATCGGTCGAACTATCCGCGGATTTGTCAGTTGACTTGTCGGTCGTCTTGTCGGTTGACTTATCGGTCGTCTTGTCAGTTGACTTGTCGGTCGTCTTGTCGGTTGACTTGTCGGTCGTTTTGTCGGTTGACTTGTCAGCCGTTTCAGACAAGTTTATCCAAATGAGATTTGTTGAAAACTGCTCATCCTCCCCGATGTTTACATTGAAATCGCCACGCTTGACTGGCTTTTTCACCTCGGCACTGGCAAAGCCTGCCACGGCCTGTATGGTCAGTTCGATAGAAGCTTCATTACCAAAGGCCGTCTTTTTTATGGCACGATACAAAGGAGTATATATCTTGGAAGACCCTGTCTCGATGATTTCGCCATTTACGATAAACTTGAAGTTCACATGGCCTTTAATCTTCGTCTTCTTCTTTAGCACAGGCTTAATGCAGATGCCTGCAGCAAACGGCTCCAGATTACGGGCAATGATGGTGCCCACAAAGAAGGAACGAATGTATGTCCTGAGAGTATCGAGAGAATCGTTTCCTCCGGGATGCGAGGCCTTGTTTCTTACTTCACGACCGCGTTCAAGATACTCTGTCGCTTGTAATGTCTGCTTGTTGTAATAGCTACGCTTCTTCAGTTCCTGAATGCATTTTCCGATCATCCACTTCTTATTCCCGGACAGCTTCTCCGGAGAAAAGGAAACGGAGTCGATATGGTGCAGCAAGCACTGGAGAAACTCCTCGTACGTTCTCGCGGTTATCTGATCTTCCGATTCAAAAGTCAAGCACGGAACACCATCCACTTCAACGCAGTTTTTCTCAATGTCGTTGCAGAAATTTTTCAAGGTGTCTTTACTGCTCTCAAGTGGAGTATTCCTGAGAATATCAAAGCATGACTCCCATACCGCGATGATGTGCTCACGACTCTTCTGCTGATTGTCGGAAAAGTATTTCTTAAAGAGTTCTTCGACCTCTCCCTGACTGGTGAAGTCCGACTTGTTGCTGGCAATATAGTCTGCCAAGACGCGTATGATATCTTTTTCTTCCATCTTACATCTTACTGAATTGAAAAATTGCTATTTCGGAAATGGAGGTGCCGATATGCGTTGGCGATTGGACGGAGACTATTCCAGATAAGTATATCCGTAGAGTCCCGAACGGTAGTTGCTGATGAATTCCTTACCCTCGGCTGCGGTAATCTTGCCGTCCTTGATGGCGCGGCTCACCCAGATTTCGAGGCGGCGCACCAGTTTCTTGGGGTCGTACTGAACGTACTCGAGCACATCGGCTACCGTCTCGCCATCGATTACCTGCTCAATCTCGTAGCCATCCTCGTTGACGGAGATGTGCACGGCATTCGTATCGCCGAAGAGGTTGTGCATGTTGCCCAGGATTTCCTGATAGGCTCCGACAAGGAAGACGCCGACATAGTAGTGCTCGTCGGACCTGATGGGATGCAGGGGGATGTAGCTCGTCTGCTGCCCGCCGTTCACGTAGGCCGAAATCTTTCCGTCCGAGTCGCAGGTGATATCCTGAAGCATTGCGCTGCGCGTAGGCTGTTCGTTCAGTCGGTCGATGGGCATGATGGGGAAGAGTTGGTCGAGGGCCCACGAGTCGGGCATCGACTGGAAGAGGCTGAAGTTGCAGAAGTACTTGTCGGCCATCTGGCGGTCCAGCTTGCGCAATTCGTCGGGGACATGCTTCTGGTGGTGGGCCAGTTCGGCAATCTCATGACTAATGGCCCAGTAGAGCGACTCGATCTGGGCGCGCGTCTTGAGGTCGATGATTCCGTGGCGGAAGAGGTCGAGGGCCTCCTCGCGAATGTCCTCAGCATCGTGCCAGTCCTCGAGCATCGAGCGGCTGCTGAGCTTGTCCCAGATTTCCGTCAGTTCGTGGACGAGTTTGTGGTCGTCGGCGCCTGGCTGGAAGTCCTCGGGCATCTGCGGTGCCGACACGCTTTCGAGCACATCGATGATGAGCACGCTGTGGTGGGCTGTCAGCGAGCGACCGCCCTCGGTGATGATGTTCGGATGGGGAATCTGATTCTTGTCGGCGGCCTCGACAAGTGTATAGATGCAGTCGTTCACGTATTCCTGAATGCTGTAGTTCACGCTGCTCTCGCTGTTGCTGCTTCGAGTGCCGTCGTAGTCAACGCCCAGTCCTCCTCCGCAATCGACAAACTCGATACCGAACCCCATTGCGTGGAGCTGGACATAGAACTGTGCCATCTCGCGCAGAGCGGTACTGATGCGGCGTATCTTGGTAATCTGGCTGCCAATGTGGAAGTGAATCAGCTTCAGGCAATCGCGCATGCCCATCTCGTCGAGCATCTGCAGGGCCGTGAGCAGTTCGCTGGAGTTGAGGCCGAACTTGCTGGCATCGCCGCCGCTCTCTTCCCATTTGCCTGCGCCGCTGCTGGCCAGCTTGATGCGGATGCCCAGATTGGGACGGATGCCCAGTTTCTCGGCCGTCTCGGCAATAATCCTCAGTTCGGGAAGCTTCTCGATAACGAGGAAGACGCGCTTGCCCATCTTCTGGGCGAGCAGTGCAAGTTCGATGAAGTTCTGGTCCTTGTGGCCGTTGCAGACAATCAGGCTGTCCGAATCCATGTTGGTGGCCAGGACGGCATGCAGCTCAGGCTTCGAGCCTGCCTCAAGACCGAGGTTGTAGCGCTTGCCGTGACTGATGATTTCCTCAACAACGGGGCGCATCTGGTTCACCTTGACGGGAAAGATGATGAAGTGCTCGCCGTGGTAGTTGTATTCCTTCGATGCCTTGCGGAAGCATTCGTCGGTCTTCTCGATACGGTTGTCCAGAATATCGGGGAAACGCAGCAGCATGGGAGCCGTTACATGACGCGAGGCAAGGTGATCGACCACCTCCTTGAGGTCCACCTGGACACTGTTCTTCTTCGGTGTCACAAAGACGTGTCCCTTCTCGTTGATGCCAAAGTAGTTCACACCCCATCCCTTGATGTTGTAAAGCTCCTCAGAGTCTTCAATTCGCCACTTTCTCATAATACATGGATCCTAAAATCTACACTCCCAGCTCCCGGCGCAGGAGGTCGATGGTTAAAGCTATTTTCTCGAAGTTGTCCAAGAGGTCTACGTTGATGACATGTTTCGCCTGCATGTAGAACGGCTCGCGCTCCGACAGTGACTCGCGAATGTAGGTCAAGAGTTCCTCGCCACTCTTGTTCTTGATGAGCGGCCGCTCGACGCGAGCCATCTTCAGGTGGGCGGCAAGCACTTCGGGGCTGGCCTTCAGATAGACGGTTTCGCCAAGCGAGTTCATGTACTGCATATTGTCGAAGTAGCATGGCGTACCGCCGCCGCAAGAGAGCACTACATCCTCGAACTCGGCCACCTCATGGAGCATGTTGTACTCCAATTGGCGGAAATGTTCCTCACCGTCCTCGCGGAATATTTGGGACACCGAACGCCGGTAGCGTATCTCGATATACCAGTCGAGGTCGTAGAACGACACGCCCAATGCCATCGCCAACTGGCGACCTACGGTGGTCTTGCCAGACCCCATATATCCGACGAGGATGATGCGTGTCATTAGTTATTGGTTATTGCTTCTTTTTCGGGAAATACCGGCGTTTGGCAGCGGGTTTCTCACCCGTCTCCTTATCCTGCTGCTCGTGAATCAGCTTCATGCATTCTTCAAGCGTGATTTCGGAAACGTGTTCATGCACGGACTTCGGCAAACGGTAGTTGGCACCCTTATAATTAATGTAGGGTCCATAGCGCCCGTTCAGGATTTCGAGGTCGGGTGCTTCGGCGAAGGTCTTGAGCTGTCGCTTCTGCTCGGCTTGCTGCTTTTCCACAATCAGGCGGATGGCTTCGTCGAAACTGATGGCCATCGGATCAGTGCCTTTGGGCAGTGAGGCGAACATTCCGTTGCAAGCCACGTATGGACCATAGCGCCCGGATGCGACTGTCACCTCGTGGCCTTCGTGCTCGCCGAGCAAGCGAGGAAGGCGGAAGAGGTCGAGTGCCTCCTCGAGGGTGATAGTGTCTATGCTCTGCTCCTTCTTTAGTTGTGCAAAGCGGGGCTTCTCGCCGAGTTCGGAGTTGCCAATCTGCACCACAGGACCGAAGCGGCCAATCTTGACACTCACCGGGAAGCCCGTCTTCGGGTCATCGCCCAGCATGCGCTCGCCCACCCGATGTTCGCCGCGCATCTTCAGCGACTGTTCGACCATCGGATTGAAGTTGGCATAGAAGTCGCTGATGACATGCGTCCACTCGGTGCGTCCTTCGGCAATCTCGTCAAACTCCTTTTCCACATCGGCCGTGAAGTTGTAGTCCATGATGCTGGGGAAGTTTTCCAGCAGGAAATCGTTCACGACGGTGCCTACATCGGTGGGGACCAGTCGGGCCCGTTCGGCACCAAGCGTAACCTCGCTGGTCGAAGCCAGAATATCGTCGCCCTGCAGTACGAGCGTCAGGCAGTCGTGTGTGTCGCCGGGTTTGTCGCCCTTGGTCACGTATTCGCGCTGCTGTATGGTGGTGATGGTGGTAGCGTAAGTGCTGGGGCGGCCAATGCCCAGTTCCTCCAACTTGCGCACGAGGCTCGCCTCGTTGTATCTCGGGGGATGCTGGGAGAATCGCTGGGTGGCAGTCACGGTCTGGCGTGTGAGCATTTCGCCGAGATACGTCTCAGGCAGCTGTGCACTGCGCTCCTCTGCGTTTTCGTCCTCTTGCGGCTGAGCGTCGCGATAGAGGCTGAGAAAGCCGTCGAACTTCACCACTTCGCCCATAGCCACAAATGTTTCCTCTTGACCGGAGATTCCGATAACCACCTGTGTCTTCTCGATCTCGGCATCAGCCATCTGGCTGGCGATGGATCGTTTCCAGATAAGTTCGTAGAGGCGGCGTTCGGGGAGTGTACCCTCGATGTGCGTCTGGTCCATATAGGTAGGACGGATGGCTTCGTGGGCCTCCTGTGCACCCTTCGAGTGGGTGTGATAGTGGCGTATCTTTACATATTGTTCGCCCATCTGTTCGGTAATCACTTTCTTGCTGGCATTGAGGCAGAGGTCGCTCAGGTTCACGCTGTCGGTACGCATATAGGTAATGCGTCCGCTCTCGTAGAGGCGCTGGGCCACGGTCATTGTCTGGGCCACGGTGAAGCCGAGCCGATGAGCTGCTTCCTGCTGGAGCGTACTCGTCGTGAAGGGAGGTGCGGGGACACGTTTCTGCGGTTTCGTGGTGATGTCCTGCACGGTAAATTCTGCACCGCGGCAACGCTTAAGGAAGTCCTCGGCCTGCTCGCGCGTGGTGAACTTGCGGCTCAACTCTGCACGAATCTCACTGCCGTCAGGTGTCGTGAAAACGGCGATCACACGATAGTTGTCCTCAGACTGGAACAGTTGTATCTCTCGCTCGCGATCGACAATTAGCCTGACGGCTACGCTCTGCACTCGTCCAGCACTGAGTGACGGCTTCACGCGTCGCCACAGGACGGGACTTAGCTTGAAGCCTACAATGCGGTCGAGAACTCGACGCGCCTGCTGGGCATTGACCAGGTTCAGGTCGATGTTGCGCGGATGGTCGATAGCGTTCAGGATGGCCGACTTCGTGATTTCGTGAAACACGATGCGGCGGGTATGCTCCGGACTCAGATGGAGCACCTCCGAGAGGTGCCAGCTGATAGCCTCTCCCTCGCGGTCTTCATCGGATGCCAGCCATACGGTCGATGCCTCGCTGGCCGCTTTTTTCAGCTGCGCTACCACCTTGGCCTTGTCCGTCGGTATTTCATACACAGGCGAGAAGGTGTCTATATCAATGCTGAAGGAATGTTTCTTCAGGTCGCGAATGTGTCCATAGCTGGAGAGTACGGTATAGTCCTTTCCAAGAAATTTCTCAATTGTTTTTGCCTTGGCGGGACTCTCCACGATAACCAGATTTTCTTTCATTGAACCGATTGATTGGTGAATTTGGGCGCAAAGGTAGTGCAAAAATTCCTTTCCTTACCTTAGTTTAATAAGAAATTTTTCAAAAAAAGTTTCTCCACACCCTTCCTGACAGAGGTTAGGCCAAAGGCCTCGGGGTGAATCTGCGCGATAGGCGTCCATGCAATCTCGGCCGCATCGTCCATCGCATGGGCCTCGCGACCCTCATCGACCCGACAGGCAAAGAACATGTCCATCGTATGAATGTCCATCCCACTGTAGCGGTAGATGTTCGGAATGGAAAACAGGTAGCGGCTCTCCTGCACACGAAGTCCCGTCTCCTCAAGTACTTCGCGCGCCACCCCTTCCTCGGCCGTTTCGCGGCAGTCGCAGAAGCCGCCGGGCAGGTCGAGCGTCCCTCGGGCAGGTTCCTTAGCCCGCCTCACCGTGAGCAGTTCGTTGTACGCGTTCAGGATGACAGCCACGGTGGCTGCACAGGGATTCAGAAAAAAGACAAAGCCGCAATCCTGGCACCGCTTGCTCTTCTCGCTGTCGATGACGAAACGGGACGAGCCACAAACAGGACAATGCCGGAACACGGACAGCAGATGACTCTCTCTCATGGTCGCTATTGTTAAGTTCATGTTGCAAAAGTACGAAAAAAACTTCTATTCGCAAGAAAAACCGGCTTTTCTGCATGCAGGAATGAAAAATAAAACGTATTTTTGCAGAGAAAACCCTTAACAAGAGACAGACATGACTTCTTTCATTACATGGTACAACGGCTTGGAGCCCGCACTGCGCGCTTATTGGACGATTGCGCTGCTGACGACTTTGGTATTTGCCATACAGATGGTACTGACCCTTATTGGCATTGGTGACACTGACGGCGGCCTGGATGCCGACACAGATTTCGGCGATGCAGATGCAAGCGGTGACACGATGGACACGGGCGGAGCCATCCAGCTCTTCACCATCCGCAATATGGTGAACTTCCTGCTCGGCATCGGCTGGGGCGGTGTATGTTTCTACTCGTCCATCCCCAACAAACTGCTGCTGGCAATAGTGGCACTGATTTGCGGCGCGCTGATGGTCACAGCCTTCCTGTTCATGTTCCGCCAGCTGATGAAACTCGAGTCGAACGGCGCTTTCCGTATCGAGGACTGCATCGGAGCCACATGCGATGTCTATCTGCGCATTCCCGGCGAACGCAAGGGGCAGGGCAAGGTGCAGGTGAGTTTCGAAGGTTCGGTGCAGGAGCTCAGCGCTGTCACCGACGGCGACCCGATACCAAGCGGCACTAAGGTACGCATCGTGGAGCTCATCGGCAGCAACCTTCTCCGCGTGGAGCGCCTCTGAGACATGCCATCGGGCTGAAAGTGCAAAACCCTACATTATTAACATCATAAACAGACAGAACTATGGGAGCATTCTATTTTACCGTTATCGGCGTTATCGCGCTGGTTTTCCTCTTCATGGCATTGATTAACCGCTACCGCCGTTGTCCGAGCGACAAGATTCTGGTCATCTACGGCAACAAGGGGTCGAAGGCCAGCGCCAAGTGTGTGCATGGCGGTGGCGCCTTCGTATGGCCTATCATCGAGGACTATGCCTACATGAGCCTGACACCCATCAGCATCGACGCAAACCTGACCAACGCCCTGAGCCGCCAGAATATCCGTGTCGATGTGCCCTGCCGCTTTACTGTCGGCATCAGCACCGAGCCCGACAGCATGCTTGCCGCCGCCGAACGACTCCTCGGACAGTCGGCTCAGCAGATACAGGAACTCGCGCGCGACATTCTCTTCGGCCAGCTGCGTCTTGTCATCGCCACGATGAGCATTGAAGAACTGAACAGCGACCGCGACAAGTTCCTCGAGGCCATCAGCGCCAACGTTGAGGTGGAACTCAAGAAGATAGGTTTGCGCCTCATCAACGTGAATGTCACCGATATCAAGGACGAGAGCGGATACATCGAAGCCCTCGGTCAGGAAGCAGCCGCCAAGGCCATCAACGAGGCTAAGGTGCGCGTTGCCGAGCAGGAGAAACTGGGAGAGATTGGTAAGGCCGAAGCCGTCCGCGAGACGCGCGTCCGTACTGCCGAGGCCAACGCAGAGGCCGTCAAGGGCGAGAACGAAGCAAAGATAGCCATTGCCAACTCCGATGCAATTCGTCGCGAACGTGAGGCTGAGGCACAGCGCAAGGCTGTTGCAGCCGAAAAGGTTGCCAACGCACAGGCACTCGAAGAGGCATACGCAGCCGAACAAAAGGCCGAGGAGGCGCGCGCCGACCGTGAGCGTTCCACGCAGAATGCCAATGTCATCGTGGCACAGGAGATAGAGAAAAAGCGCCTCGTCATCGAGGCTGAGGCTGCCGCAGAACAGAAGCGCGTCAATGCCAAGGGTGAGGCTGATGCAATCTTCGCCAAGATGGAGGCCGAGGCAAAGGGTCTATTCGAAATCCTCACCAAGCAGGCCAGTGGCTACGACAAGATGATTCAGGCTGCCGGTGGTGATGCCACAAAAGCATACACTCTGCTGCTGCTCGAGAAACTGCCCGAGCTCGTAAAGACGCAGGTGGAGGCCATCAAGGGCATCAACATCGACAAGGTGACCGTCTGGGACAATGGCAGCGGCGACGGCAAGACGAGTACGGCCAACTTCCTGAGTGGGCTCATGAAGAGTGTGC
Source organism: Bacteroidaceae bacterium (assembly GCA_024680695.1). GTDB lineage: Bacteria > Bacteroidota > Bacteroidia > Bacteroidales > Bacteroidaceae > Physcousia. The sequence goes on from JAILBW010000229.1 coordinate 36,929, forward strand.
CTCCTCTGGCTGAACTCTTCGACCAGGCTGGCATGGCATTGCCCGAATACCTCGCCAAGCGAAAGGAAGAGGAGACTCCCACAAGCGAAGAGGCCGAGTAAACCCGAGTCGGGGACAACATAAAAACGAGACTGCCATGAAGAAGAAAGGATTGAGTCTTCTCCTGCTGGCGTTTCTGTGCCTCGTGGGAAGCAGTGGGGCGCAGGAGGCGAGCCGCCTCACCTTTGGTGTAATCAGCGACACACACTTCGAAAACAACACGGGCGAAGGAGCGATGGTGAAGGTTCCTCGCGCACTTAGGAACCTGACTTCGCAAGCAACGCTTGATGCGCTTGTGGACGTAGGCGACATTGTGAATGTGGGTACGTCTGACGAATACGCGATGCTGAACCGCGTCTTCGGTGATGCCTCGAACTACACCAATCCTGTAGGCGAGCTGATTTTCGTCATGGGCGGACATGAGTACCTGAAGCCCGCCGGCGATGCACTCTCGAACTACCAGCAAGGATTAAAGACCTTCAACGGCGGCGAACCCTATCCGCTCGACCAGTACAAAGTCATCAAGGGCTACCCCTTCATTACGGTGGCCATGCGAAATTCGAATGCCCAAGACACCAGTTCCCCGTCGGCGGGCCTTGCCGTCTATCCCACGGAGACTCAGGAGTGGCTACGGGCGGCCCTGGACCGAGCCAGTCAGGAGTGTCCGGGCAAACCCATCTTCGTCTTCACACATATTCCGCCCCGATGGACCGTTTATGGCTCGTGGCCCGAGTTCGAGTCGGGAAACGCCTGGTGCATGAAGGTACTGAACCCCATACTGAACAAGTATCCGCAGGTGGTACTCTTTGCCGGTCACAGCCACTACCCCATCGGAGACCCACGCAGCATCCATCAGGGCACGCATGCCAATTCGCCCCACCAGAACTACTACACTGTCATCAACACCGGCTCTACCACCTACTCCGAGGTGAACCCCGGAGTCGTTGATGCCGGCATCCATCCCGAGAATTTTCAGTATGTGACCGAGGGCCTGATTCTGTCCGAGTTGGAGAATGGTGACTTCGAGATTCGTCGCTACGACACCTATCGCAATCTGGAAATAGGTGCCGAAAGGCGATGGGTGCTGAAGGCGCCCTTCGACGGCAGCCAGTTCCAGTATGCCGACCTGCGCGATGCCGACGATAATCCCAACAATGTGCCTCTGCGCGACGGACTTCCCGCACCCAGCTTTGCCGAAGAGGATGCCATCACGGTAGAGGCCTCCTCGTATTCGGCCAAACTGACCATCCCGCAGGCTGCGGACGACGAATGTGTATTCCGTTACAGGATCCGCTCCGGCAAGGGAGGGATGGTGACGGAGGAGAAGTTCGTCTTCTCGCAATTCTACCTCAACGCCGACATGCCCAAGACGCTGACCTACAGAATGTCCGAACTGAAGCCCAGCACCGAATACAGGGTGGAGGTGGTGGCCTACGACTCTTACGATAATATGTCGCAGTCGCTCGTCGTTAGTTTCAAGACACCCGAAGTGGGCGGGACGGAGAGTTCGCAGCCCGATGCCCAATGGACATTTGACACCCCCGAGGACCTGCTCAGAGTCTCATCGGGCAGCTTCGTGCTGCAACCCATCGCGATAGGGAAAAAATCCGTCACCGTCAAGGAGCGTTTGGACGAGGTTGGGATTACCGCAGCCGAAGGGACGACCGACTCCGACGGTGCTGCATTTATCCCCAAGAATGCGGGCTTCAAGGTGGTGCGCCCAAACGGCGGGCTCACCAACGATTGGACCGTACTGATGGACGTCAAGATGAAGGATGCAGCCGCCTACAACAGCCTCATCCAGACCAACAAGACGAATAGCAACGACGGCGACCTCTTCGTCTATCGCAACCAGATAGGCATGGGCGCAATGGGGGGCTATTTCGGCAAGATACAGAACGGTACATGGTATCGAATCGCACTGATGAACCGCAATGGGACGGTGCATGTCTATGTGGATGGTGTCCTCACCATCACCTGCGCCGGAGAGGGGCGCTGGGAGATAGACCCCTGGGGCTTCTACCTCTTTTGCGACGAGGACGGCGAGATGTCCGACACTTATGTGAGCGAGGTGGCCTACTGGGAGAGGAGCCTCTCCGAGGACGAAGTGCGCGCTCTCTCGGGCCTTGCTCCTCAGGAGGTTACTCCCGAAGAGCCCTACGCAAGGCTGCTGACACCGAGCGTCAGAGTGACGGACGATCTGGATTTCACCATCACGGTGGAGGCCAACGAGCCTTTCACCTTCGAGGTGCCGGAATGGATAGAGGCCATCGATGTAATGCCGTTCGTAGGCAAGAGAAACTACCGGTTCCGTGCCCAGCCGATGAAGGAAGGCAGCAATCGCAGCGGCATCATCCTTCTCAAGGCTGCCGGACAGGACGACCAGCAGGTGATAATAGACCAGATAAATGCCGAGGGAGCAACCCCCGAACCCGTCAGTGTCTGGACCTTCGATGACGAGAACGACCTCCTCGCAGGCAGCGGGCCGGCCGTGTTGCGAGCCGCAGAACGAGGGAGCAATGGCATCCCTCGGGTAATACAGAATCCGGCGAAAGCAGGCATTGTACCCATTCCGGGACCGACGGAAGGGAACGGCGCCATAACCGTACCCATCAACAGCTACCTGCAGATGGCTCACAATCAGGCCGAACCCAACCAGAATACGTTCACCATCCTGATGGATATCCGACCAAAGAGCCTCGCGGGCTACAATGCCTTGTTCCAGAGCTATGAGTACAACGAAAAGGACGGCGCCCTATTCACTCTGAACACGACAATCGGCATCAGCACCAGCGGGCTCGGCTATGGCGGCCATCTGGTGGAAGGCCAATGGCACCGCATCGTCTTCGTGGTGGAAAACAACTGCATGACGGCATATATTGATGGCAACAAGGCTGTATCGACAAACACCCCGAGCGTCGAGAAATGGACGCTTCGCAAGGTCTGCTACTTCTTTGCCGACGAAGACGGCGAGGAGGGACAGATAGACATCGCCGAACTTCGTTACTGGAATCAGGCCATCTACTCGCCACAAGTGAGGCGGATGGGCAATCCCAATACGGCCGTGGGGGTCGAGTCCGTCCAAGCCCTCAACGCTTTTCCCCGAAACGGAGCCTACGACCTGTCGGGGCGAAAGATTTACCACGATTCAAACGCCAAACCCCGAAAAGGACTGTATATCGTCAGCGGGAAGAAAGTTGTTGGTGGGTTCTGAAGAGAGCAGAACCAAATCACATTTGAGCTATGCCGAGCGGAAGCCGGCTCGAACGAAGTCATTTGCAAAATGCAAAATGCAAAATGCAAAAAATCGTGTTTTCCAGAGTGAATTTCTTCGACCAGCAAAGCGGCATAGCTGAGTAGAATGGATTACGCTTTGAATCTGAAGGGGTTGAACTTTGTTTCGCTTAGCCCTTCTGAGGATAGAATTTCTGCTTGCTGTCGCGGGAGCTTCCGCTTGCTGTCGGGGGAGCCGGTGCTTGCTGTCGCGGAAGCCGGTGCTTGCTGTCGTATTTTTGCTCGCTACCCGCAATTGTTTTGCCTTTTGCATTTATCTTTTTTATTCGCACCTTTGACCTTTGGTCGAACTTTGTCACGACTCAACAAATGAAATGCAGCATTTCTTTGTATTCGCTGCTCCAAAATTTGCGTTTTCGCTCACTTATTCGTACCTTTGACTTTGTCGAAGAGTACTCTCGTTCGGAAAACTGCAAATAAATTTGCGTTTTCGCTCACTTATTCGTACCTTTGCAGCCCGAATTTGAAATCAACATAAAGAATTATGGCAAAGAAAGCTCTGCTGATGATCCTCGATGGATGGGGAATCGGCAATCAAGGTAAAGGTGACGTAATCTTCAACACTCCCACTCCCTACATGGACATGCTGCAAAGCACATATCCCTGCTCGCAACTGTTGGCAAGCGGCGAAAACGTAGGCCTGCCCGACGGACAGATGGGTAACTCGGAGGTTGGACACCTGAACATCGGTGCCGGACGCATCGTATACCAAGACTTGGTGAAGATTAACCGCGCCTGTGCCGACGGCAGCATCCTCAAGAACCCCGAAGTGGTATCGGCCTACGAATATGCCAAGGTGAACGGCAAGAACGTCCATCTGATGGGACTCACGAGCAACGGCGGTGTGCACAGCAGCCTCGACCACCTGTTCAAACTGATTGAAATCTCGGGCGAATATGGCATTGAGCACACCTACGTACACTGTTTCATGGACGGCCGCGACACCGACCCGAAGAGCGGCAAGGGCTTCATCAGCCAGGTGACAGAGAAGTGTGCCGAAGTGCCGGGCGCTGCAATCGCCAGCATCGTGGGACGCTTCTACGCAATGGATCGCGACAAGCGCTGGGAGCGCGTGAAGATGGCCTACGACCTGCTCATCGACGGACAGGGCAACCAGGCCACCAACATGGTGGAAGCCATGCAGGACAGCTACGACGAAGGAGTGACCGATGAGTTCGTGAAACCCATCAACAACAAAACCGTCGACGGCACCATCAAGGAGGGCGATGTGGTCATCTTCTTCAACTACCGCAACGACCGCGCCAAGGAGCTCACCATCGTACTGACACAGCAGGACATGCCCGAACAGGGAATGAAGACGATCCCCGGATTGCAGTACTACTGCATGACACCGTATGATGCCTCGTTCACCGGTGTCCACATCCTCTTCCCCAAGGAAAACGTGATGAACACCTTGGGCGAATACATCAGCAGCAAGGGCCTGAAGCAGCTGCATACGGCCGAGACGGAGAAGTATGCCCATGTGACCTTCTTCTTCAACGGCGGTCGCGAAATGCCCTACGAGGGCGAGGACCGAATCCTCGTGGCCAGCCCCAAAGTGGCGACCTACGACTTGCAACCAGAGATGAGTGCCTTCCTGGTGAAGGACAAACTGGTGGCAGCCATCAAGGAAGACAAGTACGACTTCATTGTGGTGAACTTTGCCAACGGCGACATGGTGGGTCATACGGGCGTCTATGAAGCCATCGAGAAGGCTGTGGTGGCCGTCGACAGCTGCGTGCATGACGTAATCGAGACCGCTAAAGCCGTAGGATACGAGGCAATTATCATCGCCGACCACGGCAATGCCGACAATGCCATCAACCCCGACGGCACTCCCAACACGGCACACTCCCTGAATCCCGTCCCCTTCATCTATGTGACGGAGAAGAAGGACGCCAAAGTGGAGAACGGCGTACTGGCCGATGTGGCTCCCAGCATTCTGCACATCATGGGACTGGAGCAGCCCAAGGAGATGACAGGCAAGTGCCTTATCAAGTAAGCCACTACTCCTCCCCACCCCACTTGGACTCTCCACACTGGACTAAGACCTAAAAAAGAAAGATGACCGTTCGTATCGAAGAAAGTTGGGGAGTGCGCCTTGCCGAAGAGTTCGACAAGCCATACTTCCAGGCTCTGACGCAATTTGTGCGGCAGGAGTACGGACAGGGTCAGTGTTTCCCGCCCGGACGCCTCATCTTCAACGCCTTCGACCAGACACCCTTCGAGCGGGTGCGGGTCGTCATTCTGGGACAGGATCCCTATCATGGACCGGGACAGGCCCACGGTCTCTGCTTCTCGGTAAACGACGGTGTGGCCTTTCCCCCATCGCTTGTGAACATCTTCAAGGAGATACAGGCCGAGACTGGTGCGCCCATCCCGCAGAGCGGCAACCTGACACGCTGGGCACAGCAGGGCGTATTCCTGCTCAACACTTGCCTCAGCGTGCGGGCTCATCAGGCCTTCAGCCACAGCGGACACGGCTGGGAGACATTCACGGATGCCGTCATCCGCACGCTCTCGGCCGAGCGCGAAGGTTTAGTGTTCCTGCTCTGGGGGGCACCAGCTGGACGTAAGGCGGCCCTCATCGATGCCTCGCGCCACCTCATCCTGCAAAGCGCTCACCCAAGCCCCCTGAGCGCCCATCGCGGTTTCTTCGGCAATAATCACTTCAACCTCTGCAACCAATACCTTCAACAGCATGGACAGCCAGCCATCATTTGGTAGTATGCTCATGGTGGGCGATGTGGTGGTACACACCGACATCCTGACTGAGTACTTCTGCTGCGACCTCGCTGCCTGCCACGGACGCTGTTGTGTGGAAGGCGATGCAGGTGCACCTGTCACAATGGATGAAGTGGCTCGACTCGAGGAATGCCTCGACACGGTGTGGCCCCAGCTGACGGCACAGGCTCAGAGCATCATCGACCGCCAAGGCGTAAGCTATGTGGATCGCGAAGGCGAACTCGTTACAAGCATCGTGAGCGGCAGGGACTGTGCCTTTGTCGTACAAAAAAACGACTGCGCACTCTGTGCACTCGAATGTGCCTTCCGCGACGGACGCACACGATGGAGGAAACCCATCAGCTGCGCGCTCTATCCCATCCGCGAGAAGAAACTCGGAGCCTACGTGGGCCTCTCGTACCATCGCTGGGACATTTGCCGAGAAGCCGTACAGCGCGGCACAGAGATGCGTCTTCCTCTCTACCGATTCCTGCGCGAGCCTCTCATCGAACGCTTCGGCCAAGCGTGGTACGAAGAACTGGAGACAGCAGTCGGCGAGATGCAGGCACAGGGACTATTGTAAGGAATTTGGTGTTTACCTCACTTATCCGTACCTTTGACTCCGTCGGAAGTACTCTCGTTCGGAAGTTCGAGAAGAAAATCGTCTTTTCTTTTTGCACTTCGCTCGCTTATCCGTGCCTCTGACCTATGGTCGAAGCGTACTCTCGTTCGGAAAACTGCAAATAAATTTGCGTTTTCGCTCACTTATCCGTACCTTTGCAACTCGTAACAGGATAATCCACGAAGAAAGAATAATCAACACACACAATTATGAGAAGAAAACTACTCGCCAGCATTGCCCTGATGGCAATCTGCATCATCCGGCTGAATGCCCAGGGCATTGTCATTCACCAAACCGACGGCAACGTCTATGTATTCCCCTCGGCTAAGGTGGAAAGCATCACCACAGTCACTGAGGAGAACACCTACATCTTCGGCACTTGGTATCTGGGCTTCTACAAGAACGGCTCGAGCGTCATCCACTACGAAGGCACGGAGTACCTCACCTTTGCCGGCTCGGAGCTCTTCTGGGGCAAGGCAGACGGAAAGGTGGGCACCTACTCGCTGCGCTTCTTCCCGAAGAACAACTACTTCATGGCACTGGGACGCAACGGCACTTCGGGCACGCTGCGATGGAGCGTTACGAGAAACACTGAGGATATGCTCATCCTTCAGGACGGTACCATCTATCGCTACTTCTACCCCACCAAGGAGGCTGCAGCGAATGCCATGTTTGAGCTCGACCCGCCCTCGCACAAGGAGACCACGAGCATCACCACCATATTAAAATACGCGTCGGGCAAGTCGAACTCGACCATAACGCCGATGGGCAAACATTTCGAGGGCAAGCACCAGACAACCGAGAGCGACCGCACCTGGCTGGCAAACGCAGCCAACGAACCCGACAAAGTGGCCGGCCTAACGCAATGGGTGGCCAAGACCGTGAAGCTGTACCCATACACGAATCCAGTGCCCGCGGACGTGAACCAACACGCCATCGGCGACTGCTGTGCCTGCGCCGTATTCGCCTCGATGGCCTACCTGTACCCCGACTATATCAAGCAGATTATCAAGAACAACGGGAACAACAGCTACACCGTCACGATGTACGACCCGCAAGGAAATCCCGTGGACGTTTGTGTGTCGAACAAGATTCTCTGCGACGGCAACGGCAACATCGGCCAGGTCACCGGAAAGAACAATGCCGTGACATGGGCCACGATACTGGAGAAGGCGATGATGAAGTACATGACCATCTACAAAACCAACGGCATCGAAGGCATCGGCACAGAACATGTAGCGCCCCTCTTCACGGGATGCGGCGACAGCTTTGCCTTCTCGCCCAATTCGCTCTACACCTCCGAACTGAAGCTCGCCATCGAATACTGCCTCGCACAGGGCAAGATTTGCGTGGGCGGATTCAACGTGGGCGACATCCCATGCGGCGTACTGAAGACTGTCACCGGACACGCTTTCACCTTCATGCTCTCGACGAAAGAGAGCTCCATCTTCGCCATGCGCAATCCTTGGGGCATCGAATCGGTGGACGGCCTGCTAGAAATTCCCGACGTGCGCACCACGGTGCAGACCATCGATGCCCGCATCGTCGATCCCGGTGCTGCAGCACCTTACCTGCGTGCCGACCTGTCGCCCTACACGCCGCCCGCATTCATCCGCCGTCCGACCGACCTTGGCGTATCGCCGCGACTGCTGAACCGAGTGTTTAACGAATCGAACAAAGACGAATTATGGTAAGACATATTTTCACCGCTCTCCTGCTGTGCCTTTGCACGATGGCCAAGGCGCAGCAGCAGCTGAACCTCTACACGACTACCCAGGGCGTGCTCACCTTCAGCTTTGCCGACGATCCCAAGGTCACCTTTCCCACGAGCGAGACTCTGGCAGTGACCAGCGCAACGCTCAGCGTCGAGTTTCCCTTCAGCGAGATAGAGAAGATGACGCTCGAGGATGGCGTAACACCCGTGGAACAGCTCACGGCAAGCGAGAACGAGGGTGGCATCACCATCTACGACCTCGGAGGTCGCCAAGTGCTGCAGATCGCTCCCCGTCGGGGTGGCACTCGCGTGGATTTCTCGACACTCCCCGTCGGCACATACATTGTGAAGGACGGACATCGCTCATACAAGATAATGAGGAGGTAGGACGATGCGCGTACTATTGATCAACGGAAGTGCCCGTCGCAACGGGAATACGTTTCTGGCACTGAGCGAGGTGGCAAAGACACTGGGCCGACACGGCATCGAGACGGAGATCATCCAGATAGGCACCAAAGCCGTCCGCGGTTGCGTTGCCTGCAACCTGTGCAAGACCAAGCAGCTGAGCCATTGCATTTTCGACGACGACATCTGCAACATAGTGGTCGAGAAACTGGCAGCAGCCGATGCGCTTGTAGTAGGTTCGCCCGTCTATTACGGACAGCCCAACGGCACCGTACTTTCACTCATTCAGCGCGTATTCTACTCGAACCCCAAGGGAGCACAGAACAAGCCCGCCGCAGCCGTTGCAGTGTGTCGGCGTGGCGGCGGCTCAGCCGTGTTCCAGACACTGACTATGCCGTTCCAGATGATGAACATGCCCGTAGTGACATCTCAGTACTGGAACATGGTCTATGGACGCGAGGAGGGGCAGGCGGCACTCGACACCGAGGGCATGCAGACAATGCGCACGCTGGCCAACAACATGGCCTGGCTGCTCAGGAAGATTCATGCCGACGGCCAACCCGACTATCCCGAACGCGAGGAGTGGCAGCCGATGAACTTTATCCGCTAAGCCCGCAGGAAAAGCGACAGTCCCATTCTCACTGCAAGTCATTTTCAGCGGACTGCAATAACAATTAGTAATCATAATCCCAGCAGCAAGCGGAGGCTCCAGCTACAGCAAGCAGAGACCTCCGCTTGCTGTAGTTTTGACCGCTGCTTGCTGTAGCAGACCGAGAGGCTTAAGCAAGAAAGGCAGATAGCCCGCCGGCGAGAATGCCGACGGGCTATCTGTCTAATTCAGTTTATTCCGCTCTCTCGATTCCCCCGCCTATGAGCAAAGGGGAAATCGAACAAGGAGACTATTCTCCCGCAAGCTCATTGTAATATGGCATTGCATAGCAAGGGGGAAAGTCCCCCTTACTTCACCACAACCTTGCGTCCGTTCACGATGTAGAGACCCTTCTGAGTCTTCTCTACGCGGCGACCGCTGAGGTTATAAACAGTTCCTTCGCTTGCGGAGAAGGCCGGAGCGAGGCTTTCAATGCCTGTAGCATTACCGAAAGTATAGACCTTCACCGTCGGCTCGGGAATCTCCAGATAAGCCTTGTATTCGGCAATCTGAGTGCCAGCCTCGGCCTTGAAGAATCCCACAACGCCATCCTTCTCGGCCAGTACATACTGCGTGCCGGTGGCCTCAACAGCCTGAAGGATTCCCTTCAGTTCGTTCGAAGAGTCGCTGTTGCCTGCATTCTCCACGGGCTTCAGCTCGTAAACGCCGGCAGCGCCCTTCAGGATGACACCGACCTTGGCGGGCACATTACCCTCGACAGCCGTCAGCTTCACGCTGTTGTTTTCCACCTTGCCGGTATAAGCCTCAACGCCCTCGGGCAGAGCCACATTGGCAGGACTGAAGAAGGTGGCATAGCCTGCGTTGCCGATTTTCACGGGGAATGTGAATTCCATTGCGCCCAGTTCCTTTACCTGCTTCTCGGTCAGCGAGGTGTTCCATACACGGAGCTCGGCAATGTCCACAACGCCCTCTTCGCCATCCTCGTCGGCAAAGAAATAAGCCACATCATGGAGCGTCCAACGGTCGCTGGGCGTGTAGGTGATGCTAATCCGTTCACCGTCGATATAGGTGGCCATGCAATTGTCGGAAACCGAGAATACGATGCGATGCCAGATGCCCTGCACTACTTGGCCGCCATAGCCCAAGCCGCTAAGATTGATGCCCAGCTTGCTCGACTTGTTCAGGAAGAGGTCGGCATCGCTTTGGTTCGTGGCGTCACTCTGGAAGAGTGCATTGTACACCGACACATTCTTGGGCCGGATGTCCATCAGCACGGCGAAGGAGTTCTGGTCGCCGCCTTGGTTGTGAGCCAGCTTCAGATAGGTATCCTTGGGCACGGTCACAGCACCGTTGCTTGCTGAGGGACCCACTGCGAGTACAATTCCTGCGGCAGCAATATCGCTGGCGGGCTCAGGTCCCTCGGCTCCCTTGACAGCTGCGGTCCGAGCGGCTGTACCAGTACCGGCCAGCAGGTTGGCAGCATCGTCGAAGGTCCAGACGCCGATGGGGTCGGCAAGGGGTTCTTCGGCAGCCGTCTGCTTCACGGCACCGAGAAGCGTCACGAGCTCATTAGTCAGGGGCACATCCCAGAAACGAATCTCAGCCACCGAGTTGTAGCCATCCTCGTCGTCGTTGTCGGCAAAGAAGAGTGCTTCGGGCTTCAGAGTCCACAGGGCGTTGGGCGATGCACTGCTGCCCACCGATTCTCCGTCCAGATAGGTGAATGCAAAGCCATCCTTGACCACGAAGACAATGCGGTGCCAGGTATTCTCCTGCATGCTGCCCTTATAGCCCAGTCCGCTGTTGTTGAGTCCGATTGCGCCGTTCTTGATGAAGAAGCTGCCGTCCGCCTGGTTCGTCGGGTCAGTCTGGAAGAGTGCGTGGTATCCACCCAGCGTCGTGGGCTTCACGTCAAGCATGATCGTGTAGTTCTTTGTCTCGGGAACCCCTAGGTTGGTGGTCAACTGGAGGTAAGCCTCGACGGGCATGCCTACGGCACCGTTCTTCTCCGTAGGTCCGTCGACAGGAACGATTCCAGCCGTTACGGCATCAACTGTAATTTCGGGACCTTGTGCTCCCTTTTTGGCTGCCTTCAGCGTGGCCGTACCAGTGCCAGCCAGCAGGTCGGCGGCATTGTCAAACGTCCAGCAGCCAGCAGCCTCGGGCACATCGTTGCCCATGAACACCTGTGTTACCGGCACCTCGACAGCCTCGAGGCTGCCACCCTTCACAATGATGGAGCCGCTGCGACTGCCTGCCTCGGTCATCTCCTTGAAACGGAAGGCGTAGTCCTTCTCGCCCGAGAACGGAGTCACATCCACTGCCTCGACCCATTCGGGCAGAGTGAACGTCACGTTTGTGTTCGTATTCACGGTCACGATAAAGTCCAGCTCGTTGAACTTCTTGACGGACTCGGTGGTGACGGTCATATATTCGTCACGATCGATACCACCCACGGCTGCAATCTGCTCCTCGGTGAGCGCCGACTCCCAGAAAGCCACTTCGGCTACGTAAGTGTCGTTAGCCTCGCCGTCCTCGTCGCAGAAGAGATAGAAACCCCACGGGTCGATCTCCCAGCAGCCCTGACGGCTGGTGCTGGTGCTCAGCAGCTTGCCATCTACGTACACGCTGAATGCGCCATCGCGGTTGATGAGCATAACGCGGTACCAAGTGTCATCGAGAATGGTGCCGTTGTATCCCAAGCCGCCCGTCCGGATACCAATCTGGTGGTCGTTGATGAAGATGTCTCCGTCGTTGGTGTTCGACTTATTCGTCTGGAAGAGGCCATCATAGACGCTGGCATCATTCACCTTGATGTCCATCATGATGGTGTAGTTCTCCGTGGCAGCCTCGGCATTGCGAGCCACCATCAATGCCGAATTCTTGGGCACAAAGATTGCCTTGTTCTTGGACAGAGGTCCATCCGTGGCGTAGATGCTTGCCTCGTTGAGCGTCTCCACAAGGGTGATGCTCTTTTTTCCGATTGTGGCAGGAGTAAGGGTCAGGCTACCCTCGGAGGTTGCCAGCAGGTTTTCGACATTGTCGAATGTCCAACGGCCAGCTGCCTCGGGCACCTTCTCGGCCCGTGCCACTGTACTCGTTCCCAGCATGCATGCCAATGCTGCAAGAATTAGTGTAAAGCTCTTTTTCATAGGGATTGATGTTTAAAAGTTGTTGTTTACGCTTGTTGTGGCGTAAAATTACACATTTTCCTTCAAGCGCAATACATTATTATATATAATCCCGCGCGATTTAACACTTTTTAGTAATTGCGTTTTCGGAAGTTTCACTTGTTTGAAATAGAAAGGAAACTTTTCGCTCGGCATCCGAAAGAACTGCACCTGATTTGTCGCGCTTGATTACTTGGGAAGCTTCTTCGAGCATAGCTACTCAAAAGAACGCCAGCTCCGGACAAAGTTGGGAGTAGAGACATCAGAATAGGCCCATGCCAAGGTTCATTCATATTCAAGCAAAGTGACGGCAGCGTTTATGCTTTCCAAAAAGTACGCTCCTCGCTGGCAAGAATAGTTCTTAGCTCGGCAAGCCAAGTTCTTCGTGTGGAAAAGAATGTAAGTACACGTTGTGCGGGCAACGTGCGAAAGTTGAGTTACCGACGGTTGGATTTACTGAAAGCCCCATGCCTTGGGCGTGCAGTTGCTCTCTACTACTTTTTCGATGTCGTCGGGCAGGTTGCAGAAGAAGTCGATGCCCGTAAGTGTCTCCAGTGAGTCGATGCTGATGACATATTTCTTCAGGTCGTTGCCCGAAGTGCGGTCGGTGCCGTTGGTGTGCTCCACCCAGAAGGCGATGGCCTTGTATCCGCCCTGCGATGCCTGAGTGTTTTTGTAAAGAAAGGCCATGAAGAAGTATTTCGGCACGATGAGCCCCTTTGCCGTCCGCATCAGGATCTGATCGTCGGGGGCGATGGAACCGCCCTGAGTGCCGATAGTACCGCCCTTGACGGCATAGATGGTGTCCTGTGCATTTTTCTTCGGTGTCCAGTTCAGATAGAACCTTCGCACGTAGTTCTCCATGTTTCCCCACACGAATGGGCTTGCGTTGAAGCTGTTATACTGCGGGTGGATATTGCTCATCAGAAAAGTCTGGGCATTAGCCTCCCTTGAATTCTGCCTGTCCTCACTGGCCAGCATATGCCCGCGGTCGAAGCCGTTGCTTCGGTGGTCATCGAGCGTGACGCGATAGGGTTCGGGAATCTGGGTATCCTCGTCCCACATCTCCGAGCGTCCGATGTTGTTGTCCACGCTGTTGTCGATGTCCCATCGAAAGGCAATCCATCGTGTGGCCCGCTGCAGGCAGTCGAATTCGTAGCAGTAGTTTACGCCATAGGTCGGTACCGTTTTCACGCGGAAGAGGCTCATGGCGTCGCCCTGCAGGCGAGGCATCTCCATTCGTCGCGAGTAGTTGGTGAACGCAGTGTTTGCATTCGCGTTGTTGTTGTTGCCTTCTTGTCCCGAGGGGGGGGGCTTAGGCATGTCATCGTCGCTGTTGTTGCAGGCGGTCAGCACCAGACCGACAGCGAGTAGCGTGAGCAGTCGTCTTACTTTCATGGGAGGGTAGGATTCAGGATTCAAAAAGCAAGGAGAAGCTGGAGAAAAAAAATTAGGAGCTAAGAACGCGGAGTACAACTCCACACTCCTAACTCCTAACTACTAACCACTATGTTTCGTACTTATTTCTTCGAGCGTGCGTAGCGGCTCATGAACTTGTCGACACGACCGGCAGTATCGACGAGCTTGCTCTTACCCGTATAGAAGGGGTGAGATGTGTTCGAGATTTCCAGTTTCACGAGTGGATAGGTCTCGCCCTCAAACTCGATGGTTTCATTTGTCTTACAGGTCGAGCGGCTCAGGAACATGTCGCCGTTGCTCATATCCTTGAACACTACGGGACGATAGTTCTCGGGATGAATTCCTTGTTTCATTGCAGTATTGTTTTTGTTCTTTTTTGCCTTAATTGATACTCTCTTGGTAACGATGTATGGGTGTAAATGGCGTGCAAAGGTACGAATAAGCGGGGACATGGCAAAGAAAAACGGGAAGTTTTTTTTGTTTTGCCTCACTTATTCGTACCTTTTACTTCGTCGAAAGTACTTTCGTTCGAAGGTGCGAAAAGAAAATCGTCTTTTCTTTTTGCACTTCGCTTACTTATTCGTACCTTTGCGGCGGAGAATATATATAAGACAGAGACAATGAGAACAATTATCACCCTCTTGCTGCTCGTTCTCGGCGGGGCAGCGATGGCACAGGATGCCGAACGGATTTACGCCGAAGGCAAGGCGTACTACGACAGAAAGAACTACACGCAGGCTGTTTCCAGATTGAAGGAAGCTGCAGACTTGGGTCATAAGAAGGCACAGTACCGACTGGCCAAGTGCTACGACAAAGGTCTGGGTACGAAGGAGAACGACCATCTGGCCTTCCAATGGTACATGAAGGCTGCCGAGCAGGGATATGCCAAGGCACAGTACGAGGTGGGCAAGTGCTACAAGAACGGCGAAGGCACGAAGGAAGACCGTGCCAAGGCTGTGGAGTACTTCAAGAAGTCGGCCGAACAGGACAATGCCGAGGCGCAATTGGCACTCGGAAAGTGCTACATGAAGGGTAAAGGCGTGCCCGAAGACTTGAAAAAGGCCAAAGAACTCTTCAAAAAGGCTGTTGCGAACGAGAAGGACGGCGCGGAGGTCATGCTGGAGCTGCGTGCCGAGGCCAAACAAGGCGACATGGATGCAAAGCGAATCTTGGAAATGGTAAAATAGCGCAGGGAGAATCCCCTGTATACTATTATCCCGGCATTCCGTTTTTATAACAGGATGCCGGGATAACTTTTTTAGACCATCCAGCATTCCTCAGAAGCTAAGATTCGCACCGATTCCGAATACTCTATTGCTGCGATAGTAGTGATCGTGTTTCGTGCCGGCTGCTGTTGTCATGTCCACATTGCGCGTCTGGTAGAAGTTGTGCATATAGCCGAAGTCGAGGGTGAGGTGTTCGCTGGCATTGAAGCGGAGTCCCACGCCGATGGCGTTGCTGCTGAGGTTGAAACTGAGGTCGTTCATGTATTCGTCGCTCAGACGATAGCGAGTGCACTGCCACGAGGCGCTCAGCGTGAGGCGGCGCATTACGTCATATTCGGCACCGGCACTGAATTCGAGGGTTCCCTTGTCGATGAGTTCTTGCTTGTCACCCTCCTTCTTGGCTTGGCAGTCCATGTAGTAGTGCCATCCGGCCATGAGGCGCAGACGGTCGCAAGCCTTATACTGTGCGCCGGCTGCAATGATGCCGGGTACGTCCTCACGCACGCTACGTCCGTCGGCAAACTGTCCCAATGTGGGATTCGTCTGTGCCACAGCTGCGGTGTAGGCGTTCATTTCTGTCTTGTTCTTGAGCGACAGGTGCGTGGGCAACTCGAACTTGAAGGCCAGATTCCAATGCGAGTCAACCTGCCAGTCCATGCCGATAATCGGCGTGACGCCGAAGCCCGTCTGGTCGGCATTCAGGTCGAGGCTGTTGGCCGACAGGTCGGTCGTAGCCATCTGTCCGTCGGCGGGATTCTGGTAGTAAGCCTTGACATCGGTGACCCATCCGTTGTAGTTGTTGGTGGCAAACACCCCGCGCAGGCCCACGAAGGCCGAAAGGTTGTCCATAATCTTATAGGTACCGCCCAAGGTGAGGCCAAACTGATAGGAACGCCCCTTCATGTATGCGTTCAGGTCATAGCCGCGAAAAGCTGCTGTTGCAGCGGCCTGTGCCTGTGTGGACACTTGTGCGACAGGCACTCCGGCCGCGATAAGGCTGGGTGCGATGGCTGTGGCCAGGTCGCTGACTACACCCGAATAAATCTGGCTGGCATAGAGTGCCTCGAAGGTACCGAGTCCCTGGTCGAACTCACACTTGCCGCCTCCGCCGCCCAAGGCAAAGGCTGCGTTTACGCTCCAACGCGAGTCCCAATTGTACGACAGCTGCAGCGAGGGAATCACCGGAGCCAATGCGTCACCGTCGAAGCGGTGAGTAGCCTGTGGGTTCTGGCGGTTGTAGGCAAAGAGGGGGAACGACGTGGTGATGTCGCGACTTTGCTTGGCACTTTGGATGTTCAGGCTCAGGTGCAGACCAGGTGAAAGGAATGCCGTGCCGGCGGGATTGGCGTAGAGGCCCGTGATGTCGATGATGCCGTCCTGACTCATTTGGCGCAGGAACGAGGCGTTCTGATTCGTGTTCGTGAGCAGGCCACCAGCCATCATGGAGGCCGAGGCGAGAGTTGCCGTAAGGGCAAGAATGATTTTCTTCTTCATATCGTTTTGCAAATAAAAATCGGCCGCAAAGGTAGGGCAAAGATTCGATATGGACGATAAAATCCTATAAAATCTTCATGTTTGAGGCGCGATTCGCCCCTTTTATCCTACGTGCGTCCGATTTTCTCCTATGGAAGACGAAATGTTAAAAGGTTCAAGGGTTCAAGAGATCAAGAGATCAATGGTCAATGTTCCTTCAAGCTAACAGTAATCTTTGCGGGAAAACAATAGCGAGGGTCGCCTCGTTCGGCGAGTGAGGCTTGCATGTTCGCTTCCGTGCGTGGAATGCGCCCACGGAAGAGTGTCCGTTTGCCGCTCTTCACCGTCACCTTCTTGTCGAGGTTGAGTAGGTCGTCGTTCAGCCAAAGCGTGATCGAGGTGTAGTCGCAGCGAGTGAGCAGGATGGTGTTGTCCACGATGGTGACGTCCACCCGGCGTCCGCGCACCTGTTCTCCAGCGGGTGCCTGAAGCCAATAGAATGTGGGGCGCACCACTTCCTCCTGCTGCCAGACGACAGACTTCGGGTAGGGATTGCGTATGTGGCGGCGCATCCAGGGCAGTGCGATGCGGTCCTCACGATCCATCCAGTGTCCCTTGCCCTGCATGATGTGCGTCTGATGGATGTATCCCTCGGGACAGTCGCGTTGCAGCGAGTCCATCTGCTCGCCTCGCTGGGCGCAGAGCACATTGCGCTGATAGGCTGCGTCGTTGGCACCGCACCATATCATGAACGGCATATTGCGCAGGTTCACGAGCGAGACGTCGCCCGGATGTCCTGCCATCATGGAGGCTGCGGCCCAGTGGTCGGCCATACGCGGAGCCTCACGCCACACTCCGTCGCCGCCTGCCGAATAGCCCATCAGATAGACGCGGTCGGGATCGACACCCTCGCAGGCCACCATTAGCCGGATAAGTTGCTCGTAGAGTTCGTCGATGGGCTCCTGGCACCACATATTCCATGCATTCCACGGTGCGCGAGGCGCCACATAGACCCCCTCCTCGGGCTGGTAGAGCCGCTTCTGATTATCCCACTGTCCGTCGTTCACCTCCTGTGGCACTCCGCCACCGCCGTGCAGGGAAATCCACAACGTACGCTTTCCCTTTGGTGCCGAGCCATAAACCTTGTACCAGAAAGGCATTGTGGCCAGCGACGAACTGACGGCGCGCGCCGAATCGGGCAATGCCAGTATCGCATTTCCCGCCTCGCGCTCTCGTGCCATCCATGAGTTAATTACCTGTTCCTGTACCTCTACGCACTCCTCGCGCGAAAGTCCTCTTCTTGCCGAAAAGGACGGCAATGTCGCCATCGCCATGAGAATGAGAAAGACTCCTTTTTGCATACTGTCAAACCATTTTTGCAAGTGCAAAATTAGTGTTTGTAGGGCAAAGGACAAAGCAGCACACACTTTTTTTTCCTTAATAGGCATCTGTTTGTAAAAAAACATCTAACTT